>CANGEW010000019.1 GCA_947452965.1 Chitinophagaceae bacterium | reverse complement strand
CTTTGGTTTTCGAAACCCGCATCTATAGAGGGGTGCGCACCAATAGTTTGCTGGGCAAATACTGGATGCATACTTAATAATCCAATGAAACAACCCAATAAAAAGGTTACTTGAAAAACACTTTTTGTGTAAATTTTTTTCATACTTAAATTTTATTAAAATGGCTAAATGCAAATAAAAAATGATGAGAACTATAATCTAAGTTACAAACTAAAGGCAACAAACAATCTCAGTTCGCAATCGATTGTAAAAATCATTCATCTAACTCTTATTTGACGTTTACAAATGAAAAATATTTACGAAAACGTTTTAGTAAATTTTCGTAAATTCGTGTGGTATATTCACTCAAAAAAGTGTAGAATTGTTAGAATTTTTGATTGCTGCTATCAATGAACCTTAAACAACTAGCCAAAGAGCTAAATTTATCCATCTCCGCTGTTTCTAAAGCCCTTAGAGATAGTCATGAAATTAGCGCATCAACTAAATTAGCTGTTTTGGCTAAAGCTAAAGAGCTAAACTATCAAGTAAACCCTTTTGCAAGTAGTTTACGAAAACAAAAAAGTAAAACAATTGCAGTAGTAGTTCCAGAAATTGACAATATTTTCTTTGCATTAGCAATCAATGGTATTGAATCCGTTGCACAAGAAAAAGAATACCATGTATTAATATACCTTACTCATGAAGACGCTCAAAAAGAAGTTTCTGTAACTCAATTATTGCAAAATGGCAGAGTGGATGGAATCATGATGTCTCTTTCTAGTCAAACTACAGACTTTAGCCATATTCAACAACTTAAAGAAAAAGAGCTTCCTATTGTACTTTTTGACAGGGTTGCCGAACACATTAATGTACCCAAAGTAACCACAGATGATTATGACAGCGGGGAAAGTGCTACAGAACACTTAATTGAAGCAGGTTGCAAAAAAATTGCCTTTCTTTCCATTTCTAACAACCTCTCTATTAGCAACAAGAGAAAGTCTGGATATATTGATTCAATAAAAAAAAATAATCTTCCAAATAGTAAAAATCTAATAATAGAATGCAGTCAAGATGATGAAAAAAATAAATTACTCATCAAGAATCTTTTAAAAAAGAAAAATAGACCAGACGGCATTTTTGCATCGGTAGAGAAACTAGCCCTTCTTTGTTATGAAGTTTGTGATGAGCTAAATCTTAACATTCCTGCAGACATAAAAATCATTGGGTTTTCAAATTTACACACGGCAGCCCTTCTAAAACCTTCACTTACCACCATTACACAGCCTGCCTATGAAATAGGTAGAGAGTCCGCTTTGTTAATTTTTAAATTGATTGAAAAAAGAGGCAACTCTATAATTCCAGAAAAAACAGTGGTGGCTTCCTCATTAATTAAAAGAGGCTCTACAAAAAAATAATCCGCAGCGTAAATAACTGAAAACTATTTTTTAAGAATAGATGTCAATGCAGTAAGGTACTTCTGAATTACTATCTTTTTATCAAATTCTTTTATCACTTTGTTTCTCGCTTTTATACCCATTTCTTGTCTTTTTTCCTTAGGCAACAAAATCATTTGTTTCATCTTTTCTGCCAGATCCTCCGCATCTGCTACTTTACATAACAGTCCTGTTTCATTATGAATAACAATTTCACGGCATCCTGTAGTGTCGCAAGTGATACAAGGCCTTTCCATGCTAGACGCTTCCAATAATACATTACTCGTTCCTTCTCTATAAGATGGTAATACAATGCAATCAGCATTAGCAATTTGAATCCTTACATCTGTTGAATGACCGATATAGGTTATCAAATGATCTGCCATCCATTCATCTAGGTCCTTTTGGGTGATAGTGTTTTTCTTTAAATTCTGATTCCAAAGAGAACCTACTACTAAACATTTTACAACTACGCCTTGTTGTTGTAAAATTTTAGAGGCGGCTACAAACTCAGTAATGCCTTTATCTTTCAATAACCTGCCAATAAACAAAAAAACAAAAACATCGTTATCAACAGTTTTTTTTATGGGGGCAAAATATTCATAATCCACGCCTGACCCAGGAAGCAAATCTATATTTTGGTGATGAACAAAATTATTTTTTATAAATAGATCCCTGTCATCAGTGTTTTGAAAAAAAATAGTATCGGTTTTTTTTAAAATAAACTTGTACAACATCCTGGCGATCTTGTAAGTTATTTTTTTACTCGAAAACAAAGGACCAATTCCTGTAATGTTCGTAATGGTTGGAATGCCTAACATTCTAGTAACTAAATTACCCCAAATAGCGGGCCTTATGGTAAATGTGAGACAAACATCGGGATTGTACGATTTGATTACTTTCCGTATGTTAAGAATATATCTAATAATGGTGAATGGGTTTTGAGTACTGCTACTAATACTTGTGATGATGCATCCATTTGATTTCGCATAGTCAATCTCTTCTTTACTTCCTGTAGTTAATACCATCACATCATACCCTTGTTGTATTAAGGACAATACAAATGTTTTTCGTATTGTATTCGTTGCAAGTATATTGTTTTCTATTACTAAAATTCGATTCATTCAACGCTAAATTGAAAGCTTTTCACAAAAGAAGAATTAAATTAAAAAGTAAAGGTATTATTATTAAGAAAGATTCTAAAAATATATATTTACATTTGCTTTCATTCTATTTAGATATAACAATATCCAACAATATGCTGATTGTTTTTTCTGGAAATACTAGCTGGAGTATGTACAATTTCAGATTGGGATTATTAAAAAATCTGTTGTCAAATGGATACAAGGTTTGTGTGATTGCGCCTAAGGATGAATATACTGAGAAAATCATTGAGGCTGGCATTGATTTTTATCCCGTAAAAAAATTAAATAGATCAGGCATTAATCCTTTTGAGGATTTTTTTTTACTGAATGAATATATCAAGATTTATAAAAAACTACAACCCGACTTTATTTTTCACTACACCATAAAACCTAATATCTACGGAACATTAGCAGCTAAGTATTGTAAAATCGGAAGTATAAGTATAGCTACCGGCCTTGGAAACGCATTTTCAAAAAAAGGAATGTTGTTCTACTTTGTAAAATACCTTTATAAACTTAGCTCCTACTTTTCAAAAGAAATCTGGTTTCTTAATGAAAGCGACAAACTGGTATTTGAAGAACATAAAATAATCACTAAAGGCAATGTGTTTATTTTACCTGGTGAAGGAGTTAACACTTCTGTTTTTTATCCTTCTAAAAAAATCATTACCGAGGAAACCACTCAGTTTCTTTTAGTATCTAGAATGCTATACGACAAAGGGGTTCAAGTGTTTGTGGAAGCAAGCAAATTACTTATCGCAAAAGGATATATAATACATTCAAAATTATTAGGACAGCTAGATTCAGGTAATCCAGAATCGATTTCCTTGAAAACAATTTTAACCTGGGAAAAAGAAGGAATTATTAGTTACCTAGGAAGCAGTAATAATGTTTCACAATATATTGAAAACGCTTCTGTTGTTGTATTACCATCTTATAGAGAAGGAATCCCAAAAGTTCTTTTGGAAGCAGCTAGTATGGAAAAGCCTATTATAACTACTAATGTTCCGGGTTGTAAAGAAGTGGTTGACGATGGTATTAATGGGTATTTGTGCGAGCCCAAAGATGTAATTGGATTATCTGAAAAAATGATACAATTCATTCATCTGCCAGCCGAAGAAAAAAACAAAATGGGCAAAGCAGGAAGAGAAAAGGTATTACAGCAATTTGATGAAAAAATAATTATCGATATCTATAAAGAAAAGCTTGCTCAATACAGTATTCTCCCAAAATAGTTCACACCAATCTATCTATTTTTTTATTATAAAATAATTACTTTTTATAAAAACTCATCACCTGAGTATTAGATTCTGTAATCATTTGTACACTGTATTTTCCGGTGGCTATAGACTTTACAGGTATGGCACACTCATTATAACCTGTGATTAATGGTTGTGATTTTTGTAGTATCAATCTACCCTGCATGTCAAAGATGGCTATTTTTATTTGAGTAGCTTTAGATGAATAGTATTGGATTTTGATAACATCAGTTGAAGGATTGGGATATAAATTTATAGCACCCAATTGATTGTTTTTTGACACTACTGATACAATTTTTGAATAACTAACATTCCCTGAATGATCTACCATTTTTAGTCTATAATAAACCACGCCAGGAAGATTTTCTTTGTCATCATACTGATATGTATTGAATGTGCTTAGATTCTTTGCGGGTAAATACTTGAGGTCTTTAAAACTTAGGCCGTCTGTAGAACGTTGAAGCTCATACCCTTCCATATTGATTTCTTGAGCGGTGGTCCATTTGATTACTACAATGTTTTCTTTGTTTTCTGCTTGAAATGAAATTAATGATAGAGGAGTTACAATGGATGTACAACCGTTATTGCCATATGATGCAGCCGTATCTGCCCATGTTACGAAATTTCCATCACCAGATGTACCAGAAAGATTTGTCCAATTACCGACTGCAGAATATGCTTTCACGGGAGCGTTGGTACCGCTGCAAGAAATAGACCCTATGTATGTTACTTGTAAATATCTTGGTGTAGAAGTTGAGTTAGACATAGTTCCTCCTACTGACCAATTACTACTTGTTCCACCTGCGGTATTGGTTTTGATATACACCACATAAATAGGATTCGTTCCATCACATAATCCTGTTACATCATAATTCTGATCCAACGAAGCTGAGATAAAAATCACTTTTACATCAGAAGGTATCACAGTCGAAGAAGATGTTACCTCTACAACAGAACAATTGCCTGTTGTGGTTACTGAACCCGTTCCTGTTTTAACAGTAGCATCTACACCTGCCAGATTATTTACAGATGGTGGATTACTGCTTCCGTAATTTAATGTATATGCACCTGCACTATCAGATGCTTGCGTTTTAAATACCACAAACTCATTGTTTCCTTCGCTTGTTCCACAAGAATTTACCATAGCTTGTAATAAATCGGGACATTGCGCAAATGAATGGGAAACCAGGAATGATAATATGATAAACAGAAATGACTTTTTCATGAAATGTAATGTTAATAAAGTAATCAGAATGCCTTTAGTGTGCAAAAGTACAGTATAACCGCAATAATTTATTAATAAATCGGTTAATTAATCATTATGAGTTATGATGCTTTTTAAAAGTGGTTCATTGATTTTTACCGGATATTTTTTTCTTAATAACTCAATCCACTTGTTTTCCAATACCACCTGATAGTCGTTGATCAGCATACCTTTTGCATCCTCAAAACTTCTTTGTTGATTGGGTTCGTACAAATGAAGATATTGTACAAAACTTGCCGTGCCGTCTGAATTGACTGTAATACCAGACACATATCCATCAATGGCTTTTTGAGATTCATGAAGTTGCGCAAGTTCAAATCTTCCACTATCTGCTTGATAATGAGCCGGATCGTTGAGTGCCAGATTTTTCCAATATATACCAGACAATAAACTGTCTTTTGCATCTTTAGCTAACAATTCCTCAGAACAATTGATAATAACAGCATCTGCACTCGCATCCCATTTGTATTTTGATTTGTTTGCAGAATAATAATTCGACAAGCCAACAGAATCCTTACCAGCTTTTGACCATACTTCTCTATCCATAATTTCAAACAACATATTTCCCTCACTGAACTCTTGTAATTGGTAGCTGAATTCTTTACTGTACTCATCTAAATGTTTACGATAATAATCCATGCTGGCGACCATTTTGTATTTATCCCAAAGTTGAGCATTGGTTTCTTCTTTGTACAACTCTGTATTAGTTTTATATTCTCTCACATACTCAAGCCAATCTTTTCCTTTCACACTTCCCTTCGAAAAACTAATAATAATTTTATCACTAATAGGTAGTTGTGATGTTAATTCGCTAGCTGGATTCGTCATGACCGTATCTGAAAATCGAAGAATATCTTCTTGTTTTACTACTGTATTTATTTTAAATCCAATTTTTGAAGCTATGTCTTTTGCAAATTTTTCTTTAGCTATTTTAACACGATCGCTTTGTAATAATTTTTGCTTCAGTTCAAACTGAAAAGTTTCATCATCTTTTTTGATAGGTGTTGGCGTCCATCCTAATCTTTTAATGATATGAACTCCAAAAGCGGTAATAAAAGGATGAGAAACATCTCCGTCTTTTGATAACGCAACCGCTTCTTTTTCAAAATTATAATCGTATTTGCCTGTGCTGAACTCTGGTAACTCTCCGCCGTTTAAATACGTCAGTTTATCTTCACTGTAAGCAGTGGCTATTTTGGCAAAATCTGCACCGTTTTGTAACACATTGTACAATGAGTCAGCTAACCTAGTAGCGATACGCTTCGTTTCATCTTTTGCGTTAGGCGGGAAACTTAATAGTATTTGAGCAATTTTCCATTTGCCAATACTTTTCCTCTGATCAACCACTTTAAAAACATGCCAAGCTTTTTTTGAACGATAGGGCTTGGATACTTGTCCAACTTTTAACCCATAAATAATATTTTCATATTGATAGGGCAGCGTGAACACTGTAACATATCCAAAATCGGACACTTTGATTTGACTAGTGCTTTCAAAATTTGCCACAGAAGAAGCAGAACTTAAGCTTTTATACAACTCTTGAATAGCTTTATACTTTTCGGCTGTGTCCTCTGGTGAAGCGTCTGGACTTATGGCAATAGAATAATGAACCACATGAAGATCTTGCTGATTTCTTTGAAAAGCTTCGTCCAACATAGATCTTACTACAGAAGAATCAACCATGTAGTTTTCTTCTGTTTGTGTTCTAAATGTAGCCACATCATTTATTAACGTTGGTAACGTATCTAAGCGAAGCTCTTTTGCGGCTTGAACTTTTAATTTAAAATTGGTGTATAAAGTAACATACTCTCTGATAGATTTCTCCTTATCTGTAACCGCCGTTTTATTTTTGTTATAGGCTTTTAAAAACTCATCCTTTGAAACCGTATTTTTTCCAATGGTAATTAAGGCTTGTGAATGAGAATAGAATGAAAAAATAAAAAAAGTGGCGCTTAATAAAAATGATTTCATAAAGAAATAGGCTTTTTAATGTGTTTCTTTTGTATTATTCCATTTCACTTCTAATAAACCATTTAACTGTTCCCAACCCAGTTTTTTTCCAATAATTCTCTTGTCGCTATCTAATAGATATAAAGTAGGCGTTTGTATCACATCATATAACTGACGAAAGCCGGGCACTTTAGCCTCTTCGACTGCTTTTTCCATTTCTTTGGTTTCATATACATGAATCCAGTCACCAATTTTGTGTTCTTTTATGTACTTTACCCACTCTGATTTTTTATCGTTATCCGACAAAACTGCATATATCTTTACTCCATGTTTTTTCCAACTCGCTCTATAGATAGAGTCTATTTTGGGTAGCTCTTCCTTACAATGTCCGCATGTAGGATCCCAAAAAATCATAATCATATAATCAGCTTTTTGATCATAAAGAGCTGTTCGCTTACCTGATGAATCAAGCATTTCTAAATTTGCAGCCTTTACACCAATCAAATTACTCATTTGCATGTATGCTCTTTTAGAAATTGCATCCATTTGTTTTTCGTTTAACCAACTACTTAACCCTTTGCTATGATATTTCTCAAATAAATGAACAAACACAGCATCTTGACCCATATATTTAGGATTGATGTATTCGTCTGTTAGCCAGTTTAATAAAAACTTATACATTTCCGGACAAGATCTTGCCAATAATAATTTGTAGTCTAAATCTTCAATGATGCTATCTGAAGCCTGCGGAACAATATCTCTGTAATAGCGCTCTAATTTAGGCAAGAAGAACGGTGTGCGAATGATACGGTCATCCATAAATGTAATGCCATCCCAGTAATGTGCTTTATAATAGTTATAATTATCAAGGGAGTCTTGTTTCGTTTTGGGTGATTTAAATAAAATCTCAGGATCTTTCATTGTGTTTAAAAACAATGTCATCATAGATTCAGGATATTTCTTCATAATAGTATCCCTGAAGGCACTTAGATCTTTACTTAATTTTGCAAAATTGTCTTCATGTAATGAAGAGTCTTTCTTTGTTGTAGAAGCATTATAGGCCGCTCGTTCTTTCTGCATTTCCGTTCCTTTTTCTACAACAAATTTTTGATATTGTTGAAAAAGCGGATTTTCCTTTGATCCTGTAACTTTAGCATTCAGCATATTAGTAGTGTCATTTACCTCTATGGTGATATCTTGTTCTTTGTCAACAAAAAAATCCATCGTCAACGTTTTTCCTGGAAATACAATTGAATATATACCTCCTTGAAGCTTCCTTGTTCCGGTAAAAATGGCAAGTCCTTTTTCATTTACAGCAGACGAATCTTCAATATTTAGGTTTTTTCCCAAATGATAACATAAAAAGGCAATACCAGATTGATAACTAGGCGCTTTTAGGGTTACTTTAAATGATTGTGCTTGAATCGCAGAAAATAAAAGTAAAAACGTAGGTAGAAAAAATAGTTTTTTAATCATAACATTAAAATATTATAGGCAAATGTATCTAATTATCACTGTTGTTCCATCATTCCTATAGTAACAGCTAGGACAAAATTACATTTCCTTAACAATTTTTTTTGTGTTGAGAACAACTAAATTTGCAGGGTGAGAAAAAAACAGCCCCACCCCATTTTACGAGACCTACTCATCACGGATTATGCAGCAGAAGGCAAATCATTAGTAAGGCATGAGGGGAAAGTGATTTTTGTGTCTGGTGCCATTCCAGGAGATATTGCCCATGTTCAATTGGTAAAAAGCAAAAAAGACTGGGCTGAAGGACGTGCCATTGAAATTGTAACACCCGCCGTCGATAGACTTGCTCCATTTTGCAAGCATTTTGGCACATGTGGAGGTTGTAAATGGCAAATGTTGCCATATTCTAAACAATTAGAATATAAACAGCAGGAAGCGAATCAGAATTTAAAGAGGATTGGGAAAACCAACATACCTGATTCCTTGCCCATTATTGGTTCTGAAGAAACAAAAGAGTATCGAAACAAACTAGAATTCACGTTCAGCAATAAACGCTTTTTAACCAATGAAGAAATTGGACTAGAACAGCCCATTGTTCAACAAAATGCGCTGGGCTATCATGCGCCAAGGATTTTTGATAAAATTATTGATATCCAAGAGTGTTTTTTGCTAAATGATATAAACAACACCATTCGAAACTGTATCAGAGAAATCGCCAATGAAAAAGGATGGGCGTTTTATGATATCCGCAATCATACCGGTTGGCTTCGAAATATTATTATTCGTTATACCACTACGGGAGAATTAATGGTTAACATTTGTTTGAATCACGAAGCAGAAAGCGATCGCATTACTCTACTCGAATATCTATTGAAACAAGTGCCTGCCATCACTACTTTATTATATACTATCAACCCTAAATGGAACGATAGCATTTATGACTTAACCCCAGTTGTATACTTTGGAAAAGGATATGTGATAGAAAAATTAGGACATCTAGAATTTATCATTAGTCCTAAATCTTTTTTTCAAACCAACACCCAACAAGCTGAAAAGCTTTATGATGTTACAAAATCTTTTGCAGGACTAACAGGCAAAGAAACCGTGTACGATTTATATTGTGGAACGGGTAGTATTGGGTTATATGTGAGCGACGGGGCAAAAAAAATTATCGGGGTAGAAGTGATTGAAGATGCTATTGTAGATGCAAAGAAAAATGCAATCAATAATAATATTCAACATGCCGAGTTTTTTGCGGGGGATGTGATTAAAATTTGTAACGATGATTTTTTTACACTGCATGGAAAACCGGATGTGATTATTACAGATCCACCACGTGCAGGCATGCACGAAAAGCTTGTGGTAAAGCTTTTAGAAATAGAGGCTCCTAAAATTGTATACGTAAGCTGCAATACTGCAACACAGGCAAGAGACATTGCGTTGCTGTCAGAAAAGTATAATGTAGAAAAAGTTCAACCCGTTGACATGTTTCCTCATACGCATCATATCGAATGTGTTGTACTACTTACATTGCTCCCAAAAACATAGAAAAATAATAAGGTAATCAATGAAGCACACTCAATGTGTGATTTTGATTTACTAGCAACGACCCATTAACCGTTTCAATTCTTATAGAATAACAGGAAGCATCTGTTGATAAGGTTACATTATGACGAACAACCACTTTGTTGTTACAGGAAGGTACTACACCGCCTACCCAAGTAGAAGGAGTGTTCCAATCTCCATTCGCTGCAGAGATAATTTCATAGTTAGGGCCTGTATTACAAGCAGAAACGGGATGATTAAGAAGAATACCCGATTGATACTCATCACAGCCTATATCTTTTAAGTTTTTTTGAGAAGGCCGAGCTTGACCTTGAATATCAAATGCAATGGTTGAGTCTGCTCCAATACCTACAATACCTAATGGAGAAGTATATATAGTACTAGAGGCGTCTATGGCAGGACTGCCTGCAGATAATCCATAATAACCATCGCTATTAAGAGTTAATAAAGGATTGGCTTGAATCATCCCACTGCTGATGGTTGTTCCAATTGTTCCTTGATAGAGATTGGATTTATAAATAGATCCGGTAGAACTACTATTAAAAATTTTAAAGGAGTCCTGATAAAAAATATTATTTGCCCATGTATTATTAGTAATACCATTTTGAAGCTCTATAGAATTACATTTATAAAAAGTGTTGTGATACAAATTAATATTGTTACCATAGCCTGTACCGTAATATTCTAATACAACAGACCTTCCGCCATTTCCTGGTATATTCGGATCTATGCCTGTGCCTGATTTTTCGAAATAATTATTGTAACAATAGATGTTATTAGCTTGCTTGCATCTAATACCTCCTGATCTTAAAAAAAAATTGCCGTATGCTATATTGTTATCTCCATTTCGAAATGAAAACATTGCGTTAGGATTATTATTCATGGTATTGTACCGCAAACAATTTTCTTGTGATTTCACTGAAATAGATTCACTATCTCCGTATCCGGTATCTTCAAAATAACAATATTCAATTACCGTTCTTGAAACAAAGGTTGACATAGAGCTTTCACCAATACGGATACACTCATTTCCATAATCACCCCCCGTACCATAAATATGTTTAAAAGAACAATAGCGAATCACATTGTAGCCAACAGTAGTGGCAGAAGCATCCACTTGAATAAGAACCCCAATAGGCGCCGTACCGGATTTATTTTCAAAGTTTGAATTGGAAATAGTGTTGTTATGACCAGATATTTTAATAAATTTTGAAGATACGTACCCATTAAAATTAAGTTGTGACAAAGTATTATAGTCTCCTGTTACACTAATTACAGCGCCAGACATTGAGCCAGAAATAAATTGAAAACCACTAAACACAACATGACTACCAGAAATTACTATGGAATCGTAACCATTCAAAAAAACACCACCAAGCGTTGCTGGAACTACCGTAATATTGTTACTACCAATGATAATATTGTTGGTCGTATACGTTCCGTTTGCAAGAATAATCGTATCATTTACAAAAGCATTATTGATCGCATTTTGTAAACTGGAAATTCTATTAACATTCACCTGTCTTGAGTAACTATTATTATTAACAAATATGATTAATATCAAAAGATAGCAAGTAGTTAATGCCGACTGGGTAGACTTTTTAAAAAATTGGATCATGAAATAAATTGGTGCTATGGTGTAGCAAAATTATCATTAAAAGAACAAAGAGAGTCATAAAAAATGAATCAACATTACAAGTTATCTGTAATTTTGATTTCAAAATCTAGTTCGTTATCTTTCTTACCATACCTTTACGTTATGCAAATCAGAAATAGTTTTAGAAATACGCCTACCATTGTATTAAACTTAATTATTATTAACGCATTGGTGTTCTTTGCTCAAATGGCATTAGGAGGACTAAATGAAGAAAGTTGGGTAAACGATTTATTTGCTTTGCATCATTACAAATCTGAGTGTTTTAGACCTTACCAACTGGTTACACATTTGTTTATGCATGGAGGTTTTTTTCATTTACTTTTTAATATGCTTGCTTTGTGGATGTTTGGAAGTATGATGGAAAGAGTTTGGGGGCCGCAAAGATTTTTAATTTTTTATTTGATTTGTGGGTTATCTGCTGGATTGGCACAAATGGGTAATTATATTCACGACTATTGGAGTATAGATCATCAAATATTAAATAGTGAAGATGTGATTACGTATGCTTCTATTCTTAGAAAAAATGCTACAGTAGGGGCTTCTGGAGCAATTATGGGCGTTTTAGCTGCATATGGATATACATTTCCCAATACAGAATTGTTTATCATGCCCATTCCTTTTCCTGTAAAAGCCAAGTGGGCAATTTTAGGAATTTTAGCATTAGATATTTTTGGAGGGATTAGTAATACAACTGGTGATAATGTTGCGCACTTTGCACACGTAGGTGGAGCGCTCGTTGGATTTTTGATTGTACTAATTTGGAACAAAACAAATAAGCAACATTTTTATTAATATGGGAGAGGCCGACAGATATATAGAATACAAAGATCTTCGTAAAAAGAAATTAACGCTTGGGAATGATTCCAATGCCATCATGGGTTTGTTTATTTTAAACACGGTTTTCTTTTTATTATTATTTACGATTCAAGTCATTTTTTCTTTTTATGAAGAAAGTGCCACCTCTTTTAACCAATCTGTTTTAGAGTGGTTTACATTACCCGGAAGTTTTTATATGTTTTTAGAGCGGCCCTGGACCATCATAACCTTTATGTTTAGCGAAGGCAGCAATGGCTTATGGCGAGTTTTTAGTAATATATTATGGCTATGGTCATTTGGATCAATTTTACAACGCCTCACAGCAAATAATAAAATAATTCCTATTTATATATATGGAGGATGGATAGGAGCTTTTCTATTTTTTATTTATAATAGTATCAGCCAAAACGGAGCCTCCAATGTTCTCTTTTTAGGTGGCGCTAATGCTTCCATATTAGCTTTAGCAACAGCAGCAACCTCTTTGTCACCCAATCATAGATTACTTACTCATATTAGAAATGGAATTCCATTATGGATATTTTTTATTGTGTTTTTATGCATTGACTTTATTGGCATTCATGGAAATTTATATGCCTTGGGTGTAGCTCATCTTGGAGGAATCATTGCGGGTTGGACCATTGTTTTATTATTAAAAAAGGGAATCGATATCTGCACATGGATGAATCTCTTCTATTACAAAATATTTCATTTGTTTAGTCCTAAGAACCATAAAATAAATTCCGTTAAAGACAAAATATTTTACACCGCCGGCAACAGAACACCTTACGAAAAAAAAGAGCGTGTTACCCAAGATCGAATTGATGCATTGTTGGATAAAATCAATTTGAACGGCTATGAAAGCTTGACAGAAGAAGAAAAAGATTTTTTAAAAAAAGCTTCATATGAAGATAATCTTTAGCACTTTGAATTCAATTTGGTTGTAAATTTAAGTATGTCCACTTCTCTCTTACGCAAAACAACGAGAATTATTTTAGTAATCATCAATATAATCATTGCGGTGATTTTATTATTAGGTTGCTATGGATCAAAAATAAATGACGGAAAATATTGGTTTACTGGACTATTTACACTCGCTACTATTTATAGTGTATTCATACTAGTTGGGTTCTCTTTTTTTTGGTTGATTTATAAAAAATCATTTTCAATCATTAGTATCGTTGCCATCACTCTTTGCTGGTTTCCCCTTCGTGAGGTAATTCGCTTTCCTAAATATCAAAGTTTTAATTTTATCAAAGATAAAAATAGAATACGGGTGATGTCCTGGAATGTGGAGCATTTTTGTATTAACGAACATCATTTACATCCTGAAAAAAAAGATCAAATGATTGAGTTGATTCAACAGGTGCAACCTGATATAGCCTGTTTTCAAGAAATGGTTGCCGGCGACAGTATAAGAAAATCAATCAATCTCGTTGCTGATTTTAAAACCAGAATGAAAATGCAATATTATTACTTTTCATATCGAAAATATTGGGATTTTGATTTGTATCATCATTTTGGAAATATCATTTTTAGCAAATATCCAATTGTTCATCATGAAATGATTGAAAACCATCCCGGGGAATACAATTCTATTTTTGAATATATAGACATCGTAAAAAACAATGACACTATGAGGGTGTTTAATATTCATCTTCAGTCTTTAAAATTTACTCCTGATAATAGAAATTATCTTGATAATCCAATGGCCGGATATGAAAGTGATATCAAAGAGTCAAAAAACATTTTGAAAAAATTTAAAATTAGTTTTATAAAAAAACGTGAACAGGCAGATTTTATTAAAAAAACAATCAACCAAAGTCCTTACCCTGTAATACTTTGTGGAGATTTTAATGATGTGCCTAACGGATATGCTTACAACACTATTGGGGAAGGAATGAAAAATGCGTTTAGCGAAAAAGGCACTTGGATTAGTAACACCTACGATGGAATTTCTCCTACACTTAGAATTGATAACATTTTTGTAGGACAACAATTTGAAGTCAATCAATATGCCCGAATTAAAAAAAGCTTAAGCGATCATTTTCCAATTATCAGCGATGTTACTCTGATTCAATAAGTAATCCTATAACGCCGACTCAGAGGGCAGTATTTTAAAGCTTTTTCGATGATATTCGCAAAGTCCTATTTTTTGAATAGCATTTCTATGTGTTGCTGTCCCGTATCCTTTGTTTTTATCCCAACTATATAAGGGATATTTCTTATGAAGTTCAAGCATGTACTCGTCTCGATAGGTTTTTGCTAATATGCTAGCGGCGGCAATACTTGCAATTTTTCCGTCACCTTTTATTATACATTGATGAGGGATATTTTTATACTGCTTAAATCTATTTCCATCAATTAATAATAATTGCGGAGGAGTTGTTAATTGTTCAATAGACAAATGCATCGCTTTGATGGAAGCCTGTAAAATATTAATGATATCAATTTCTTGATTGTCAATTTTATATACACCGAAAGAAATTGATTCTTTTTCGATAATGGGTCTAAGTTCATCGCGATGCTTTTCAGATAGTTTTTTGCTGTCATTTAATAAAGGATGATGAAAGTCTTTTGGCAAGATTACCGCTGCGGCAAATACCGGTCCGGCATAACAGCCTCTTCCGGCTTCATCAACGCCAGCCTCTATTTTGTTTTTATCGTAATAAGCTTGTAACATGTTTTGATATACAAATGTCAGAAAAACTCATTAAAAGAATAAACACTACTTGTTAACAAAAATGTGTGTAGTACCTTTGTAACATGTCAAAGGAAATACTACAACTAAAAAATAATCGACAAGTAGCAACCTGGCTTTTCATAGGTGTAGGCATGATTGTGGTACAAGTGTTGTTAGGAGGCATTACTCGTCTTACGGAATCTGGTTTGTCAATTACTGAATGGAAACCTATCACAGGAGCCTTACCTCCCTTAAATGAACAACAATGGCTAATCGAGTTTGAAAAATATCGTCATACAGATCAATTCAAATTTGTACATCAGTCCTTTTCATTAAAAGAATTTAAGTTTATCTTTTTTTGGGAATGGTTTCATCGATTATGGGCAAGAATAATGGGAATGGTTTTTCTATTTGGATTTAACTATTTTATCATTAAAAAGAAATTTAATGCTTCCATGATTTTGCCAATGGTGATACTGTTTTTTTTAGGCGCGCTACAGGGCGCTATTGGTTGGATAATGGTTAGAAGTGGATTGGTTCCGGAAAAGTATTTTGTTGGACATATAGAATTGACTACTCATTTTATTGCCGCGCTTGTTTTATTAAGTTATACCTATTGGTTTGCATTAAGTCTCTTACCCTCTTTTCAAGAAAAAACAGAAAGTTATCAACTCAAAAAAACAATTACTTTTTTACTGGTGCTCGTTTTTTTTCAATTGGTATATGGTGGATTTATGGCTGGGCTCAAAGCAGCGGCAACGGCTCCTACTTGGCCGTATATTAATGGACAATGGATTCCAACCACCTTAGATGAATTAAACCCTTGGTACCAAAATCTTTTTTATAATAAAATAACTATTCATCTAATACACAGAAGTCTTGGGTATCTTATTTTCATTTCTACTATTTACTTTTTTATTAAAAGCAGAAAAATATCCTCTAATAATATATTTAATCAATACAAGAATTTTTTCATCGTATTAGTAAGTATACAAATACTTTTAGGAATTTTTACTTTGTTATTTGCAACTACTTCCAGTGTTTTTATTTGTCTAGGGGTTGCTCATCAATTTACTGCGATGTTAGTAGTAATGTGTTTACTTACATTGCTTTTTATAAGCACTCGGCCAACTAAGGCTGTAAGAGTCTGAATGCATTCTTTTGAATCATTACTTCAATGTTTTGACAAGAAGGAATGGGCTCTCCATCTATATGCATAGGTGCTAATTGTGGGTTTTTTATAACTACATGATGAGATTGAAAATAATGAATGCCGGCAGTGCTTCGGATATCCTCATGGTTTTTTGCTGTAGTGCCTGCAACCACCTGCTGTAAGAGCGCATAGAGCGTACTGATTTTATTTTTCTTTGTAACTATAATCACATCTAGTAACCCATCGTTTAGCTTTGCCTGAGGTGCAATGGTGATATAATTGCCAAATTGATTACTATTTGCAATGCTAATAAAATATGCTTCTGTGGAGATATGTTGATGGCCCCAATTTACTTCAAATGAAAAAGAGGTTGCCTTCCAAAATTTTTTTATAGAAATTAAAATATATTTTATGAGTCCTCGTTTTTGTTGGTGCAAAAAATCGTGAGCTACTATTGCATCAAATCCCACGCCGGTTAACATACAACCAAAATGACCATTGACAAAAAATCCATCAATCCAATTTGGTTTATTTTTTACAATAATATCAA
This sequence comes from Chitinophagaceae bacterium, assembly GCA_947452965.1. GTDB lineage: Bacteria > Bacteroidota > Bacteroidia > Chitinophagales > Chitinophagaceae > Ferruginibacter. The sequence continues at coordinate 12,111 of CANGEW010000019.1, read as the reverse complement.
AAGCCTTATTCCAATTGCTGCTAATTCCGGCTGCGTAAGCCAATCCATTGCCCGAGCCCATCGGTAAAATTCCAACGGATACGCTTGTGTGTAACAAAGCGGCCGATATTTTATTAACTGTTCCATCGCCTCCACAAATAATGACATCGGTAATGTTATTTGAAACAATTTTATTGGGCAATTCGGTGTAATCGCCGATAGCATTGGTATGAGCAATGTGAAAAGAAAAATTATGCTCTTTGCATTTATTACGAATAAAGGCTTCTAAAGTATCCTTTCGCCGTGTTCCTGAAATCGGATTAATAAAAAAAATAAAATTTCTGATCATGGATAGTACAACTAAAATTACTAAGAAGTTTTCACGATGAGTGGCTCAATAAATGAAGTCAGTCCTGTAAAAAAAGAATGAACATCATCTAATTACTTCTTTTTTTAAGCTCTTGTAGTATTAAGTACGTTCCAAAGTAAATCCTTCAATTGCTGTAAGTGAAAGCCTGTAACAGATGAAATGAAAATATGTGGAATATTAGGTGGTAACTCTTTGGAAATAGCAGTAGTCAATTCTTCATCGAGCATATCTGATTTACTGATGGCTATCACAAAATCTTTTTGTAACATTTCAGGATTGTATTTTTCTAGCTCTGTTCTTAAAATCTCATACTCTTGTTTGTGATGATTACTATCTGCAGGGATCACGAATAATAAAATAGAGTTCCGTTCAATATGTCTTAGAAATCGATGTCCTAACCCTTTTCCTTCAGCAGCACCTTCAATAATACCTGGTAAATCTGCCATACAAAAACTCTTACCATCTCTGTATTCCACCATGCCTAATTGAGGGACTAAAGTGGTGAAAGCATAATTGGCTATTTTAGGTTTAGCAGCAGTTATACATGAAAGTAACGTTGATTTTCCAGCGTTTGGAAATCCTACCAATCCCACGTCTGCCAGCACTTTAAGCTCAATTACTTTGATTCCTTCTTCTCCCTCTTCACCAGGTTGTGCATATTCTGGTGCTTGGTTAGTAGCAGATTTAAAATTGCTGTTGCCCAAACCGCCTCTGCCACCTTTTAATAAAATAATTTCTTGCCCATGTTCTAAAATTTCTGCTTCCACAATATCACTATCTTCTGATTTGGCAATAGTACCCAGAGGTACTTCTATGATGATATCTTTTCCATTTTTGCCCGAACAATTATTTCCTGCACCGTTTCCACCATTCTCAGCAAGGATATTTTTAAAGTATCTTAAATGTAGTAAGGTCCAAAGTTGTGAATTGCCCTTTAATATGATGTGCGCACCTCTGCCACCGTCTCCGCCATCAGGACCACCCAATGCGGTAAGTTTATTACGCATAAAATGTTTACTCCCGGCGCCGCCATGACCGCTTCTGCAAAATATTTTTATTTGATCAACAAAGTTTGATTTTTCCATTGGTGCAAAGGTATGGAAAGGAAAGGCTTTATTAGAATCCTAAGAAGTATATTATAAAGTAGGAGAAAATAACGAAATCAGGCTCTGTGGAATGTGCTTGAAAAAGAAAATGATAAGTCAAAACAATTATCAACTTATCATTTCTGAATTATTTGGCTTTTTTTGCGGTTGCTTTTTTTACTGCAGCTACAGCTGTTTTTGTTTTTGCTGGTCTTGATTTACCAAAACTTCCTGCAAAAATTTTACCTTTTTTACTTTTAATGTCTCCACGTCCCATAGTGTATATATTTAGATGATTAGTAAGTAATAAAAAAGCAAGATGAAAATTCATCTTGCTTTTAAGGCTTTGTGGCAATTAGATCTTAGCAGACAATTCTTTACCTGCTTTAAACTTAGCAACTTTTTTAGCTTTGATTTTGATCACAGCACCCGTTTGTGGGTTACGACCGTTACGTGCAGCTCTTTTTGAAACTGAGAAAGTTCCAAAACCTACCAACGTAAGTTTGTTACCACTTTTCAATGTTTTTGTTACTGCTTCGATAAAAGAATCTACAGTAGCGTTTGCTTGAGTTTTTGTGATGCCAGCGTCATCAGCAATTTTTGCGATTAAATCTGCTTTGTTCATAATAATGTTTTTTGAAAATTTATAACTTCAACAAATATAGATGCTTTTTGAATTCAACAAAATTTTTTTTAAAAAATTTACAACCCTTAAAAAGCCCATTTATAAAGGCTTTTGAGGCTATTTAGATGGTTTTTTATTTTGGAGAAAAACAGTTTAATCATTCGAAACCCTTGTTGGCATTGGGTTTCAAAAATGTTCTTTGGAAATCCTTTGCTGATGCGTGTTGTAAGGGAATACGCATATTTTGGAAAACAAAAAAAACGACTAATTAAATGTTTTGCACATTTAGTTAACAACCTTCATTACGGATCTAAAGGCAATAAATTGATCACCCCATTTGTCGTAAGATTTTTGACGAAGGGCAGCAGCGTGCATTTCTAGATACCTATTATATTGAGCCTTACTATCTGCTTGATATTGTATTGCGAAAGTAGGTCCTTCCGTATCATCCACCTCTAATAATTGTAAAATGGTGGCAGCATTAAAACAGCCTGTGGCAATCACTTCTGGGATATGTTCCATCTTTACCCACTGAAACCAATCTTCCGCAATACTTTGTTTTACTTTGATGGTAACATTATATATATACATAGTTTTTAAATTTTTATTTCTAAAAAAACCGGACAGTGATCGCTATGCTTGACCTCAGGAAAAATATCTGCTGCGATTAGTTGTTTTTGTAAAGGTGTTGTTGCGCAAATGTAGTCAATTCGCCAGCCCTTATTGTTAAGCCTAACACTTGGAAAACGCTGACTCCACCAACTGTAACGATGTGGCTCCTGATGAAACACCCTAAAAGTATCCAGCCAGCCTGATTGTAAAAATGTTGTCATCCATTCTCTTTCTTGTGGCAAAAAGCCTGAAGATTTTTTATTGCCTTTGGGGTCATGAATATCAATTTCTTCATGAGCAATATTATAATCACCGCACAATATTAATTTGGGATGCTTCTTTTTTTCGTTTTCCAAATATGTATAAATTTCATTCAACCACTGATATTTATAGTTTTGTCTTTCTTCACCTGAAGTTCCGGAAGGAAAATAAGCATTGATGAGTTTTACATCACCAAACTGCATTTCAATTACCCTACCTTCAAAATCACTCATGGTAAAGCCATTCCCTTTTTTTACAGCAGTAGGTTTTATTTTAGAAAAAATAGCTACTCCACTATATCCTTTTTTATTTGCGCTAAACCAATGGTGCTCAAAGCCTAGCTTTTCTAATTTTTTTATATCTACGTCTCCTTCACAGGCTTTAGTTTCTTGCAAACAAATTACATCTGCAGGATTTGTTTCAAGCCAATCAAAAAAACCTTTTTTAATCGCAGCTCTTATTCCGTTTACATTGTATGAAATGATGCGCATAGGTAATATTTATATTTAGTAGGTCTGGACATTTCATAGACGACTATTCTAATATAGGTCGCAACCATTTAGTAGCCTCCGTAATACTCATTTCTTTTCTTTTGGCATAATCGCTTAATTGATCGGAATCAATTTTACCTAAACCAAAATATTTGCTTTCGGGATGAGCAAAGTACCAACCACAAACTGAAGATGCAGGATACATAGCTAATGATTCCGTTAAAGTAATGCCGGTTGTCTCTTTACCACCTAACAATTCAAAAAGTTTGTATTTTTCTGTATGGTCTGGACAGGCAGGATAACCTGGGGCAGGCCTAATTCCTTGATATTTTTCGGCAATCAAAGCTTCGTTAGAAAGATCTTCTGTTGGTACATAGCCCCAATATTCTGTTCTTACTTTTTTGTGTAAAAATTCTGCAAAGGCTTCGGCTAATCTGTCGGCTAATGCCTGTAAGATAATTTTATTGTAATCATCCAAATTAGCTTCAAAACGTTTTATATGTTGTTCTATTCCATCAATTGTTACAGAAAAAGCACCTATATAATCCTTCTTTGTAGGATGAATAAAATCTGCTAATGAAAGATTCGGTTGTCCGGCTGATTTTTTTGCTTGCTGGCGCAAAAACTCTAGTCTGATATTTGTTGAGAAATTTTCTACTTGTATTGTATCAGGAGCGATTTTGTTTACTTCCCAAAAACCTATTACTGCGGTTGCAGTGAGCCAGTTTTCAAGAATAATTTTTTGTAATAGAGCATGAGCATCATTGTATAATTTGGTAGCTTCTTGTCCTATTAATGCATCGGAAAGAATCGCAGGAAACTTTCCATGCATTTCCCATGCAATAAAAAAAGGTTGCCAATCTATGTATTCAGCAATTTCTTGTAATGAGTAATTGTTTAATTTTTGTGTGCCCGTAAATGTAGGATGAACGGGATGATAATGATCCCATTCTATCAACATCGGTTGTTGTTGTGCTTCGCTAAAAGATATGAATTGTTTATGTGATTTTTTATTGGCAAAGTCTTTAGATAATTGGTTGTATTCTGTTGTTACATCTGATAATAATTGTATTTTTTGATCTTTGTTTAACAAACTACCGGCAACGGTTACGCTTCTTGATGCATCTAGCACGTGTAAAACTCCATGTTGATATTCCGGAGCAATTTTTACAGCCGTATGCATTCTGCTGGTGGTAGCTCCTCCAATTAATAAGGGAATATTCATTTGCAAGCGGGTCATTTCTTTTGCAATATGAACCATTTCATCTAAGGAAGGAGTGATCAATCCACTTAACCCAATAATATCTACTTTATGTTTTTGTGCCTCTGCTAAAATTTTATCTGAAGGCACCATTACGCCTAAGTCTATAATTTCATAGCCATTGCACCCCAACACAACACCAACAATATTTTTACCAATATCATGTACGTCGCCCTTCACAGTGGCTAATAATATTTTTGCTGGTCCTTTTTCGTTTGAATCTGCAGCACCTTGTAATAGAGGATTGTTCCTTTTGTCTTCTTTCTCTTGTTCAATGTAAGGAGTTAATACCGCCACGGCTTTTTTCATTACTCTTGCGCTTTTCACCACTTGCGGTAAAAACATTTTACCAGCGCCAAACAAGTCTCCTACAATATTCATTCCGTCCATCAATGGACCTTCTATCACATCTAAGGGTTTTGAATATTGTAAACGAGCTTCTTCTGTATCGGCATCTATATATTCTGTGATTCCGTGAATCAAAGCATGCTCAATTCTTTTTTGTACATTTTCTTTTCTCCACGTTTCATCTTTAACTGCTTCTTTTCCTTTTGCTTTTACAGTTTCTGCAAAGGCAATTAACTTTTCTGTTGCAGCATTCTCATCGTTATTGATATTTAAAATAACCTCTTCACATAATTGTTTTAAAGTGGGTTCAATATCATCGTAAATTACTAGTTGTCCCGCATTTACGATACCCATATCCATACCGGCTTTAATAGCATGATAAAGAAATACACTATGAATCGCTTCTCGAACATGGTCATTACCTCTAAAGGAAAAAGACACATTACTAACACCGCCGCTTACTTTGGTCAAGGGCATAAGTTGTTTGATTTCGCGCGTAGCTTCAATAAAATCAACAGCATAGTTGTTATGCTCTTCAATGCCCGTTGCAATGGCAAAAATATTAGGGTCAAAAATGATTTCTTCAGGTACAAATCCTACTTGTTGCGTTAAGATGTTATAAGCACGATGACAAATTTCTACTTTTCTTGCCTTTGTATCTGCCTGTCCGATTTCATCAAAAGCCATCACGATTACAGAAGCGCCAAAGTTTTTACAAATCCTGGCCTGCTCAATGAATTTTTCTTCCCCTTCTTTCATTGAGATAGAGTTAACTATACATTTTCCTTGTACACATTTTAATCCAGCTTCTATGATTTCAAACTTACTGCTATCAATCATGATAGGAATCTTAGCAATGTCTGGTTCAGCTTGTAAAAGATTTAAAAAAGTTGTCATAGCCACAACGCCATCTAATAATGCGTCGTCCATATTTACGTCAAGTATTTGTGCGCCGCTCTCCACTTGTTGTCTGGCTACAGAGAGGGCTTCTTCAAATTGACCTTCTCTGATAAGTCGGGCAAATTTTTTACTACCCGTTACATTAGTTCTTTCACCAACATTTACAAAATTGGTTTCTGGTCTAATAATCAACGGTTCTAAACCACTTAATCGCAAGAAAGGCTTTATATGATGTTGATACATTCTTTGTTGTTTTATTATAATGACTTACTTGTAATGGGTAGTTTTCTCGGAGCAAAACGGCTTACCTCTTGTGCAATGTGTTTTATGTGTTCGGGTGTGGTGCCACAGCATCCTCCAACTATATTTACAAACCCTTCTTTTGCCCATTCTTCTATGATATGTGCTGTTTCGTGAGGTTGTTCATCATATTCACCAAATGCATTTGGCAAACCAGCATTAGGGTAGGCAGAGGTATAACACTTAGCAATAGACGATAACTCTTCAATATGCGGACGCATTTCCTGAGCCCCTAAAGCACAGTTTAATCCGATACTTATTGGATTGGCATGTACTACAGAGATATAAAATGCTTCTAATGTTTGTCCGCTCAATGTTCTTCCGCTTGCATCTGTAATGGTTCCACTAATCATGATAGGAAGTTCAGGCAAATCTGTTTTACTAAAAAAATGCTTGACTGCATAGATTGCCGCCTTTGCATTCAATGTATCAAAAATGGTTTCTATCAGTATGATATCAACTCCGCCATCTACCAATCCTTTTATTTGCTCCTCGTAAGCAATGGCCACCTCATCAAAAGTAACTGCTCTGTAACCAGGATTATTTACATCTGGAGATAAAGACAACGTTTTATTTAAGGGGCCTACAGCTCCCGCAACAAATCTTGGTTTGTCAGGATTTTGTTTCGTATATTCATCAGCGGCAGCTCTTGCGCATTTGGCAGAAGCAACATTTAATTCATAGGCTAATGCTTGCATGTCGTAATCGGCCTGGGCAATGGAAGTGCTGCTAAAAGTATTGGTTTCTATAATATCAGCTCCTGCTTCTAAATATTGTTTGTGAATACCAATGATAATATCTGGTTGAGTGATACTAAGCAGATCATTATTCCCTTTTACATCTTTGTGCCAATTTTTAAATCTTTCGCCTCTGTAATCTGCCTCTTCAAGCTTATGACGTTGAATCATCGTGCCCATAGCACCATCTATGATCATGATTCGTTGTTCCAAAATTTCTTTAATGTTGTACACGCTTATTATTTATATAGTGAATCAATAACAAATACTATCAAGCTTTTATTGACATGATTGATCAAAATAAACGGATTGCAATTCCAAAAAAATGGTGGGATATGTAATTCGTTTATTAGTTCAAAAAAATCAAACTGCAGGGGTTGAACAATAAACAAATCCTTCCTTGCAGCGACTGCAAAGATATACTATACACAGTTTGTTACAAAATTCAAACAAAGAAATTAACCAATGGAAGTTATGTAGTGATCGGCGGAAATTCTATTATTAATTGACTTGGCCAAGGTTAGTTCATCGGCATATTCTAATTCACCTCCAAATGCTACCCCTCGGGCTATAGTAGTAATTTTAACGGGATACTCTTTTAATTTTCTGCCTATATAATAAATAGTGGTGTCACCTTGAATATTCGGATTGAGAGCAAAAATGAGTTCTTGAGTGGTTTCTTTTGCAATTCTAGTAATTAATGATTCTATATGTAATTGATCCGGACCCACTCCATCTAATGGAGAAATAATCCCCCCTAATACATGATAGGTTCCATTGAATTGTTGCGTACTCTCAATGGCAATCACGTCTCTAATGGTTTCCACTACACAAATAAGATCTTGTTTTCTACTTGTATTGGAACAAATATTACATACTTCTTTATCTGAAATATTATGACAACGATTACAAAATTTAATTTCTTTTCGCATCGCTTCAATGGTTGCACTGAATTGCACAACATCCGATTCTTTTTGTTTGATTAAATGCAAAACCAGTCGTAGAGCAGTTTTTTTACCAATACCCGGTAATTTAGAAAACTCATTTACCGCATTCTCTAATAAAGCCGATGAAAAAATCATATTGTAAAAATAAAGAATCGTTTTAAGAAAAGTGCTATCAAAAAAGAAAGTAATCTAGTTATGAATGAGCTGTTATTTATAAAATAATCTCTCTCTCATTGGTCCAATCAGATTTAATAGCAATTTTTTCTGGTATAGAGATTACTCTTTCTGGTTGTGTTTTTGTTTCATACTTTCCAGCATCCCACACACCATTATTGTTCGTATCATACAGAATTCTGATTTCAAATTCTCCAGGTGTCATTAGTGTGTTGGTCCAAACATTATTAGTCAATGGGAACCGAAATTTTATCGTCTCCCCTTGCACAAACTGTAATATGGGTTTTTTTGTCAAGTCAAGATTTTTAAAAGTCAATTGTAATGAGCCATATTCTTCAATCTGTTTGGTAGTAAATCGAATCGTATCCGACTTTGATAAAGAAATTCCATTTGAATCTTCTACAGATTTTTTTGAAATAATTAAATACAGAAGCTGATCAGGTTGCCAAACTTTTGATATGGATACAACTTTTCGGGAGCTGTCTATAGTTATATTATTAATTATCTGTTTTTGATAATTGGTATCAGTAATAATTATAGAATCAGATATTAGTTTTTGTATAGGTTTATTAAAAGTAATTTGTAATGAGTCAGTAAGCTCTTGTTTGAAGGCAATCAAATTCGTTTGATAAAGCAATTTTTTTTCTTCTTTCTTTTTTTCGGTTACAGGCGGCAGGTTGCTTGATGGCTTTTTTTCGGCATAGGCATACAATACTGGGCCCATTGCATTTGACGGAATCTGTATTTCATTATCATAAAAAGCAAAAACTTCAGCTTTTGAGGAGTAATACTTATTACCATCACCATCTTTTAAAGCATATATTTTATACCGATCTGATGGTAAATATTTGAAATGGAACGTACCATCTGATTTTACTTTTGTAATATAAGTTGGCTTTTTTGTACGAACATCTGTATCGGTTGCATTTCTGTATAACAATGCCCATAATGTGCTATCCGTTTTGCCTGTTTCTGCTAATATTACTTTACCACTCAACTCACAAGAGTCAATGAATTTGCCTGTTGAGAAAGTGTAAGATAAATTTTTATAAATATTCCCTTCGTTAATGTCTTTTACTGCATTACCAAAATTGATGTTATAAGTAGTATTGGGAAGCAACGAATCTTTTAATCTAATGGTAATGGTTTTTAGATTATTGCTAATGGCTGGAAAAGATTTAGGATAAGGAGAAACTATTACATTGGCTTGTATTTCCTGAACATCAATGTATTCATTAAAATTGAGCACAATCTTGTTGCCTGAAAATTGAACCGTTTTATTATCTGGTGTGGCTCTAATCAGTAAAGGAGGCATTGTGTCTTGTGGACCACCAGAAACAACACCAATTTGAGCACAGCCACTCGTAATTACAGTGATGATATAAAAAAACCATAAGAAAAAAATTACTCCATATAGCGGTTGTTTCATTGCGATGTCGGGTATTGATAACAAACAACAAAAGTAAAGAATGTTATTGGATCTTTTTTATTCATATTCATTGGAAAATTCATCGACTTTATGCAAGATTACTGCCATGTCGTTGTCTTTTACAAAATTGCACCATTTACAATCTTTTTTTCCGCATCCCGTATAAAATTCTCTGTTCTGAATTTTTGCCCAGGTTGTAGTAATTTGTTCTGCCACCGTATTAATATCTGTATCTTTTATTACTATTTTCTTTTTAATATAATTCTTATTGGAAGTGGGTTCTATAAAATCAAACTCTGTGCTAACTACCGTCCAGTCTTTATTAGGGATATGATCAACCAGAATTTTATAGAACACCGCTTGTCGCCAATAATCTCCGCCATCTGGACTCTTTGCCGTAGGTCCGATAATTTTTTTAAGTCCATTATCAGGATTTCCTGATTTATAATCAACCACATTTACTGATTTGCCATCAAATTCAAGCTTATCTAATTTTCCTTTTAAGGGAACGCCTGCAAATACAATGTTTTTAATATTATGCTCAACTAATACTATTTTATTAAAGGAACTTACATGCGTGTCATAATATTTTGAAAGAATTTCATTTCCGTATTCCATTCTTCTGTTAAACTGTTGTTCTGAGAAACTTTCTCTATTTCTATTCATATACCACTCGAAGTATTGTATGAATTCTTGTTTGGAAGAAAACTCTTTGTTTGGGTGAGTCAACATGGCATCAAACAACTTTTGTAATGCAAAATGTACAGCAGATCCAAATTCTGTTGCATCGTTTTTAGCAGAAGGTATCCGAATAAAATTATTATAATAAAAAGAAAGAGGGCAGTCCAAATAACTATTCAGCGCAGTTACATTCATTACAAACTTATCAAGTATGGGACCAATAATATCCTCTTCAGCTTTTGCTATTTCGGGAGCTACCCCTTCTGTTAGTTCCAGGACAGAAAATTCCGAAATGATGTCTTCAGATAATTCCACTTTTTCAATTACAATTGGATGCTGATCTAATATTTCAGCAATGAACATAGAAGCTTCTGTTTCTTTTCCTGTCAAGTTATATTTGCTGTAGGAGATTGATAGATACTGTTCGGCTCGGGTTAATGCCACATAAAACAATCTTCTTAATTCTTGATAATCTTTTGTAGAAGGAATAGATTCAAAAGCAGCATCTGGAATTTTATACCCCTTATTTGGATTTTTTTTCTTTTCCCAAAAGCTCGCATTCATCCCTACAATGAATACATGTTCAAACTCTAATCCTTTTGATCCATGAGCCGTCATGATATTAACCCCTTTTTCACTACCGCTCACTTGAACCAGTGGTATTGAAATTTTTTCTTTTTCCATCACTTCTACTAAATCAACAAATTGTTGTAAACTCATTAAAGGATGACGATGCGTTTCGTCTTTTATAAAATCAAACAGAGCCGTTAATATTTGTAATTGCCAGTGTTTATCTGATTTTTGCATAATGTTCGCAATCACACCCACCCTATGCAATATACTTTCAAAAAGTTTTTGTAAAGTGCAATTAGAAACATCAGAAATCAGTGCTTCTATAATAAAAGACGCCTTTTTTAATTCTTCACTTACTCCTTTATCAAATAAATGCTGAGGATGTCCATTACTTTTTTCTTTGATAAGGGCTCGGATAGATGTGCTGTCTTTTTGATATTTTCTATTGCTAACTTCAATTGAAATTTTTGCAATTTCAATAGGTTCTATACTAAACCATTTGAAATGTAATATTTCAAACAACATTGCATCTCCACTAAACGGTATATAGTGTTCTGATGCTATATATTTCATAATTGTTAGCAACTGTTGCACCATAGGTATTTCTAGTGCATTATAATGTCGCTTGGTAAAAAAAGGTATTTTTAATAAATTATAATACTGCGATAATGCTTCCCCGTATTTGTTTTCTTTATAAATGATTCCAATCTTACCTGGAGGCACCCCCTTACTTAATAACTGCTGTGTTTCTTTTACTACAGCAATCATTTCATGTCGTTGTGTTTCATACTCCACGATTTTAGGAAGATGTGAGAGTTGATTAATGTTGTTGTTGGAGGCAATTAACTCTTTGCTAAGACCATCGATTTGATTTACCAATCGATCTGAATTTTTTCCGATTAGTGTTTTAGAGGCATCTAATATGGGTTGTGTAGATCTATAATTGTTGGTTAGCACTACTTTTAAAATGTCGTTCTGATATGCTTTTGCAAAATGAAGCATATTTTCAACATTGGCTCCTTGAAATCTAAATATGCTTTGATCATCATCTCCCACAACGAATACATTTGGAACCTCCCAATAACTAATAAGCAATTGAACTAGTTTATTTTGACTGCCGCTTGTATCTTGATATTCATCTACTAATACGTACTGGTATCGTTCTTGATAGTTTATCAATAAATTGGGATGTGATTCAAAGGCTGTAATCACCCAGTTAATCATATCTTCAAAATCATATCGATTTCGCTGTTTCATCATTTCTTGAAAACGATCAAATTCATTTATGGCTGCTCTCACTTTCTCAAACCTTTCTACCTCTTCATAATATTTTGGCTT
>CANGEW010000018.1 GCA_947452965.1 Chitinophagaceae bacterium | reverse complement strand
GGAACCTATCAGGTTTGTATGCACGTAGCAACGAGCAATACTTGTATAAGGGACACTTGTTTTAATATCAATGTAACGATTCCTACACCTGCTCCATGCAACACGCACGCTAGTTTTATTGACTCTGCTGTTAATGCAACCAATACTACTCATTACTTCTATAATACATCTACGGCTACTCCCGGTGTTGCAACCTATAGCATTTGGAACTTTGGTGATGGCTCGCCTGTTGTAAACAGTTCTGGATTAACCAATCAATCACACACTTACACCGCTTCAGGTACATACAATGTTTGTTTGAAAGTAATCTCTGCACAAACTTCTGGAAGTGCTACTTGTGCAGATAGTGTATGTCATACAATTCAAGTTCAAGTGCCAGCTCCTAATCCTTGTAACTTAGTTCCAAGAGTTAGCATACAAAACCAAAACAATGTATATTCTTTTACTAATACTAGCTCTACCGTGGCTAGTAGTATTAGTTGGAGTTTTGGCGATAGCACTACCGGTTCTGGTAACTCGGTTACTCATACCTACAACCATGCAGGAACCTATCAGGTTTGTATGCACGTAGCAACGAGCAATACTTGCATAAGGGATACTTGTTTTAATATAAATGTAACGATTCCTACACCTAACACTTGTGCTGTTAATGCTGGATTTAGATGGCAAACAAGTCCAACTACGTCTACAACTAATAATAATTATACTATCTACTTTTTAAACACTACCACATCATTGAGTTTAAGAGATTCTATAATTTGGAATTTTGGTGATGGCACCAGTTCTCATCAATTGAACCCTATACATAATTTTTCAAGTACGAATGGAAGAGATACTGTATGCTTAACCGTTATACATAAAGATTCTTTCAATAATGCCATTTGCACCAGTCAAATTTGCAAAGTGATTAGCTTTCCAAACTTGATTGCCTTTCCTAACCCGGCACAAACAAGCGTTTCTTTCAGTGTGAATTTGCAACAACCCACACCTATTTATGCATTTATCTATAACATGCAAAATGTATTGGTAGGACAGGTGTTGCAACAAGGGGTATCGGGTAGTAATATTGTTACATTTAATGTAGCAGGCTTAGCTACAGGATATTATTACATCCGAGTATATTATAATGGAAGTGTTCATTACACTAGATTTTTTAAACAATAATACATTTCGTTCATAAAAAAAGGGATTGCATGATTGCAATCCCTTTTTTATTTACCACAGCACAAATACATAAATCACTTATTTTTGCAAATACTTTTATATTCGAAAACATCGTGATGCTCTTTTAAATAAAAGTAATTCGTCCCATAGTTTAATGGATAAAACGGAAGTTTCCTAAACTTTTGATCTAAGTTCGATTCTTGGTGGGACGACAACCCTCATCCTCTTTTGTAATGATTACCCCAATTTCTACTTGATCTTGGGGTTTTTTATTTGCTTCATGTCGTTATTCTTGTGAATTTCCCCCAATCATTTTGGACCGATTTTGGGAACTGTTCCAAAGAAAAAAGATTACTAAAAACCACTATCCCAGACTATTTATTATTAAAGAATAAAGATTATGATTAAGATTTACACCATCCTACACTCAACAAGAACCAACGTTAAAGGAAATGCTATCATTTATTTACGCATTAATGGATTAGATAAAGAAGTAAATATATCAACAGGTATCAATATTCCTAAGTGTGATTGGGATAGTAAAAAAGAAATGATTAAAACTAAAAATGAACAAAGCTATCATTACAATAAGCATATATCTGATTTAAAAAGTAAAATCTTTTCTTTCATAGAACATAAATCAAAGAATAATGAACTAATCTCAGCTGAGTTATTAAAAAATTATTTGAATGGAAAGGATGTAAAACAACATACCTTACTATCCTTATTTGATTATCATATCAATCACTCCTTAAATGATCATGCTAAAAGCACTACTAAAAACTATTATACTACTAAGCACAGATTAATAGAATTTCTTACAAGTAAGCTCTTTGTATCAGATATAGATTTAGATAGGTTACATTACCGATTTGCAAGCGATTTTAAAGTGTTTCTAGAAGGAGATCGTAAGAACCATCCTAACACAATCAACAAGCATATACAACGCTTAAAAACGGTTATACACTTTGCTCAAAGATTAGAGATTATTGAAAAGGATCCTTTTAAAAACTTTACTGCTAAAACAGTTCCAACACATAGACTGGCATTGAATTTTGATGAAGTAGCCAAGATTGAAATGCTTAACATTTATCATGAAACTGAACGGATAGTAAGGGATGGATTTTTACTGATGTGTTATACTGGATTATCTTATTCAGATTTAGTTAATCTAAAAGCTAAAGATATACAGCTGAGTATTACTGGTAAAAAGGTAATAAAAATAAACAGACGTAAAACAGGAGAGTATTGCATCATACCTATCATAGATAAAGCAAATGACATCATTAATCAATATCAAAATAATGCTTGGGTAATGAGAACAGGGAATGTAATACCAACTATCTCTAATCAAAAAATGAATGAGTATTTAAAAGAGATTGCAATCAAAGCAACTATTGATAAGCCTGTTACTTGCCATGTTGCTAGACACAGCTTTGCAACTAACTCACTTGAATTAAATGTGCCTATTGAAACAGTATCAAAGGTATTAGGGCATGCCAGCATCAAAACAACACAGATTTATGCAAAGATTACAGAAACGAAACTCATGAATGACTTTGCAAACTTTGAAACTTCCTTTAAACAACAAACCCTTTTACATAAAGCAATTTAAACCCTACTACTATGGAAATCGTAACTAAAGAAATGTTAGATGAATTTAAACAAGAATTAAAAAGAGAATTATCAGAGATTAATAATAATATCTCTCAACACTATCCAAAGAAACTAATGAAAAATCAGGATCTAATGGATTATTTAGGTTGTTCTTACACTACTATTGAAAAGCTTAGAGCATCCAATAAACTTCCTTATAAAAAGGTGATGGGTACTTATTACTATTCCATTGATGAAGTGAATAGGGTGTTTATGGAGAGATTTTAATTGTTGATTAATTTATACTTGGCTTAATTAAATGCACGATATTCTCTTCCAGTGTTATCAATATAAAAACAATTTGTGTCGTGACTACTTTGATAAAAATTATCATGGCATTTATTTTCTATGAAAAAACCATTATTACAATTCTTAAAACACCAACCGTAAATAGGTTTGATAATCCATTTTCCCGAAGCGTCTATTACGCCAGTTCCCCGATTATATTCTCTAACAATAGAATATCCATTATTAAAATCTCCAGCTTGATAAAAATAATTAGTTTCGGAGAAAATATCGCTACGGGAATCTATATTATTAGAAATAGGATTATGTTTTAAAATATATTTTTTAGTTTTGGTATTAAAAATAATATAATTTGTTCCGCTACTACAAAATGCAAATCCACTTTTAAAGTTATCAATTTTATTAAAAATATTTGGCACAATAAATTTACCGGTTTTATCAATGAGACCTTTCTCACTAATTGTTCCATGACCTCCTCCAACTGATGCAACAGCATATCCATTTTGAAAATCGGAAGCATAATTAAATTTATTAATTTCCTTTACTGGATCAAAAGACGGATTTATTTTAACATTACCAACCTTGTCTATAAAGCCATATGATGTATAAAAACATTCCTCATCATGATCTTTATGATCGGGCCCATGAAATGTAAAACACCTGCTTTTATTTAAAAAATCTTTATTAATTCTCGCTAAACCATCATGAAAAGAACCATCAAAAGCATATTCTTTCATTTTATCACTAAGTATAACATTTCCTGATTTGTTTATGTAGTAATTCGAAGATTTCTCATAAATGGCTACTAATGCTAATCCTTCTGAAAATGGTTCTGCTCGATCATAGATAATATCTGTTATTTTCTCCCCTTTTGAATTAAAATAACCATACTTATTATTTGATTCAACCATTATCGAACCATCATCTCCAAACTCTATCAAATTATAATTTGGCTGTAATATGATTTTTAATGTTGTGTCGATTATACCTTTTTTTCCATCATTTTTACTGAAAATATTATTTAATTGATTATGATTAAATTTAATGCTTATCTGTCCATTAAGTGTTTGAAATTTACCATTTTTATAAAGGATAGTATTTATCGAGTTGCTTTCAATCGCAACGTATCCTGCACCTATATATTTAATCACAGGAGTTTCTTTTTTTTGGGGCAAAGGATTTGAGTAACTATAATAATATCCACAACCCTCTTGGTATACTATTGGATTTATAGATAAATTACACTGTATAAGAGAAATGGTATCTTCATATGAATTATAGATTGTCTTACCTTTTCTCCTGTTCCATTTTGTTATAAAACCTCCTCCCAAATTTTCTATTCGCGAATCAGTAAATTCAAATAAAAAGTTGCCTTTCCTATCAATAATATTGTACAATATTTGATGATTATACACAGATACAATAGCGAAATTATCTATAAAAAAATCTGCAGTATAAAAATCCCCTTCAATTACAGGTTTCATAGTTGCCGAATCAACATAAATATATTTTCCATTTGATTTTAAATAAGGTACAAGTGTTTGAGAAACAACAGGTTTGTAAACAACCATGAGAGATATGAACAAAATAGATTTAATAATATTTTTCATTTCAGCTTTATTTTAATTTTTTTCTAGCATTATTTAATGTTTGTTCATCAAACAAAAGCCTCCACTCTTTTTTCAAAATTAACTCCTCAACAGAAAGATCCCTCCTATCTATTTCCATCAATCGAATAAACCCTTCGGAAGGCTCATTTGAATTTACTAACTTTTTTGCTACTTCAACCCCAGTTTCATTTGCAAGCATCTTTAATAACCTTGTGAAATTAATATTGCATTGACGCTTTGCCTCATCACATAACTCCCTCATTGCTAAATCAAATTTCTTTTCTAAATCTGTCATCTTAAATAATTTTACTCAAATCTATTAAAAACAATAGCAATATCTATACATTCCTCTAATTATTAATTTTAAACATCCAACAACTATTCAAAATTTAGATAACAAACTAATATTTATGACATAAAAAAACCACCCAGAAGGGTGGTTAATCATCAACAATTTATACATATCAGTATTAATTAAGAGTAATAAACGATTTTATACAAAACTTACCTACTTCATTTTCATCTTCAACTACTTTTAATTCTCCAACAGATACACCATTATGATCACCAAAATAACACAAACCAAAATCAATAATATTATATACATCATACCAACTAACAAACCCCTCCTTTAAACTAATCTTAAAACAACCAGATATAACCGTTCCAGTTTTTTTAATTTTATTATCCATAATATTACCTTCTTTAAAATCTATATAGAGATTTATACCACCTAAACCACTATCACTTTCAAAATCATCATCATCAATATTTTTAAATTGACTATCCTCTTCTGTCACTAAACAATTTATTTCAACTAATCTTCCGATTATTTGATTACCTAAAACACTTAAATTATTATTTAATTCCACTAGATTATTTTTTATAAAACTCATATTTATTTATTTTAAATTTAAAAATTATTATTACAATTTTAACTTTGATTGATTGATAATAATAATTAAACCCACTTCGAATTAGAAATGGGTATAGGGGTGTTAGGGAGGTATAAAAAGGGTAGGTTGAGATGTGTGTGTTAGTAAATAAATCATATAAATAATATACTAAAACATCCCGAGATTACCAAATATTTTGATAACTATTTTTAAGTTTTTTAAACCTTATTTTATCTTCAAAATGCCCGTCAATCCAGCATCTTCAATAACCTCATTAAAAACAGATTTTACAATATCAGCATCAGATTTTTTTACAATCAACGAGTCATATAACGGTAAAAAAAATAACCCCTTATCTATCAATCTCAGCATTACTTTATTTAAAAAACCAGCCTCCTCTTTTTGCAATAACATTGATAGGTTTTTATAATTTTTATCTAAACCTAACTTACCCTTTGACAGCTTTACTAAAAACTCATAAAAATCTAAGCCAAATATCTTAACGATTAAATCTCTTCTACTCTTACCAGCAATCTTATTAATAGGATTACCAAATATCAATTGATAAAAGAGCGTCTTCATCTCCACTCTATATTGCTTACCTCTTATATGCTTTATTCCCTTTGTTTTTAATATCATGTACTTATAGATATCAATATTTGCACCCGATATTATTTTAAATCTCTCCTTATATTCGATAGATGCGCTTGCTATATTCCTATGTTTATTATCAAAGTCATACCACCTCTTAAATATTACATATAAAAAGCTAGGCTGGGATGCTTTGATATCCACCTCTACTAATTCTTCATTATCAATCTTTAAATACCTCCTAAACTCCTTCGGTGCATTACTATATAAATGAGATATCCTACCTCCAAAGCTTGACTCTTTTAAACTATAAAACACTCTTTTTCTATACAATAATCGCTCCTGCTGTATGCTATCCAAATAATCATAATACTGCTTTAAATCGCTATAATAATACCTCTCATACCGATCTAGATCAGATAATCGGTCCCTAATCTTATCTTTTTTTGATTTGCTTATATAATCATTTAATAAATCAGCATTATCCGTTACTACTTTAGCTTTCCATATCTTGTTAATTATGGTATCAACATTATTAATGATTAAACTGGATTGATCTATTGTACCCTCTATATATTTTATTATCCCTGTTCTATCTGCTACTACTTGCTTATAATATTGATTGATACTGTCTATTAACCTTTTATCCCTTACATAAACGATATTAAAAGGCTTATCATCTCCCTTACCTTTAAAGGCTTTATTTACTTTAAAATATCTACAATTATTATTTGCATTATATCCAGATTTACTAGTATCAAGTTCTATATATCTATCAATCAACAGTTTATCAATAATACTACTCCACCTAATACCTAAGTACTTCCTAATAATATCATACTCCCAATAAACAAACTCCCAATCCAATGCCTTATAACCACTACTAAATCCTTTACGATACGTCTCAGTTAAAAACAAACCAATCCTCTCATAATCAATACTACCATATTCATCTTTTATAGTACTTAAGGGATAATATTTAAAATCATATACCTCTATATTACTATTACTAACTAATACCTTTTTTACAGGCTTACTACACCACATCTCTTTAAACTCATTCCAGTACTTCTTCGTTTTAATATGCTTTTGATTATGTTTAGGCTTTAAGCCACTTTCATCATCATACCAATCTACCCCCTCTCTCATTTTATATCTTCTAGCTTTATTATCCACAACCTATTAATTTAATGATACTACTTACAGCTTTAATAATGACTATAAAATATAATAACAATGATAATATATCTTATACGTAAAAAGGTTCCCTGAATTTAATAATGATTATCTACTTATGCTACTTTTAATATTAATCTACCGTATAATTAATTTATACAAAGATAATAATATCATATACGTAAAAAGGTTCCCTGAATATATAAACAATAAGATAAAAAAGGAATAAAAGATATTAAAAAGACAATAAGGTTTAAACGGTATTTAAAAGGATTTTAAGCGTGTATTTTATATATAATGATTGTTACCCCGAGCATCAAACATAAAAAGAGATATAATGGTTTTAAACGTATTAAAATAGGTTTAAACGAGTGTTTCGTAAAAACTGTAATCTGTCATAATTAATAGAGAGTGTAACCAACTTAATTATAGATGCTAGGGGTAAGTGTGCTAAGATTAATTTATTAGGATAGGCTTTTGTTACGCTTGTCATTTTTTTGATTAGATCCAGATATATACAATTACAAATGGGAATATGAATTAAAATATTGTACTTTGAATACTCAAATGAGTAAATCAAAATTTTAAAATATGAACAAAGCGGATAAATTTTATTCAAAAAAAACAATTGATGAGCTACTTGAAACAATAAGGTTGCATAGTCTGAAAATTTATCAAATTGATAGTTTATGGTATGATTATTTATTAATTCATATCAAATCAAGGGATTTAAATGAAGAACAAAAAAGTAAACTTGAACTTTACTTAAGTGATAATTTTGAAAATCCAAACCTAGGGAATAATAATATTACTGAAATAAATGTTAGTAATAGAGTAGATGTTTTGTCATATAAGACTGCTGGACAAAAGCTAATAAATGCAGGAATTTGTTTTCTAATTGGTTCTCTTTGTTTTTTTGCTACATTAATAATTAGTGAGAAAATAAGCAGTAGTAATGTTGACTTAAGTAATTTATCCTCACAAATAGAGGAATTGAAAGGGACAAAGTCTATAATTTTTTGTTTAAATATTTTAGGAATAGTGCTTTTTTCTGTTGGAGGAATTACTTTAATTAGAGCAGGGAAATCTTTAGATAATTAATCTTATATCATTAGCAATTATTTTCTATTTATTAATAAAAGAGAATAATATGCAAGTAAAACAAACAAATAAGAAGGAACAGGAATATACGAGAGATGATATTAAAAACTGGATTGGCTTTGGTATTAATAATGGTTATGTAAATAAGTTTAAGAAAGAAGAAATTAATAAATGGGCTGAGTTGATGTTAAAGCATGGTGTTATTAAAATGAATCCGAATAACAGTTTGGCTGATTACAAAAAAATAGAATAACAGATGAGTATTTGATGGATGTGGCATTGATTGGGGACCTGTTAATTATAATCAAGTGCTAACACATTAAGTCTCGCAGTGTTATAGAATATAGAATAGATTTGGTGGGACGACATTTTAAAATTTCATATCTCAATTGAGGTAATGATATTTATGTTTAGGGGTCCAATATGAAATAGTGTTATTGCTATGGAGAACTTAAAATCAACTGTTTTTATATTTTATGCAAGCGCTCTGGCTTTTTATTTTAATGATGCTTTAATTAAAAAAGCAAGTATTGAATTAAAATCTTGGCACTTTATTTTATTGCGATCTGTTTTTACTTTTATACTTTCTATATTTATTTTAATTCCTCTCATTCTATCATATCCTTTTCCTGATTTTTTTCTATTGGGACAATTAGCGTTTGCATCAATTATTTGTGGTTTAGGATTGTTTTTTTTTATTAAGTCTGTGAATTCTATTTCTTTTGCTAATGTGGAGGCTTTGTCGGTTTTGGGAAATATTACCCAGCAGCTTCTCGCTTTTTTTTTACTAAAAGAAACTATAAAGCCTCTTATATGGCTTTCCTTTATTATGATGTGTAGTGGATTTTTAATTCAGTTTAAAACCCAAAAGAGTGGTGGGCTATTATGGGTACTTCTTTGTAATGTTTTCTGGCCTTTAGGATATGTATTGCTTTCCATTCCATTAAAAAAAATAAATACATTTTGGAGTATTCCTATAATGGAGGGTACAATTTTATTGATGTCAATTGTTATTGTATTGTTATCTAAAACAAAAATCGAAAAACCAAATATTGCCAGTATACGTTGGGGCTATTTCGTTTCTATCGCTCTACTAACTATTCTTGGGTCTTTTTTACTTAATTATACGTTTAAAACCGAGAAAATATCTAACATCGCTTTTCTCCAAATGAGCTTGATGATTTTCACTTATTTTGCAAGTATCAGAATTTTTAAAGACAAGCCGAATAAGTATGAACTAATAAGCTTCTTTTTGTTATTAACCGGCTTTGGAATGTTTTTATTGGGAAAATAAATTTATTTTATTGTTCTTGCACACAAACCAAAAATGCGTCCCAATTTATTACAGATCTGTTTCCTGTATACCCTGGATCTTTATATAAAGCATCTCCTGGTATAGAACCAAAACAAAAACTAGTATTAAATATTTCATTAAAATCCTCATCAATGTTGATTGAATTACCTTCATAATTCAATCCTGTTAAACTGATGACATTGTATTTTACTTTTACGCCATTTTCTTCCATGGAAGCTTTTGTAGCAGAATCGGCTATTTGATAAGCAATCAGTTTTTTTACAACATTTGAATCGTTTTCTAATTTATCAATTAGCTCGCCTGATTTAATATTTCGTTGAATGATTGACTTTTGAACACCATGAGCGTAAGTAAATATTGTTTCAATATCGTCAGTTATCACACTAAATTTTCCATCCAAAAACCCTTCTTTATCTGATGTGCCTTCGTATCTTTTCGTGCCATGCACATACTTAAAAGGTCCAACCATTACACCCATATTAAACTTTACGGAAACATCGTCCATCAATTGTCCTCCTACATTTATTTGCTTACTGGTCCAGGTTCCATTAGGTAATCCATCTTTATAATTTACTTTTGTAGCAATTGAAGATCCATCCCCATTAGCCAAAAGAAGCACCTTTGAATTCCATTCACCCTCTTTTAATCCATTTTTATACTTTCCTGTGATTGACATAGATAATTTTGAACCTATACGCATTTGCAACTGGCTCGCATTCATCTCACATTTATAATCAAATAAACCTTCTCTAAGACGTTCATAATCTTTTCCTTCCTTATAAAAATAAGTGGCGTGACCTGTGGCAAAAGTCCAAGGTCGAGACAAGTCATAGGAGCCTTCCACTTTTTTTAAAGCCTGGCTATGTACGTTTGTTAAAACAGTAGTGAAAATAATGGCGAATAGTATCTTTTTCATTCTTTATATTTTTTGTTATTGGAAATTATAAAGAATCCTATTCTAAAAGAATTTCAAGTTGTTTCAAGTTACAGTGAAAGGCCGAAGAATTAGTAAGCCATTAGGTTCAAAATAAGGCAAGCTATGTTTAATATGTTTATGTATTAAAGATTTAGGAAAACCATTAAAATCGTTTATAAATATTTCTTTTAACTGATCATGATAAATATCTGATTCTGGAACAAACAATAAAACTTCTACAAGATTGTAATACAAAATCTTATTTTTATTGCTATCTATTGATGAATATTTTTTTTTACAGTATAACAATAATTCTTCAATATAGTCATGAACGATGCTGCTTGGGCTTTGTTTGAGCAATAAAAACCAAAGTTTATAAACTTGAAAGCGGACTCTTGGAAACATATGGACTTCTTCAAGATCATTCTTTGATATAAAAAGTCTGCAATATAGTTCCTCTCCCAACTTCAAGCTCTTTATATAATCTTTTTGTAAAAAATAGTGCCTAAATAATACTGTCTTAGCAAATATGTAATCTTGCAAATTATTTAAATTAGAATATGGATTTATACCGGAAAGGTAATAATCAAAACCTATATCATAGCCTTTTATCCTAAAGGTTGGATCAAAACCCTCTTCGTAGAACTCTTTCCTAACAAATTCATTTTTTGAAAACCATTTAAAGAAGGGAATGGGATTATTAATTTTTTGTAAACAATCAAATAATTCAAAGGCGATTTTTTTTCGTTCAGAAACCCGTGATTTTTTTAATGAGTCAAACAAATTATCCAGCGGCTTGAAAGCATGCAAATCAATACAATGATATAGTAACTCATTTTTATTATACTCTTTTTCTTTTACTTGTGTTTTACTTGGGTTGTTTTGAGTATCAATATGTTTAATAAATTCTTCTTGGTTCTGAAAGCCAAGATATTTATACAGAATATTTATAGTATTTTGATAAGGCTTTGTTTTAGATGAGTTTAAAAAAATCCGATATAAAGTAGTGACCGAAATGTATCCAACATCAGCAGCCAAAATCAATTCATGTAATTTTATACAATCCGACGTATTGTTAATTTTAAAACCTATTTTATCATAAATTTCTACTTTTAGCTGTAAAAACTCATATGAATTGGCATCAAATATTCTTGGAGGCATAATGCACTTTAATTGATAAATGGAAAAGAAAACTATAATTTATATAATCAAATATAGCCAACATTTTTTGTTGGTGAGAACACCAACAATGGCACAAAGTCAATGTTACAGAGGTTTAAAAAGTTCGAGGTATAACAAATGTTATGGGTATAAAAACATCTTTAACCTTTTGAACATTAAACCTTTGAACCCATTATTCCCGGCCTAAGAGCAGCATTAATCTTTTACTAGGCGTAAGGAAAAGCCACAACGTTTATAGCTATAATTTCTTGGAATATCCGTTGTGAAATTGTGAAGAGGGCGATACCAAGCATCTGTTGCATTAGTCTCTGTGGAAGTCCACCAATATCCACGATTGCTAATTAAATTATATTGTCCATTTTCGCTACGTATTCCTCCAGGAAGGCCATAGTAACCACTACTATTTGTTGCTCCTGTATTGGGGGTTATCCAATGAGTCGTTCCTGTTTCTTTCATCGCACCCCCTGCTGTTGAATTTTGCCATCCAACAGTAGACGTATCTGTATTATTATCAATACACTTTACCAATTTATTCCACTCGCCATCAGTTGGCACATGCCAGCCTGTTGGTGCCAACCCCCTTGAATCATTAACAGCATACCAGTTATATAACTTTCCATAAACAACTCCCATTGCAGGATCATTATTATAATAACACCAAGCTCCTGTTGTAAGATTAGCCCATTGAGCAGAATCAGTTACTTGCGGTATCACATCTCCATTTCTATAATGACTAACATTTAAATTTTTAGCTGTCCAAGTTTGATTACAGTTAGTAACAGATGGATAAACATTACCATCAAAATCGCTTACGTTTGGTCCTTGTGTATAGGTTACATTATTAGTATTATTCCCATTATTATTGGGATTAGGATTTTGTGTTGAACAACCGATAACAAAACAAATAGCTGTTACGGCTATAAGTAACTTTTGCATATAATATTTTTACCAAATGTAAATTATTTTAAAATACAAATTAACTCATTCATTCCTAACGTTCAATATTCCACATAAAAAAACCACCCCGAAGGGTGGCAATACAATATTCATTAAGTAGGGTTATAATTAGTGCGGCATTTGCTGATAAAAGGCATTGAACCTTTCTGCAATTGCATTGATGCTATACTCACGATGAATTAAGTCATGTGCATTAGAAATCATAACTTCTGAAGCATTTGTTAGCACTTTATCAATAGCGTTCACAAAACCTTGCTCATCATTTTTTTCTATCAAATAACCTGTTTCATTATCAATTACCACTTCTTTTATACCTCCGGTATCATACGTAATAACCGGCAAGCGATTTGAAAAAGCTTCTAATATTACACCCGGCAATCCCTCTATCAAACTTGGAAGTAAAAGCACGTTGCAACTTTTCATTATTTGTGGCACATCATTTCTTTTGCCTAAAAAAACAACGCTATCACTCATCCCTTTTTCTCTTACCATTTGTTCAATGAATGGTTTTGTTTTTCCTTCTCCTACTAAATATAAGGTTGCCGATGAATGACGTTGTAGCACTTTGGAAAATATTTCAATTAATCCATAATGATTTTTTTCTGGAACAAAACTACCTACATGCAATAAGGCTGGTTTGTGTATTGATAATAACCCCTCTACATTACCTGTAGTTGATAGTGTTGTGCCTATCGGCAAACAAGCTATTTTATTTTTAAAAGCGGGATAGCATTGTAAAAAATCTATCATACATTCTTTACTTACCGACGCAACATAATCTACTTCTTTCATCAACCATTTGTTGAACATCTTCTTGAACCCCGATGTTAAAAATCCACTTATTTTATTGGCATTTCTAAAACAAAGCGTTTTTTTCCAACCAAATAATTTTTTAGATACGACAGCATATTTTAAGGTGTCTCCAGCATTAGCTTGTACAATATCATAATTACCGCTTTCTATAAATTGATGTAATGCACCATATCCTTTCCAATCAAGAAATCTGTTTTTTTCATTGGCATGTAAATAATAAAATGGTAATGAAAATGAAAGACTATGAGTTTCTTTGCCAAATAAAATCAATATATCTACTTCGTATCCTATTTTTTGTAACGACTCGCTCAACTGACAGGCAAAAATTTCTGCTCCTCTTAATTGATTTCTTTGTATGATTTGCAAAATTTTCAAAACTATAAATTATTTACTGGCTACAAATTGATATAAAAGATTTTGATATTGTTGCGCAATCATTTTAATATCAAATGTTTCAAATGCATATTCTCTGGCTCTTTTACCCATTTCTATCATCGCGGGATAGTTTTGCATCATTTGTTCCATCTTTGCTTGTAAGTCTTGTACATTTTTCATTTCGTGCACCAAGGCAGTATGTTGATGTTGGACGGCTTCTAAATTCATGGGTATGTTACTGCTAATGATGGGAATGCCCGTCATCATGGCTTCTACCAAAGCTCCGCTAAATCCTTCAAATCTGGAAGGAAATACAAAACAGTTAGAATCATATAATTTTAACCATGCGGCAGGAATGTTTCCTGCTAAAATAATCTTATCTGTTAATTCCAATTCTTTAATTCGTTCTTCCATTATTGAGCGATATCCGCCTTCGCCATAAATGATGAGTCTTACATCAGCATATTTTTTACTTACTGCAGAAAAAGCCTCTATGAGTTCAGGGTATCCCTTTTTTTCATAGAGTCTGCCAATCGTAGCAAAAATAAAGGGTGATGTTTGAGTGTGGTTCCATCTGGTAAAAGCAGAACTGTTTCTTCCGCGATAGATAACTTTTATTTTAGATAGAGGCAGTCCTAGTTTTTTTGCATTATTTTCTCCTATACATTTACTGTTAGAAATCCAGGCATAGGGAATAAAAGAAGTAAGCCTGTCTAATATCCATGTGGCTTGATATTTTAGTAAGCCAACCCCTTTAAATGTTTTTCTTCTTTCTGCATTATAACTGTCATCTACAAAAGTGCCTATGAGTTTTGTATTAGTTTGAAAGCAGGCTATTCTGCTAATAATATTACTCCTGTATAATGAAGAAACAACTATATCTGGACGAACACTTTCTATTATTTTTTTCATGCCAGAGATAGCTTTTACCCAATTATATTTCCCCTGTAAATTCATGGCAATAACTCTGCAGCGTAAGTTCTTGTACGTTGGTAGTAAATCGTCTTTGGGGTAAAAGTATAAAACAGTTACTTCTACATCCTCGGAAAAATGTTGTATGATATTGGCTATACTTTGTTCAGCACCGCCTTGTTGTAGACTGTCAATTGTAAATAAGACTTTCATAGGTTATTCTGCTATGTTTTCTATATATCCTTTGCTGCTATTATAGTTAATGATACTGGCAGGATTACCTGCAACCACTGCATTATCAGGAACATCAAAATTTACAAAAGAAAGTGGAGCAATTAATGCGTCGTTGCCAATTTTGATATTTCCAACTACAACTGCATTGGCTCCAATGACAACTCTGTCACCAATTGTAGGATTGCCTTGTTTACTGCCTCTTTTTACATTTCCCAGCGTAACGCCTTGTGCTATGTTGCAATTGTTGCCAATGATAACGTTGTTATTGATTACAATATTTCCATAATGCGGAAGATATAATCCTTTTCCGATTTTGGTAGTATGCTGAAACTGAAATCCATATCACTTGAAGGTTTTTATTCCATAAGCGAAATAAAATTCCAGCAGGATTGGTTTTCGAAAAAAAATTACATGCTCGAAACGTAACAATAAATCGAAAAGGGGGATTGAATAACAATAATTTTAATGTGGTTCTACCAGGTTTTTTGTATCTGTTGAGGTCTTGAAATAGATATGAAAATTGCACTTTGATATTTTTATGTGATATTAATCTTTCCTTTTTTGTTGATAAAAAAATGGAAAATACCCCTTGCAATGAATGAGGTGTTTTTGATACCATACGCGAATCCAAATCTGAATCCCGCAGCTATTTTAATAAGAAACCTAATAATCGTGATGCATAAAGCTTTATAGAGCTTCATTTTGAAAAGTATTTTTAACATGTTTCTTGTAGAGTAATATTCTCTCCACAATCTATTTATAGGTTTTTTTTCTCCACGGTGTATGGTTACTCCCCATCGATTGTAATATAGTCTGTGTTTTTTATAAACAGCTTTATCTGTCAGTAGAACATATCCCGATTGTTGTATTTTCAAATCAAAATCCAACTCTTCAAATCCATAAAAAAGAGAATTATCCGGTAAAATATTTTTTTCTGTTACTACTTTTGAATTAACGATTTTGCACATCCCTCCTGCAATATTATCAACCTCCACCGTTCCATTTCCTTCTAATTCTTCATCAGAAATCCTTATAATCAAGCCTTTGTTTCGATTAAAGCGATGACCCACAACACCTACACAACCACAGTGAATATTGCTTTTGGCTAAATTCAGCAAAGTTTCAAATGTATCATTAAAAACAGGTGGGTCATCGTCATCAATCCATGCAATCCAATTATACCCTTCTTCAGCCAAAAGCTGAAGACCTATTTTGGCTGCGCCAGCCGGACCAGAATTGTATCCTGCCGAATGATACGCAACAGGCAAATCGGAAAATTTATCTGCAACAATCTTTCCTTCCTTAGAAGAATCGTTATCAACAATAAGAACTTTCTCTGGAACTATGGTTTGTTCAAACAGTTTCTCTATTGTTTTTTTTAGCTGATCAGGACGCTTATACGTCATGACGAAAGCTGCAAACCGCAAGTGATTTTCCGTAGTTTGTTTCAATCGTTATTATTTGAATACTCCTGATTTTAATTATATAGTTTGTTGTAGTACGTATTTTTTTAACCTATAATACAACTTGTATTTAATTTTTTTGAGAAGCCCTTGAGTAAGTTTTTTATTTTGATACGCATTATATCCAACATAATCAGGATAATAAGGTAAAGTAATCCATACATTGCCCATTGATACGGCCCTGTGAATAGCCCTTGATAAACATTTTTCAAGATTTACTTTTTGAGGTTCATCTAAATCCTCTTCGAGTTGGTTTTTGAAATACTCAGCATAAAAAGATTTCTTAAAAACAAAAAAGCGACTATCCGACCACGTTAGATTTCTTGTAAGATTACTAGAAACAAGGAAATTGTTTTCAGGAAGATTTTTTAGTATCAAGTCGATGTTTTTTATAAATAGCCTGCCAGTGATTTTAACAATGTATTCTGCATCTTTAAGTATTCTTGAATGTGCTAAGGCATATTCAAATATCTCTTTTTCTCCATGACCTTTTCCTTTATAACTTTCTTTTGATGTAAATTTTATGTATTCTATGTTTTTAGACGTACATAGTGCAGTTATTTTTTTTGAGTCATACCCACTATTTTCACAAAAAACAATTTTATAATTTAATGAAGCGCATTTCTCTATCGTTGTATAATAGTCTACTTCTCTTAATAAAACAGAAGCCCGGTCTACCTCCGGCGTATTTTTCGGATCTATGGTGCCGGTTAATAACAAACAATATATCATGCGTTTTTATAGTTAAATCAGTAGATTATTAATTAAAGGTGATTCTATAAAATATTAATAAACAACTATTTTTTATCTTTTCCATATCCTATCTGCAACATTGGGAAAAAAACAAATAATCATTCTTGCCAAGGTTTTTATCTTAAGTAGATTTAATTTATATGCCCTCCAAAAATAAATTCTTGCATTAGAAAGCTGATTTAGTTTTGCATATGCAACTGCTATATTTTGAAAATAATATCTAAGAACCTCGCTATTTTTTTTAAAATAATCAGGATGCTTTTGTATGATATATATATTAGCGTCTATTTTGTTTTGATTGTTTTTTCCACCACCGCTAATGCTTACATTATATGTAAAACTTACTTTTTTTGTGAAAGACTTTTTGGGTTGTAATTTATTTAATCTAAAACTCCATTCCGTAAATTCACCAAATCGAAGGTATGTATCAAAGCCATTTGTTTGTAGCATCATATCCCTTTTAATACAAAAAGCCCCTGCTAAATATAATCCATAATCTGTTTTAATGTTTTTTCGATATGGATATTGCGCTTGTACTGTTTTGATTTCTTTTGTTTGGGGGTGAATCGTATTGATATCACAGAAAACAATATCTGGGGATGTTTTATTGATTTCTTGAAAAAAACTATTTAACCAATCTGTTGCTACCTCATCATCCGAATCGAGAAACGTAATGTACTTTCCTGATGATAGTTCAACTCCTTTATTTCTCGCCGAACAAACTCCGGTATTATTTTGGTAATAATAACAAATACGTTGATCATTAAAATTTGTGCTTATTATCTCTTTAGTATTGTCTACAGAGCCGTCGTCAATTATAACAATTTCAAAATCTTGAAAATCCTGTTGCAAAACGCGGTCAACTGCATTAACTAATTGTATTCCTCTGTTATAGGTTGGGATGATAACGCTAAAAAACATTTTTTGAGAACAACTCTCTAAACTTTTTAAAATGATTGAAAACTATAAAAAAATCTCTTATAAATACTTTTGCTCTAGTTGTATTGGTATAGTCTCCTAAATCTCTTTGCAGTGTTGAATATCTTGATGGATGGATTTTTTTTCTCAAAAAAAATTGTAAAGAAATTAAATTGTAATAAAAACAATTTTTAAAGTAAAATAAAAAGAAGCGAAGAGTAGAGGGGTTTTTATTTTTGGTGAACAAATCATACATGGAAATTTTTGCTGTTCCAGAAGCAATTCCTTTTTTTAATTTTAAATAATACGGCCATGTCATTCTTGATGCTGACATCGCATGATAAAATTTAAGATCATCGTTAAACCATAGCTCATATCCAGCCAGCTCTATTATTATACACCACTCCGTATCTTCACCTCTTGAAAGCTCATTACCTTTGGGACCTTCCATGATTGCAATAAAACCATTGTTATAATAGTTCATTAACACTTCTCTGTTAAAAAAACTACCAGCACTGTATAGTTTTCTTTTATTATCCATAATTCTTCCATTTGGGGAAGACTGACGTCCAACAGCAAAAGATGATTTATATTGATCAAACCATTCCGGCTTTTCTTGTTCAAATAATGGAATACCTTCTCCCCCTAATACACCTATGCGCTTGTTTGTTTGTAAGACCTTCCAACCTTTTTCAATATAATCGGAAAACAAATGATTGTCGTCATCACAAAATAAAAGCCACTTGTATTTTGCTTCTTTTAATCCACGTAATCTTGCATAATTACACCCGGCTTTTGATTCATATACAAGTTTTGATTTGTTTTCAAACTGATGTTTTTTAATAAATGCCGCAGCTAGATTTGAAGTGTTATCTGTTGATGCATTGTCCACTATTATTAATTCCCACGGTACATCTTCTTGAGTTGTTAAATTAAATATTGCTTCAAGTGTAGGTTGTAACCTTTCTGCTCCATTATAAGTACAAATAACAATTGATATTCCATTAGGAACTGTCATATTACACTGATTGTTTTTTTCTTAACAAAAAGTTATTCAATGTACCAATGAGTTTTCCATAACGCATTATGCTTCTATGAAACAAATGTCTTTTAAAAATAAAAAAAAGCGCTTTGTTTTTTTGGGCAGGCGTATATTGTATTTTATCAAAAAAAAGGTTGAATGATGGGTAAATGACATCAAAGACATTTTTTATATCAACAGGTGTATACCAATACCTAAAACTTAAATAAGAACACATCTCTTCAAATTCATGAGGTTCAAATGTGTTAATCTGTCTTGTTGACTCTTGAGAAAAAAGAGTAATCGCTTCATCAACTTTTGATTGCATGATTGCAACACCCATCATTCTTATTAAAGCTTTTTCTAAAACAGGTTTTGTATCAAATACATAATTTATATTTTGTGGAGCCGATAGTTGAATTCTCTCATCTTGTTGGTGAGCCCTTAGCGCAACTGTTTTAAACGCATCATACATTGCAAAAGCATTTCTGCTCATGCTGTTATTTACATATCGATAATAAACCAGCGGTACATCAATTGTTTTTTGTTGCGCTCCCATTTTTGCAGCTCGAATCCAAAAGTCCCAATCTTCTAAACTTTTTAGGCTTTCATCAAACAATCCTACATTTATTATTAAGTGTCTGTGAATACAAATAGTATGACAAGGTCCGGGAACTTCTGAAAATATTGAAGGAATTAACTTAGAATATTTTTTGGGTTGAACACTATGTAACACATGTTTCTTGTCTTCTGTAATATAAGAATAGCCATATTGCAATAAAGTAATTTCATCTGTTACATGAATCGACTTTGAAATTTCTTGTAATGCTTTGGGATACAGAAAATCATCTGCATCTAAAAAAATGAATCTTGTACCTTTAGACTGTCTAATTCCTTCATTTCTTGCAGATGATAATCCACCATTCCTTTTTTCAATTAACTGTATTCTAGAATCTTTATTACAATACTCTTTTGCAAGAAAACTTGTGTTGTCTGTAGATCCATCATTAACTACAATTGCTTCCCAGGAATTGTATTCTTGAGCAATTACAGAGTCAAGACAATCCATCAAATAATTTGACTGGTTGTAACAAGGTATTATTATGGAAAAATCCGGATTCATTTATATTTATATACTCTTACTGTCCAAACTTCTCTTTCATCACTTCTTGAAAGTTTTCTATTTTTTCAATGCCAAATTCCTCCAGTGCAAGCTTTTGATAATAGGAACCTCTTTCTCTTAACTCTTTGAACAATGGTGGCGCAGCAGACCATCTATCATGTACAACACCGCACATTCTGGTTGTGGCAATTCGCAATCCATTTAATTTAGTCCTGATAAAAAAGTTTTGATGCTCACCACCTTTTAAAATTGGATTCCATCCTCCAAATGCTTTTACCTTTTCGGTACGGGCAATAAAAAAATTATGCGTCATATCACAAATAGTAAAAGGATTTTTGTAGGATACTTTTTTCATCTTGCAAACGCTTCCCTCTAAATCAAATCCCGCATGATATTCAAAAAAATTAGTTGCAGGAATCAGTAATTTAAAATTTTTGAAAATCCAGTTTGAGATATTGAATTGTAAACGATCTTTTCTTGACTTCAAATTATATTGTCTAAATACACCCCCTAACAAATCAAGATTGTTTTCCAATAAAAGTTTACGCATTACTGGTATTCGTGTTCGAGGTTCAAAAATAAAATCATCATCACATAAAATAAAAAGAGGCGTATTTACTTGCGCCAACATTTCATTTCGCCCTTCTGCCGTTCCTGTATCAAAAGGGAGATTGAGGTAAGTAATATTCAAATCGGGAAAAAGCAATAACACTTTTTCTTTATACGGAGTTTTACTGTCGTCTGCTATTATAACAGGACCTTTAAATTTGTATTTTTTTATCGAATGCAGCTGATTAATTAATTGTTCCGGTCTTTCTAATGTTTTGATTAATATACTTACATCTGTCAGCTTATCAAGATAATAGTTTTCTTTTTTTTCAAAAGGAATCCAGTTAAAAATTGTAAACATACTATTGACTATTTTTTTCCTTTAATTATTTTTGCGAGTTTTCCAATGAAGTCTCTCGATTGTAGTTTATTAATAGATTGCTGAAGTTTTTGAATTTTATTTTCATACTGTTCTATAACTACTTCAAATAACTCCGGATGTACAAATGCCAGTGCCTGATTGTCTATATTTTTTTGCAAAGCGTGTCCTTCTTTTACCACTAAAAACATGTTTTGTCGATACCAACGCTCGATATTGGGGTTGTTCCATATTTTAGGTCTGAAGAAGTCCAACATAACAAAACCGTAGTTGGCAAATATTTTTTGCCAATATGTGGGCCATTGTTCATTGATGTGATTTTGACCTCCTTGTCCGGGTATTGCTGCAGAAAACATAATTACATCTGCATGTCGGGTGAGAGATTCTATAAGTATATCTGCTGAAGATTCAGGCAAATGTTCAGCCACTTCTAAACAAATAGCTGCATCAAATTTTCTGCCTAAGTCAAAGCTTTCCAACAGGTTCTTTTCAACAAACTCATTTTCAGATATTTTGAGTAAGGAGCGATTTACATAATCACCATCCACTCCTATAATATCATTAACTCCTAATTTTTTTGCCACTTCAATCCAATTACCCAATCCACACCCTACATCTATAATCGAGTTAGGTCGATACAATTCAAAGAGAATAGGCAAAACCTGCGAGGCTGCCCCAGAATTGTGAACTATTTCATCGTGAACATAAATTGTTTTTTTCATCTGATGTTTCTTTTTATATCCAATCAAAATCATTGATCATAATACCGGTAGGGTATTCTTTTTCTACATGGCAACCCACCCAGTTTTTAGGTGCATATACTTTTTTATTAGGATTGTTGTTTAAAAAAGCAGGCCACCACGAAAAGCTGCTATTAGGAATAATAAGACAATCGCTGTGTAATAAAAAAAGATAGTCTGTAGCAATGTCATCATCAATATATACAGGATTGAACCGGTTGAGATTTATTTTTTCTTTCACTAATGTTATATCATCTGCAATTACAATTAAATGATCATACATTGAAAAGTTTAATTTGTCAAGGGCTTTCATATACCAGTCTATTGGCAATAAACCATTGCTTTTAATTTCTTCAAAATAGGCGGTTTGATAATCTTTTGCCATTCTAATATTTAATACAACATTTCTCTTTTTGAGCAGATCTTGATATTTTTTTTGAAAACGCTTTTGGATTGAATTTTTGATTGTAAATAATTCCCGGAATTCTTCTTTATGCCTGACATATGCATTGCCATCTTGAAAAAAACCTTCAATTTCAGTGATATCATGAATGGATGGTTCATGATATGTGTAAAAACAAGAATTCTCAACAATTTTTTTCTTTGCAGGAAAAAGCTGCCAAAGTATTTTATGAAATTTTACAAAATATTTTTTGGGAAGAATGCTGCCGAAAACCGGTAATGAAAAAAAATCAAGACAAAACCCAAAATGAGATATCGGTTTTAGTAGTATCGAAGACCTATTTTTTTTGGCAAGAAGATACGCATATGCAAATTGAAACATCTGATTGCCCATTCTACCTTTTAATGTCAGTTTAATCACTTAGCTTTTGTTATTTGTTGATTTATTAATCTATACATTAATGGGTTCTACATGAATAAAGCGCGATTGTATATATTCATCAACGGCAACACTCTTGATAAGAAAATGGTTATTAACCGGCTTAACATATTTATACAAAATAATTTTTTTCCAATATCTAAAAAAGATAGATCTGCCAATGGATATATTTCTTCTAAATGAAATCAATCCAATTGAAGCCATCAATTTCATTTTTAAAAAAGTTACAATATTGATTGTTTTTTTGACTTTCAGAATATCTATATAGGCCAGTAACGGGAATAAATTATCTTGTTTGTTTTGATTTAACTGCAGCAGATGATAAAATCTCATTAAACAAAACTCAAAAAAAGTTGTGTTGATTTCTTTTTTGTGACTTATTAGTGCAGTAAGATAAGCATTGGCTATTTGAAAATTTTTTTCATAGGAAGTAATTCGAAGAGATGATTTACCCAGGCTTTCTTCATCAAATTTTCTCCAAATCCAATCTGTTGTTTCGTTTATTGAAAATTTGGATTGTTTTGATAATAATTCAAGATTAAAAAACACATCCTGAAAATAAGGTATATCCGGTTGCCAAGAAATATTTTCTTTGATTAAAAAATCTCTTTTTATAATCAAGCTTGGGGTTACCCAATGTGGTAAAAAAGAAAAAAAATCGTCGACAACGTTTTTTGAAAAAGTAGAACATACACTCAGGGCTTCTGCATCTTTTACATTCCAATACAACCCTTGAAATGCCACAAAGTCTAAGTCGGTGTTGATAATCGTTTTCACTCTGTTTTCAATGGAATTGAATAAAAGCAAATCGTCTGAATCAAAGTAAATCACAAAGACACCTTTTGATTTAGCAAAAGCATAATTTCTGCAGGTATTACCGCCTTTACTGTACTGATCTGGACGTTTGTATGCTTTTATCCGATTATCTTGATTAGCGATAGAGGTAATAATTTCCCAAGATTGATCTGTACTTCCATCATCTACAATAATACATTCCCAATTTTTATAAGATTGCTGCAGAATGCTATCTAGTGTGTTTTTTAAAAATAACGCCTTATTATAATTAGGAATAAGTATTGAAACTAAGGGGCTGTTCCCGGCATTTCCATCTAATATGTTTGTAGACACAATAAAAGATTCGATGTTTTTTAAAATTGTAGTTTATTTATCATAGAGATGTGATAAATCGAAATTTGTTTGTTGCTATAACAATTTGATCTTTATCTCCACTATACAAACCTTTATGTACCGTAATGCCTCTTTTTTCAATTACCTTGATTAATTCAGCTACTGTTTGTTTTTCTCCTTCTCGTTGACAATCATCAAAAATGATTATAAACTGATCATTTGCATTAAAACGCTCTGCTATACTAATAATATCTAATCTAGAGTTTTGTTTAGAACCGAACGGGCCATCTATAATATATACATCATAATCACTCGTAATCTTCTCTGCTAAATGATTATAAGAGTAATGGGGTGATGCATTATTATTCACTACTAATGAGCATTCGATTATTTTTGAATTTTGAGACAAAGAATGATTATCTAGAAAAAAAGAAATCCATTCTTTATCATGTTCTATGATATGATGTATAGATTGAGATAATTCATTGTTTATAAATGCTGAAATCAATTTACTTGTTTCACCCAAGCCAAATTCGATTATTCTTTTTGGTTTACAATTAATCAAAATCTTAGTTAAAACAAACAAGAGAGAGTAATTACAGGCCATTCTTCCGGGTGATAGGGCAAGTTCCTGTAACCATTTTCTGCCTTTTATCGTATCATGAAAGACGTGTGCCCAAACGACTTCAGCTGAGTTAGCTTTTACATCGCGTATTGTTTGATTACTATTTTTAACTTGTTGAAACAAGCTACTATATAGTTTCTTCAGTTTCGTTATCATTTATTGATTTTTAATAGTGTAGTTGAATAATAAACCACCTTGATTTTTTGGAATTATTTTGCCAGAGTTATAATAATCTGTTTCTATTACAGAAAAAGGCAAAACAGCTTCTAACCAATCAGACACCTCTTCATTTACAAGACAAAAAATATTACAGGTATACTCACCCGGCGATAAATTAAAATTATCTATTTCAAACAAAATGCTCTTTGAGGATGAATCAAATACAAAATTCACATTCCAAGTGCTGAACCAGGCAACCCTAACTCCATACAAATCATTGATGCCAACATCTATTCTAAAAGACTTCACTTTTATCTCAGGAGACAAATCATATTCCAAAGTGAGATCAAGTTTTGAGAGAGATACAATCTGTGTAACATGTTTTTCTGCTTTTTGTGAAAAAAAAGCATCTGTTATTTTAAGGGAACCGTTCCCTTTTCTTTCGGTATAATTTGCATATTCTATTTGATTAGTATTTCGGCTAGTTGAAAGATACCGATCTATCACTTCTTCGATTTTTCCTTGATAAGTTAAATGGCCGTTCATCATTACAACACCTGAAGTACAAAGATTTTTCACAGCAGCCATATTATGACTTACAAATAAAACAGTTCTCCCTTGATTTGTACTTACATCCTGCATTTTACCAATACACTTCTTTTGAAACTCTGCATCTCCAACAGCTAGCACTTCATCAACAATTAATATTTCGGGCTCCAGATGGGCTGCTACAGCAAATCCAAGCCTTACAATCATACCACTACTATATCTTTTTACGGGCGTGTCTACATAGGCGGCCACACCAGCAAAATCTACAATTTCATCAAGTTTTTGTTGAATTTCCCATTTTTTCATTCCTAAAATAGCCCCATTCATAAAGATATTTTCTCTTCCACTTAAATCAGGATGAAAGCCAGTCCCTACCTCCAATAGGCTGGCAATACGGCCATTAATATGAATTTGTCCAGTAGTGGGCGATGTGATTTTACTTAGGATTTTCAAAAGAGTACTTTTACCCGCTCCATTTCTTCCAACAATGCCTAAAGCTTCACCTTGTTTTACTTCAAAATTGATATCTTTTAAAGCCCATGCAAATTCACTTTCTGCTTTTTGCGTTCTGTCATTAATTTGACCGATTTTAAGATAAGGGTCTTCTTTTCCACGAATCTTATGCCAAAATCGATTTATGTCGTTTTTGAGCGTTCCTGTACCCACTTGACCCAACCGATATAATTTAGAAACATTTTCAACTTTGATTGCTATAGTCGACATACAAATTTTAATTATAAATTGAATATTACACTGTATCCATAAAGTTTTTTTCGACTTTATTGAAAATGACAATTCCTAGTATGAGCAGGATGATTACAAAACAGGAGCTGTACCCCAACAATTGCCATGAAAAGGTGCCACTACCTAACCAAGCATATCTAAATGTCTCAACAATTCCACTAAGAGGATTGGCCATTACAATAGATTTGTATTTGATTGGTAAAAATGCAATGGGGTATATTACAGGTGTTGCATACATTAAAAGCGTTACTCCAAATGTTACTAAATATGTGAAATCTCTATACTTGGTTGTCATAGAACTTATAATCATTCCCGCTCCTAACGCTAATCCTGCCATCAATAATAGTAACAACGGGGTTAATAAAACATATATATTCGGATGAACAGAAATATTTGATTTGAAAAGAAAATATGTCAGCGTTCCAATGAAAAGCGCAAACTGAATGGAAAACTTAATTAATCCAGAAACAATAATAGACAAAGGCACAATCAACCTGGGAAAATAGACTTTCCCAAAAATGCTCGCGTTAGCCGTAAATACAGAAGAGGTTCTATTAAACGAGTCTGAAAAATAATTCCAGATCGTTACTCCTGCCATATAAAATAATATTTTGGGTTGGCCGTCTGTACTGATTTTTGCAAAGTTTCCAAAAACAACCGTAAACATTAAGGTAGTTAATACAGGCTGTATAATAAACCACAACGGACCTAAAATTGTTTGTTTGTAATTGGCTACAAAATCTCTTTTTACAAACATAAAAAGTAAGTCTTTGTAATTCCAAACATCCTTCAACCGCAAATCAAAGAGTGATCTTTTAGGTTGTATGATTTCTGTCCATGTTGGAGAATATTTGTTTTGTTGATTCATAAAATGATTCTAGTAATTTTTTATGCTGACATTATTCATATTCTTAGCCATAAATTTGGCTAATTTCACAATGGCTTCGCCCGCCCTCAATCACATCTTTGAAAAAAGGTGTTGTTATATTAAAAATGATGACAATAACGTTTCCGAAGTTACAAAAATTTAAGCTATTAATACTATGTAATGTACAAGTAGGACTTCTGTTTTTTTAAGTTATTACATATTATTTTATTATTAACAATCCAATTAAAAATAGTACGTAAGTAACACTATATTTGCACTATTGTATTCTTGTTTTATAACCATGTTGATATCGTCAACAAAAAAGAATTTATTTATGAAAAAAATATTATTTGTTTTGTTTGGAATGGCTTTTTTAAATATAGCCTCTGCTCAAACAAACAATACATTAACTTCTATGCTTTTGCATCCCTCTGATCATTTTTTAATCCAGTTAAGTTCAGACAGATGGGTTGGTGCCCCGGATAGTATTGAAAGCAAAAGAAGTGGCTGGTCAAGGGGTTTTAATTTTTACATTATGTTAGATAAGCCATTTAAAAGTAATCCACACTTTAGCATTGCTTATGGCTTAGGGGTTGGAACGAGCCATATTTTTTTCAATAAATTGGATCTACAAATTACTGGACAAACTACGGATTTGAAGTTTAAAAATATGGAAGGAAAAGACTCTTCATATGATCGTTACAAACTCGCTAGCTCCTTTATTGAAATTCCCCTAGAACTTCGATATCTTTCGAAACCAGAAAACCCTAACAAAGCCATTAAAGCTGCGCTGGGATTAAAGTTTGGGTATATTATTGATGCTCATACGAAAGCCGAAACGTTACAAGACGCCAATGGGAATACTATCAATGATTACACAGTAAAACTGCATTCTCAACGTTATTTTAATACCACAAGAGTATGTGCTACGGCACGATTAGGATATGGAAACTTTACCCTTTTTGGAGCCTATAATTTGACCCCTATATTTAAGGACGACGCTGCTGCAGACATGAAACTACTTCAAATTGGTTTAACTTTTAGCGGACTATAAAAAATTCTTTTTCTTTTATAATAATCCCAATTTTTTAATTGGGATTATTTTTTTGCTGTTTATTCATTGATTACTTTTGGCAATCATTTTACTTCTATGAGCGACTCAATTAAACACGAGTGTGGATTAGCTTTTATTCGACTTAGAAAGCCTTTTAGTTACTACCAACAAAAATATAATTCTGTTTTATATGGATTGAACAAGTTGTATCTGTTGATGGAGAAACAACATAACAGAGGTCAGGATGGAGCAGGTATCGCCACTATTAAATTAGATACAGAACCTGGTTATCCCTTCCTTTATCGTTTAAGAAGTAATGCTCATCAACCCATTGCCGATCTTTTTGATAAAGTGGCTAAAGAAATTGAAGAAGTAGAAAAACTACAGCCCGATATTAAGCAACATCCTGGATTAATGAAAGGCCATATCAATGTTTTAGGCGAATTATTACTAGGCCATCTCCGTTACGGAACACAAGGCAGAAATGATATTAACTTTTGCCACCCTTTTATAAAAAAAGACATCATCCCCGCCAGAAATTTAGCCCTAGCCGGAAACTTCAACTTAGTAAATACAGAGGATTTGTTTGATAAAATTAATTACACTCCAGATGAATTTTCCAAACAAAGCGATTTAGCTGCTATGATGGAGGTTTTACACCATTTTTTAGTAGAAGAAGATGAACAATCCCCCGATAATGCCAATATCTTAAATGCTTTAAAAAAATCAGTTCCACTTTTTGATGGCGGATTTCACTTCGCCGGTATAACAGGAAGTGGCGATGCTTTTGTACTCAGAGATGCCTATGGAATCAGGCCTTCTTATTATTACATTAGTGAAGATGTTATCGTAGCAGCCAGCGAAAGAGCTGCAATTAGAACGGCCTTTAACCTGCAGGAAAACGAAGTAAAAGAACTCATGCCCGGATGTGCTTTAATTATCAAATCCGACGGGTCTTATTCTATCGAGCAAGTATTAGAGGCTCAAGAAAGAAAAGCTTGCAGCTTTGAAAGAATTTATTTTAGCCGGGGAAGTGATGAAAAAATATACAGAGAAAGAATTGCCCTGGGATATCATCTTAGTAATATCGTTTTACAAAAAATTGATTACGATTTAAAAAACACTATATTTTCTTTCATACCCAATACAGCCGAAACCGCCTTTTATGGTTTGATAAAAGGAGCGGAAGACTATTTAAATAAAATCAAAATAGAAAGAATTTTAAGTTGGGAGAAAAATTTTGATGAGGAGAAGCTTTCGGAAATGATTAACCGAAAAATTAGAATTGAAAAAATTGCAATCAAAGATGTAAAATTAAGAACTTTTATCACAGAAGATTCTAGCAGAAACGAAATGGTTCAACACGTATACGACATCACATACGGAACTGTTAAAAAAAATCAAGATACCCTTGTTGTCATAGACGACAGTATTGTAAGGGGCACTACTTTGAAAGAAAGTATTGTAAAAATGCTGAGCCGTCTGGAACCCAAAAAAATTATCATCGTCTCTTCCGCCCCTCAAATAAGATATCCAGATTGTTACGGAATTGATATGAGTAAATTGGGCGATTTTGTAGCGTTTAGAGCAGCGATAGCCTTATTAAAAGAATCAGGAAAAGAAAGCCTGTTACAAGAACTCTATCTTCAATATAAAGAACTGAAACAAAAGAATTTACTTCATACGGAAAATCTAGTAAAACAAATTTATAAACCATTTACGGCAGAAGAAATTTCAGCTAAGATTGCGACTTTAATTACACCCACAGATTTACCTATAGACATTGAAGTTATTTTTCAAACAATAGAAGATCTTCATGAATCTTGTCCCAACAATAAAGGAGATTGGTATTTCACAGGAAACTACCCCACACCCGGCGGAAATAAAGTATGCAACAAAGCTTTGGCAAACTTTTTAGAAGGTAAAAATACCAGAGGTTATTAAAACTCATTCGATATTGAAGACACTCATCATTATTCGACATGCAAATAGTATACATCAAGGTCTTTATGAATCAGACTTTGAACGAACACTAAGTCATAAAGGCGAAAAAGAAGCAATCCTCATGACTGAAAAACTTTCTATCAAAATCAATTCGATTGATTTGTTTTTGTGTAGTCCCTCATTCAGAACAAAACAGACTTGCGATATATTTTTTAAAAAATACGAACGTGCTGAGATTAAATATGAAGAAAAATTATATCATGCAAGCGCATCGACTATCTACAATATTATTGAAAAAACCGACGAGTCATTTCATACTGTCGCACTTATAAGCCACAACCCTGGAATTACTGATTTTGTAAATTCGCTAACTGATATAAAAATAGACACGATGCCAACGTCTGGCGTTTTTGTTG
>CANGEW010000017.1 GCA_947452965.1 Chitinophagaceae bacterium | reverse complement strand
TTCTCTCATTTCAAAAATCCACTTAATAACTTCTTGATTTGCTAATCCATGCAAAGGACCCGCCAAGCCATTCATTCCCGCAGCAAAACTCAAATAAGGATCGCTCAAAGCAGAACCCACCAAATGAGTAGTATGCGCAGATACGTTACCTCCCTCATGATCTGCATGAATCGTCATGTATAAACGCATTAACTCTTTAAAACCTTCATTTTCGTACCCCATCATGTGAGCAAAATTCCCAGACCAATCCAATAAACCATTGGGCTGAATATGATCTCCATTCTTATACTTACGTCTATATATATACGCAGCAATTCTTGGTAAACGAGCAATCAAATCCATTGAATCATCAAAAACAGCTTCCCAATAATCTTTTTTGCTCATGCCTTTTGCATAACGCTTAGAAAATTCACTCTCTGTTTGTAGCGCCATGATAGCCACCACAAATTGTGTCATGGGATGTGTAGTAACCGGCAATGCCTCAATGGTATCAAACACATGTTTGGGTACATGACTTCTGCGTTGCCATACACTTGTTAAATGATGAACATCTTCTTCTGAAGGCAGTTCACCGATTAGCATTAAATAAAACAGACCTTCTGGCAGTGGTTCTGTTCCATTGGGCGCTTTGGGTAATTTATCTTTCAACTCAGGAATAGAATACCCTCTAAAGCGAATGCCCTCATGTGCATCAAGCAAAGAGGTTTCTGTAACCAACCCTGTGATTCCACGCATGCCTTGATAGATTTGGCTAAGGGTTACTTCTCCAATTTTTTTATTGCCATGTTCTTTTAATAAGTCTTTAATCTCCAATGAAACTTTATCAGACTTCTCTTTAAATCGATCTTTAATGATACCCATTTGGTTTTTATTTTTAGTTGTAGCGTACTCAAAATATTAAAATGTATAATATTTAAAAGTAGGCTTAAAATTACGATGACGTAAAGAGTTAAACAAAAGTTTTATGATAAAGTTTTACTATAACGTTTGAGCTAAGTTATTTAGGTGCTTTTTTATAAAAATAATAAGCAACAATCGTAAAAACAATGTTAGGTGACCAAGCTGCTAACCAAGGTGCAAAGTTGCCTTTTGTAGCAAATACTACCGTTAATCTGCTAAATAAGATATAAAGCACACTGATTAATACGCCTAAAGCTAAATGAAAGCCACTACCCCCTCTAACTTTTTTAGAAGCTAATACGGAACCAATGATGGTTAGTATCAAAACCGAAAAAGGGATAGCATCTCTGTTATATCTTTCCACTTGCAAAGAACTCAGCATCTCAGATCCACGCATTTTTTCTAGTTCGATAAATTTATTTAACTCCGGAGTTGTTAATTGATCTTTTAAATAATCATCTTTTCGAAGGTCATTGGGCTTAAAAGTATAACTCGCAAACTTACTTATTGTAAAATGAGGTGTTTCATTATTCTCATGTATTTCTCTTTCTAGTACATTTATCAGATTCCATTTATTTTGAACAGAATCCCATTTAAAATTCATTGCCCGTAAATTATAGACCATTCTACTATTCACGAATCTCTGCACCATTAAATTAGAACCCGTTTTTGAAATTGTATCATATCCTTTAATACCTGCATAAGTATTGGAATCTATTCTGAAATACAAATTTTGTTTGTACGTCGCATTTCTTTCAGAAGCAGGCATTTTGTTGTTAATATATCTCTTCTCAAACTCTGCCCACTTTCGGTTGGAGTTAGGAATGAAATACTGATATCCATACCATAACATTCCAGCCAGAATAAATCCACCCCAAAAAAATGGCAATAAAAATCTTTTAAAGCTAACACCACTACTCAAAATCGCAATCACCTCTGATCGACCTGCCATTTTTGAAGTAAAAAAAATCACCGAAAGAAATACAAACAAAGGAAACAGCATCGCATCAATATGAGGGATGAACCCTAAATAATAATCCGTAATGATTTTAGATACGGTTAATTCAGGATTGGCAAAATTGTCTGTTTTTTCGCTTATGTCTACCACCACCACAACTGTAGTAAATAAAATAAGACAGAAAAAAAATGTACTAAAGTACTTTCTTAAAATATAACTATCTATTTTTTTGACATTCATACGTTTGATCTTCTCTGTAAACAAACAAAGTTTTCACCTTTCTTTAATTTAGAAAAAGCAATTTAGGTTAATTTCTATTAGCAATGGCTTGGGCCGAAATAAATCCGGTTGTCCAGGCATTTTGAAAATTAAATCCTCCAGTAACCCCATCTATATTCAATATTTCTCCTGCAAAAAAAACACCTTTGTGTAATTTGCTTTCC
Source organism: Chitinophagaceae bacterium (assembly GCA_947452965.1). GTDB lineage: Bacteria > Bacteroidota > Bacteroidia > Chitinophagales > Chitinophagaceae > Ferruginibacter. Next base: position 29,472 of record CANGEW010000017.1, on the reverse strand, counting down.
ATGGTTTGGGAATCTACCTCTTGCAAATCAATCCCTCCAGATGTAACAAACTCCTCTTTAAATGTTGTTTTTCCTTTAATGGAATATGTATCTACCGTAAGAAATTTGATTAATTTATTTTGTTCTTTTGCTGGCAAATCTGCCCATCGTATTTGTTCCTGTATTCCGGCTTGTTGTAAAAAATACTCCCATAATCTTGAAGGTAAACTAAATGGGTTGCGATTATACATTTTTTGGGTTGACACCTCAAATCTTAATAATTGCATTTTATCTCTTAAAGAATTTTCATTGTATTCAGGAAGCCAATTAATCGAAATACTAAAATCGTATTGACAGCCTTCCAATTCTCTGGCTGCCCATGCAGATAGTTTTAAAACTGCAGGTCCACTGAACCCCCAATGAGTAATTAATAAAGGGCCTTTTTGCTGAAATTTTGTGTGATTGATTTTAATAGAAACCTCCTTTACACTTATTCCCATCAATTGAGTAATATCATGTTTAGGTAAATTAAAAGTAAACAAAGATGGAACAGGTTTTTCGATTGTATGTTGTAAAGAACGCAACCAATTAAATTGTTCAATTTTAGGAAACCCTCCTGATGCTATACAAATAAAATCGGTTGTAAAAGTGGTTCCATTTGACAGCTCTAATTGATATTCTTTTTGCCCAACAATATCTGAAGAATGAATATTGACTATTTGCAGATTCATCATAATCTGCACATGATACTTGCTAGCCTCTTGTAACAAACAATCGATAATAGTTTGAGAGCTATCGGTAATAGGGAACATTCTGCCATCTGATTCTGTTTTAAGCGTAACCCCTCTTTCAGAGAACCAGTGAATTGTATCGGTAGTGGTAAATTGATGAAACGCTTTTTTTAAAAAACCAGCCCCTCTTGGGTAAAACTTTATTAATTCTGAGATAGAGAAACATGCGTGAGTCACATTGCAACGTCCACCTCCACTCACTTTTACTTTACTTAATAGTTTGGATGACTTTTCAATAATAAATACATCGAGATTAGGGGATAACCTTGCTGCATTAACGGCACAAAAAAAACCTGCCGCCCCTCCTCCAATTACAACAAGTTTATTTTTTTTCATACTGTAAACATTGAAAAGAAATGATCAAATCCAAAAGAGTGATCCATCATTCATAGCTCCATGTCAAATTCGGATTTTTCTTTTCCGCAAGTTCTATTTCATAGAAAGAAGACAGTACATCTGCCTCTCCTTTTGTGATACAAATATCATGTTCAAAATGTGCAGACGTTTTTCGGTCTTTTGTTAAAACTGTCCAGCCATCATTTAAATGAACGATATCCTTTACACCCAGATTAATCATCGGTTCAACCGCTAACACCATTCCTTCTTTTAGCTTGAGGCCTGAGCCTCGTTTACCGTAGTTAGGAACCTGAGGGTCTTCATGTAAATCTCTTCCTAAACCATGTCCAACCATTTCTCTTACTACTCCAAATCCATTTTTCTTTTCAGTGTGTTCTTGAATAGCATTGGCAATATCGCCGATACGATTCCCTGCTCTTGCTTTATCAATACCAAGGTATAAAGACTCTTTTGTGACCCTTAATAATTTTTTTACATCTTCGGTAACCGATCCTATCGCATAGGTGTATGCGCTATCTCCATGGAATCCATTTTTATATACACCTATGTCTAACGAAATAATATCTCCGTCTTTTAGTTCATATTCACTAGGAAAACCATGAACAACTGCTTCATTCATTGAAATGCAGGTAGCAAATGGGAAACCATGATAATTTTTAAAAGAAGGCTTTGCGCCATTATCCAAAATGAAAGTTTCAACCAATTGATTGATCTGCAAAGTGCTAATGCCTGGTTTCAAAAATGGAACAATCGCAGCATGTGCGGCCCCAACTAATAAACAGGATTCACGCATAATGGCGATTTCTTGGGGAGATTTGTAATGTATCATGATCGATGCAAAATTAAAACAAACCCCAACGAAACAATCGTTGGGGTTAAAGTATTTTAGTGATTCTTTTGTGATTACATTCCAGAAGGAACAGAAGATATGGTTTGTCTTCCCTGAATTCTACCGCCGCTCATCAAACCATCATATTCACGCATCATCAATTGAGTTTCTATTTGTTGAAGTGTATCTAAAATAACACCCACCATAATTAATAGAGAGGTGCCACCAAAGAAAGTAGAGAATCCCTGTGACATTCCAAACACCAATTGGAAAATACCTGGCAAAATACCTACCAAGGCTAATAATACAGCGCCAGGCAATGTAATTCTATCCATAATAGCTCCAATGTAATCAGCAGTGGGCTCACCGGGTTTTACACCTGGAATGAAACCATTACTTCTTTTTAATTCCTCTGCCATCTGCTTTGGATTAAAAATTAATGCAGTGTATAAAAAGGTGAAGGTGATTACACATACAGAGTATACGATCATGTAGATAAAGTTGGTATGATCTGTAAAGTATTTCGCCCAACCTTGTCCTGTGTAACCAGAAAATATGGTTGGCAAGAATAAAATTGCTTGTGCAAAAATGATTGGCATCACACCTGCTGCATTTACTTTAAGAGGTAAGAAATTTCTAGCTCCGCCCATTTGACGACTACCTACAATTTGTTTTGCGTATTCAACAGATACTTTTCTGGTACCTTGAACTAGCATGATGAGTCCCATGATAATGGCAACCATGAATAATATTTCTACCAGCATCAACAATAAGCCACCCGCACCTCTTTGAGCAATTCTTGTAGACCACTCTTGACCGAAAGATCTTGGCAATCGAGCAAGGATTCCGATCATAATGATTAAAGAAGTTCCGTTGCCCAACCCTTTGTCAGTAATTTTTTCTCCTAACCACATCACAAAAAGTGTACCTACGGTAAGAATGATTACAGTAGAAATCCAGAAGAATCCGCTATAAGAAGGGATTAAAGCTTCTGCATTAGCTGGACTTTTCAAATATCCTATGTAAGCAGCTGCCTGAAAAGCAGTAACCATAATAGTTAGGTACCGTGTCCATTGATTGATTTTTTTTCTACCACTTTCTCCTTCTTGTTGCACTTTAGCCATTTGAGGAACCAGTATAGTCATCAATTGCATAAAGATGGAAGCAGAGATATAAGGCATGATTCCCAAAGCGAAAATAGATGCTTTAGAAAATGCACCTCCCACAAAGGCATCTAACAACCCTAACATACCGCTACTAGCGCTATTGTTAAGATTACCTAATTTGTTAGGATCAATACCAGGAAGTACGATGAAAGAACCTAATCTGTATATGAAAAGCAACAATAAGGTAAACGTAATTTTGTTACGAAGTTCCTCGATGCTCCAGATATTCTTTAGTGTAGTAATAAATTTCTTCACGGAATATTATCAATTTAGTGGTTGGGTAAAAGTAAGTGCTTTTTTTAGCCTAATGCAAATATCGGGGAATTATTTCACTATTTCCACACTTCCTCCGGCTGCTTCGATAGCTGCTTTTGCTTTTGCACTTACTGCGTTTACTTTAAAGGTATAGCTTCCTTTTAATTCGCCATTACCTAAAATTTTAACGCTGTCTGTTTGAGAGATTAAACCATTGATATAAAGATTAGCCAAGCTAAATTCTGTAATTCCATATTTTTCTGCATAGTGATCAACTTTTCCTATGTTGATTACTTTGAATTCTACTCTGTTGATATTAGTAAACCCACGCTTAGGAATACGACGTTGGATAGGCATCTGTCCGCCTTCGTGTGCTTTTTTACTTTTGTAACCTGCACGACTTTGACCACCTTTGTTACCTTTTGTAGATGTACCGCCTTTACCACTAGCCTCACCACGTCCTAAACGCTTTTCTTTGTGAGTAGCTCCGGTTGCTGGCTTTAATGAATGTAGTTTCATGATGTTTGATTTTTATACTTACGGGGAATCGCCCCCTCGCTTTTAATAAATAGGAAAACTATTATTTTAAATTTCTTCTACTTTTACTAAATGGTTTACTTTAGTAACCATTCCTAAAATTTGTGGAGTAGCTTCTACTTCTACAGATGCATTCACTTTTTTCAAGCCTAGTGCAACCATAGTTCTTTTTTGACGTTCTGATCTGTCTATTACACTTTTTATTTGAGTTACTTTTATCTTTTTCATACAATTGATGCTTAATAATTGACTACAATGAAATTAACCGTTAAATACTTTCTTCAAAGATATATTTCTGTTTTTAGCAACAGAAATGGGTTCGCGTAAACTAGCTAATGCTTTAAAAGTTGCTTTTACCACGTTATGAGGATTAGCTGAACCAAGATTCTTTGCTAATACGTCGGTGATACCTGCAAATTCAAGTACGGCACGCATGCTACCTCCGGCAATTACACCTGTACCATGAGCGGCTGGCTTAATTAATACCTTTGCAGCACCTTCTTTGCTCAATTGTTCGTGAGGTATGGTTCCGTGCATTACTGGAACTTTAATTAAGTTCTTTTTTGCATCTTCGATTCCTTTAGTAATCGCTTCTTGAACTTCTTTTGCTTTACCTAAACCATGACCCACTACACCAGCTTCGTTTCCAACCACAACTAATGCAGAGAAACTAAAAGCACGACCACCTTTGGTTGTTTTAACCACACGATTAATGGCAACCACTTTCTCTTTCAATTCTAGGTCACCAGCTTTCATTTTATTTACAATTACGTTTGACATTTATACTATTTAATTGTTGATATAAATCTTGTTTAATAAGCAAAAATTAGAAATCCAACCCACCTTCTCTTGCTCCGTCAGCTACTGCTTTTACACGACCATGATATACATAACCGCTACGATCAAATACTACTTTTGTTACCCCTAATTCAACCGCTTTTTTTGCAATGGCAGCTCCAACCATTTTACTTTTGTCAACCTTAGGTGCTTTTTGTGCACTGATATCTTTTTGCTTTGAAGATGCTGCCGCGATGGTTACACCGTTACTGTCATCAATCAACTGAGCATAGATATCTGTATTACTTCTAAAAACAGAAAGACGAGGCTTAGCTGCGGTACCTGCTATTTTTTTACGAATGCGGTATCTGATTTTTTGTCTTGCAGATGTTTTATTGTTCATTTTCTTTTGTTTTATTTCCCGATGCTGCCGGGAAAGATTTTTATTTTAATGACAGGAAGTACTTTATGAGAACACTACCTAATTCAAAATTATTTTATTTTTTATTTACCAGCTGATTTACCTGATTTTCTTCTTAATATTTCACCTACGAATTTAACCCCTTTACCTTTGTATGGTTCTGGTTTACGTAGACTGCGTATTTTAGCACAAACCTGGCCCAACAATTGTTTGTCGATACTTTCTAGTGTGATGATAGGATTTTTACCTTTTTCTTGTGCGGTAGCTACTTTTAATTCTTTTGGAATTTCGAAAAGAATATTGTGAGAATATCCAAGAGATAAATCCAAAATATTTCCTGTGTTAGCCGCTTTATAACCTACCCCCACTAATTCCAATTCTTTTTTGAATCCTTCTGTAACACCTTTAACCATGTTGCTGATTAAAGAACGATACAAACCATGCATAGCGCGGTGACGGATCTGATCAGTTGGACGAGCAAAAACAACGGTGTTGTCCTTTACTTCCACTTTAATATCTCTGTCAATAGCTTGTTTCAACTCTCCTTTTGGACCTTTTACGGTAACAACATTATCGCTTCCTACGGTGATGGTTACACCTGAAACAACATCTACTGGTTTTTTACCTATACGACTCATAATGATTTTAATTTAATGATATATAACTTTTGTTGCGGTCAGCCATGTATAGAAGGCTTAATGCAATTTTAATTTAGAATATGCTGCAAAGAACTTCACCACCTACGTTTTGCGCTTTTGCTTCTTTATCTGTCATAACTCCTTTAGAAGTAGAAACGATAGAGATACCTAATCCATTGCGCACACGCTTGAATTCATCAGGCTTTGCGTAAGAACGAAGACCTGGACGACTAATTCTTTCCAAGCTTTGAATAGCAGGAAGTTTAGTGGTTGGGTCGTATTTTAATGCTATTTTAATAACACCTTGTTTAGTATCCTCTTCGAATTTGTACTTAAGGATATATCCTTTGTCATACAGAATTTCTGTGATGCGCTTTTTCAAATTGCTAGCAGGAATTTCAACAATACGATGGTTCGCCATTTGAGCGTTGCGAATTCTTGTTAGATAGTCTGCAATTGGATCAGTTACCATTTTTATTTCTGTTAATTGATTTAAAATTTATTTTCAATACTTTTTATCCAGTATTAAGGATTTTGCTTACCAGCTTGCTTTTTTTACTCCTGGAATTTTGCCAGCTAAAGCCATATCACGGAACATCAAACGGCAAACACCGAAATGACGCATATACCCTTTAGGACGACCGGTTAATTGGCATCTGTTTTTTAAACGAACAGGAGATGCATTTTTAGGTAAAAGGTCAAGAGCTGCATAATTGCCTTCCGCTTTTAAAGCTTCTCTTTTAGCTGCATATTTTGCAACCATTTTTTCCCTTTTTACTTGTCTGGCAGAGATTGATTTTTTAGCCATATCTTAATTTTCAGATTTTTTAATGTTCTTAAATGGCATTCCCATTTCTTTCAATAATTCGTATGCCTCTTCGTTTGTGTTAGCGGTGGTTACGAAAGTGATATCCATACCCGTAATTTTATTTACTTTATCGATATCGATTTCTGGGAAGATGATTTGCTCAGTTACCCCCAAAGTGTAGTTACCACGACCATCAAAAGCTTTATCGTTGATTCCTTTGAAATCACGTACACGTGGCAATGATACAGAAACCAATCTGTCTAAAAACTCGTACATTTTCACACCACGAAGGGTTACTCTTGCACCGATTGGCATATTCTTACGAAGTTTAAAATTCGAGATATCTTTTTTAGAGATCGTAGGAACTGCTTTTTGACCAGTAATGTTTGATAGTTCATCCACTGCTACGTCGATCATTTTTTTATCAGTCACAGCTCCATTCACACCACGATTCAAACAAATCTTGGTGATTTTAGGTGCTTGCATTACAGTTTTGTAACTGAATTTTTTCATTAAAGCAGGTACAACTTCTTTTTTGTACTTATCTGCTAATCTTGGAGTGTTAGTTGTTGTGCTCATTATTTGATTACCTCCCCTGATTTTTTAGCTATTCTAATTAATTTACCTTTTTCTCTTGAACGTTTTACTTTAGATGGACCTTTTGATTTTGCATCCCAAAGCATTACATTGCTGATGGCAATAGGTGCTTCAACTTTTACGATACCACCTTGTGTGTTTTGTGCAGAAGGCTTTGTGTGTTTTGTAACAATATTCACACCTTCTACTAACACGCGTGCTTTATCTACAATTACTTCCAACACCTTGCGAGGTTTGGTCAAATCTTTATCGTCTCCGGTAATGACTACAACCGAATCTCCTTTTTTGATGTTGAATTTTGGTTTAAATCTTTTATTCATTTTATCTGAGTTTTAGCTATGTGATAGCTGATTAACTTTGTTTTTATAATACTTCTGGTGCCAATGAAATAATTTTCATGTACCCTTTATCTCTCAATTCACGAGCAACTGGTCCAAAAATACGAGTACCTCTTGGCTCGTCGGCATTGTTTAATAATACTACTGCATTGTCATCAAAACGGATATAAGAACCATCCTTACGACGAAGCTTATTAACTGTACGAACAATTACTGCTTTACTAACGGTTCCTTTTTTGATACCGCCGGCTGGCATAGCGTCTTTAACAGTCACTACAATTTTATCGCCAATTTTAGCATAATCTTGACCACTGTTTCCTAATACGCGAATACACAACACTTCTTTGGCTCCGCTATTATCAGCAACATTTAGTCTACTCTCTTGTTGTATCATTTTATTTAACTTTTTGTTGTTGGAACATCCAACTAACGGTAATTATTAGGGTTTTGAAAGATCCTCTGTTAAGAAGAAATTATTTAACTTTTTCAACTACTTCTACTAATCTCCAACGTTTTGTTTTGCTTAAAGGACGAGACTCCATAATTCTCACGATATCACCGATACTGCACTCATTCTTTTCATCATGTGCGTGGAAGCTTGTTGTTTTTTTAAGGAACTTACCATAAAGTGGATGCTTGATTTTACGCTCAACTTTTACAGTAATGGTTTTGTCCATTTTATTACTAGACACTACGCCCACCCTTGTTTTCCTTAAATTTCTTACTACTTGATTTGTTGTTTCCATCTTCTATAGTTTTATTGGATTATGCTCCAATTTGAATTTTTCTTAATTGTGTTTTTAAACGTGCGATATCTCTTCTCAAAGAACGGATCGTTTGAGGATTTTCAAGTGGTGCCATTGAATGAGTGAACATTAATTTTTTAATGCGCATTTCATCTTCTTTAATTCTTGCATTCAATTCTGTCTCACTTAAACCACTGATACTTTTTACGAAATCAACTTTTTTTGACATCTTATTTAATCTTTAGTTTGATACTTTTTTGTTTAATAATCTACAACGATTGTTATGAGATTAGTTTTGTGCTTGATAATCGCGACTAACTACGAATTTGGTTAGGATTGGCAATTTTTGAGCCGCCAATTCAAATGCTTCTTTTGCCACTTGAACAGGTACACCATCTGCTTCAAACAAGATACGACCTGGTTGAACGATAGCAGCCCATCCTTCTGGATTACCTTTACCTTTACCCATCCTTACCTCTGCTGGTTTAGCAGTGATAGGTTTATCAGGGAAAATTCTGATCCATACATTTCCTTCACGTTTCATATGACGAGTCATAGCCTGACGCGCACTTTCAATTTGACGATTGGTTAACCATACACTATCTAAAGCTTTTAATCCGAAGGTACCGAAAGCAAGTGTTGCACCTCTTTTCGTATTTCCTTTCATTCTGCCTTTCTGAGTCTTTCTGTGTTTGGTTCTTTTTGGTTGTAACATCTTATCTCTATTTGATAATTTGTAAAATGAATGTTGTTATTTGTTATGTACCGATTACGGTAATTTCAATCATTATCTTCTATCTGTTGATCTTCCGCCACGACTACGATCACCGCCTCTTCCACCACCTCTTCTGTCGTCTCCGCCTCTTCTGTCAAAACCTGCTGAGGCTGGTCTTTCTCCATCATTTTTACCACCTGCAATCACATTTGGATTTAAATCTCTTTTTCCTAAAACTTCTCCTTTACAAATCCATACTTTGATACCGATTTTGCCATAAACAGTTAGCGCAAATACACTAGCATAATCAATATCCATACGTAATGTATGCAATGGAGTTCTACCTTGTTTGATTTCTTCGCTACGAGCAATCTCAGCGCCACCCAAACGACCACCTACTTTCACTTTAATTCCCTCTGCACCCATACGCAATGCTGAAGCGATTGACATTTTGATAGCACGCTTGTAATTGATACGATTTTCTATTTGACGAGCAATGGTATCAGCTACAATGTTTGCATCTAATTCTGGTCTGCGGATTTCAAGTATGTTAATTTGAACATCTTCCTTACCACATAGTTTTTTCAACTCTTCTTTGATTCTGTCTACTTCTCCACCGCCTTTACCAATAATAATACCTGGCTTAGAAGTGTGGATGGTAACAATCAATTTGTTAAGCGTACGCTCTATAACTATTTTGGCTATACCACCTTTGTTGATACGCGCATTTAAATAATTTCTGATTTTGTCATCTTCTATTAGTTTGCTTGCATATTCTTTTTTGCTAGCGTACCAATTGCTGTCCCAGCCACGGATGATGCCTAATCTTGCGCCTATCGGATTTGTTTTCTGACCCATATTCGGTTTTTAAATATTAGTTTTATTAAGCTTTTTTAGTTCTTTTGGTTTTTGCAGGTGCTGGTGCCTCAACCACTTCAGCAACTTCTTCTACAACGGGTGCCACTGCTTTTGTTGATCCTGCTAAAGCATCCACAATAACGGTAACGTGATTGCTACGTTTACGAACTCTGTACCCACGACCTTGTGGTGCAGGACGCATACGCTTGATTACTCTTGCTCCGTCAACGAAAATTGTTTTTACAACCAATCCTGATTCGTCAGCACCTTCGTTTTTTTGCTTCCAGTTGCTAATGGCAGATACCACTAACTTACGTAAAGGCACTGCAGGATGCTTTGGATTATGCTCCAAAATAGCGAGTGCTTTTTCAACTTTCATCCCGCGAATTAAATCAGCCAACAAACGCATTTTGCGTGGTGAAGTTGGATAATTATTCAATTTTGCTACTGCTTCCATTATTTTGTTTTTAAAGTTTAATCAAATGTGATTAAACGATTTTATGATACTTTTTTACTTGAGTGACCTCTGAAATTTCTTGTTGGTGCAAATTCACCTAGTTTGTGTCCTACCATGAATTCTGTAACATACACAGGAATAAATTTATTTCCGTTATGTACTGCAAATGTTTGTCCTACGAAATCAGGAGTAATGGTACTTCTGCGACTCCATGTTTTCACAACTGTTTTTTTTGCTTTTCCTTCAATGATGGCATTTACTTTCTTTTCAAGTTTAGCTTCTATGTAAGGACCTTTTTTTAACGAACGAGCCATGTGTTATTTGTTTTTGTTTATTTTTCGGTATTAGCCGAATATTTTAACAATTGAAAAATGAATTTTATTTATTTGGTAATTTTTTACCGTTTCTTCTTTGGATAATCATTTTATCTGAGCCTTTTCCTCTTGTACGAGTGATTTCACCTTTTGCATATTTACCTTTACGGCTACGAGGGTGACCTCCAGAGGCTCTACCTTCACCACCACCCATCGGGTGATCAACTGGGTTCATCGCAACGGCTCTTGTACGTGGTCTGATACCTTTCCAACGATTACGACCTGCTTTACCCATGCTTTCCAAGTTGTGATCGCTATTACTAGTAACTCCAACAGTAGCATAACAGTTAATCAAAACTTTTCTTAACTCTCCGCTTGGCATTTTAATAACCGCGTATTTTGTTTCTTTATTGGTTAACTGAGCAGAAGTACCGGCACTACGCACCAAGATACCACCTTGACCAGGTTGCATTTCAATATTGTGAATATTCGTACCCAAAGGCATATTTTTCAACATTAACGCATTTCCTAACTCAGGAGCTACGTCATCACCACTCATTACGCTTTGGCCAACTTGTAATCCTTGTGGAGCTAGAATATATCTTTTTTCTCCGTCAGCATAAGCTAATAAAGCGATGAATGCTGTACGATTTGGATCGTATTCAATTGTTTTTACAGTAGCTGGTATGTTTTTCTTGTTTCTTTTGAAATCAACCAAACGATACATCGTTTTGTTACCACTTCCCATATATCTCATAGATCTGCGACCTTGCGCATTTCTACCAGCAGTGCTTTTTTGTTTTTCAACTAATGACTTTTCAGGTACATTCGTTGTAACCTCAGCATAAGCGTTTCCAATTCTCCAACGAGTTCCGGCTGTAATGGGTTTGTATTTTCTAAGTGCCATTTTTAAAACTTTTTATTTTGTCAAAACTTTGCGGTGTTGACCACCATTCATGATTAATATTGTTATGTACTATACAGCAGCGTATAAATCAATAGATTCACCTTCTGCTATGGTTACCAAAGCTTTTTTCTTAGCTGGTTTACGACCTACAATGAAACCTGCTTTTGTATATTTTGCTTTCAATTTAGAAGGCATTACCATTGTGTTTACTTCTTCTACTTGAACACCATAGAACAACTCAACGGCTCTTTTAATTTCAAGCTTGTTTGCTTTTCTGTCAACCACAAATGAATAACGGTTCATTTTTTCTGATTGCTTGTTAGCTTTTTCAGATAAAATTGGTTTGATTAATACGTCAGACAGTTTCATGATAATTATATAAATTAGTTAATTGATTAGTTATGATTATGCTTCTGTTTCAGTGAAAAGTTTTGCAGCTTTTTCAGTTAATACTAAAACGTTGGCATCTAAAATGTCGTAAGTATTCATGTCGCTTAATACAGATCCGTTCACACCTTGAACGTTTCTTAAACTTAAATACATATTATCATCATATTCTGGAATCACGAATAATGCTTTTTTCTTTCCGATGTTTAAGCTTTTCAAGATACCGGCAAAAGTCTTAGTTTTTGGAGCATCCATTTTTACATCTTCTAATACTACGATAGCATTTTCTTTTGCTTTGTAAGCCAAAGCACTCATTTTTGCCAAATCTTTCACCTTACGGTTTAACTTGATATCGTATTTGTGAGGTTTTGGCCCAAAGATAGTACCACCACCTTTGTACAATGGGTTACGAAGATTACCCTTACGAGCACCACCGGTTCCTTTTTGTTTGTGTAATTTCTTAGAAGAACCTTTTACTTCCATACGGGTTTTCACCTTGTGAGTACCTTGACGTTGTGCACCTTGGTATTGTTTCACAGCAAGATAAATTACGTGATCGTTTGGTTCAATTCCAAAGATTTCTTCAGGAAGGTTAATGGTTCTTCCTGTTTTTTCTCCTTTTGTATTTAAGATATCTACTTGCATTGCTTATTTTTTAAAACGCATTAAGCGCTTGAATAAATTATTTCTGAATTAAAACGATTGATCCGTTGTGTCCTGGAACAGAACCACTTACTAGAATATAATTCTTTTCAGCGAATATTTTTACCACTTTTAATCCTTTCATTTTAACTCTATCGCCACCCATACGGCCTGCCATGCGCATTCCTTTAAATACACGACTTGCATCAGATGAGTTACCCAAAGAACCTGGAGCTCTTTGACGATCATGCTGACCATGTGATTGTTCACCAACACCACTAAACCCATGACGTTTTACAACACCTTGGAAACCTTTACCCTTGGTAGTACCTACCACTTCGATACTATCTCCTTCTGAGAACATATCAACTGTGATGGATTCACCAATGTTTTTATCCATTTCGCTATCGCGGATTTCCTGAACGAATCTTTTTGGAGCTGTATTAGCTTTTGCGAAGTGATTTACTTCTGACTTTGTGGAGTGTTTTTCTTTTTTATCGCCGAAAGCGATTTGAAGGGCATTGTATCCGTCTGTTTCAACGGTTTTCTTTTGAGTTACGATACATGGTCCAGCTTCGATAATAGTTACAGCGGTTTGTTTTCCTGCTGTATCGAAGATGCTGGTCATGCCAACTTTCTTTCCAATAATACTTTTCATTGTATTTTAATTTATATCCAGCGGTCTCTCCGTTGAAGTGAGACTTAGATGTTCATGTTTAATTCCATTTAAGATCTTACCTTATGCCTATCCCGTATTCGGGAAGGTTCATTAGGCCTTTATTTCAACATCTACACCACTTGGCAAATCCAATTTGCTCAAAGCGTCTACCGTACGGCTAGTACTGGTGTAAATGTCTAACAAACGTTTGTGTGTACACAATTGAAACTGCTCACGTGCTTTTTTGTTAACGTGTGGCGAACGTAATACAGTGAAAATTTTCTTGTGTGTAGGTAAAGGAATAGGACCAGTAACTACGGCACCTGTACTACGAACAGTTTTAACGATTTTCTCTGCTGACTTATCAACTAAGTTGTGATCGTAAGACTGTAATTTTATTCTGATTCTTTGTGACATATAAAAAGAACTTTTTTTAATTTGGAGTGCAAAGGTAAGGGGAGATAATTAAACTGCAAAGAATTTTTATAATTATTTTACTTATTGATGTGCGTGTCGACACGAAAATATGCCCCTTTTCTCATTTGACATTCTGATTATTACGCAATTTAACCAGCATTCCCCCATGTAATTAATTGAAAAACAAGAATATTGACTCGTGTTTGTGATGTATAATTTTGAAAATTCATTAAAAATTAATGGGTATCCTTGTGCGTGTTGACACGAAAACATGCCCGTTTTCTTATTTGACATAATAATTGTATCGCAATTTAACCAGTCTACCCCCATGTAATTAATTGAAAAAACAAGAATATTGACTCGTGTTTGTGATGTATAATTTTGAAAATTCATTAAAAATTTATGGGTATCCTTGTGCGTGTCGACACGAAAACATAGCCCCCAACTCACCCTAGTTGTTTTTCACTAATAATCTTAATCCTTTGGCAGATATAAAAAATTTATCAAAACTTAGCACTTCGATATGAGTATGTGATAGTAAAGAAGAAGCCCTGAGCTCATCATTGATATTTATTTAATATTCAAATCTGGCTTTTTAGTTACCTTTGAAACACTCATTATGGAAAAAATTATTATTCTAGACTTTGGCTCTCAATACACTCAATTAATTGCTCGTGTTGTGAGAGAATGTAACGTTTTCTGCGAAATCATTCCATTTAATAAGCCTTTTTTAGCTGATAAAAACCTGAAAGGCGTGATTTTGTCTGGCTCTCCTTGTTCCGTTAATGAAACGAACGCCCCAACTGTTGATATTGCAAACCTTGCCAATCAGGTACCCGTGTTGGGAGTTTGTTATGGCGCACAACTGTCAGCAAAGCAATTTGGAGGTTTAGTAGAAAAAAGCAATAAAAGAGAATACGGACGAGCTAGTTTCATTCTTACAGAGAATGACCCTATTTTTTCTAATATCCCCTCGCCATCTCAAGTTTGGATGAGTCACAGTGATACCATCAAACAACTGCCAAGTGGATTTCAACTTCTAGGCATTACAGATAACATTCCAGTAGCCGCTTTTAAAAGCAATAACAACTTTCAAAATCCCATTTACGGATTACAGTTTCATCCGGAAGTGTATCATTCAACCGAGGGAAAACAACTAATCAAAAACTACTTAACCAAAATTTGTGGCTGCTCCCAAACTTGGACTTCAGCTCATTTTATTTCGGAATCGATTGCCTCCATTAAAAAAGAAATCGGAGATCAGAAAGTAGTAATGGGATTAAGTGGCGGCGTTGACAGTACCGTCGCGGCTACCCTAATTCACAAAGCTATTGGAGATAATCTAATCGGAATTTTTGTAGATAACGGACTATTAAGAAAAAACGAATTTGAAGAAGTATTACATATCTACAAACAACTAGGCCTAAACGTTAGTGGCATTGATGCCAAGCAACATTTCTATAAAAAACTTACAGACAAAATTTTACCTGAAGACAAAAGAAAAGCTATTGGAGCTGCCTTTATTGAAATCTTTGATCTAGAATCTAAAAAAATATCGGACGTTACTTTTTTAGGTCAAGGAACCATCTACCCTGATGTGATTGAATCAGCCTCTGTTCACGGACCTTCCGTGACTATTAAATCACACCACAACGTAGGGGGATTACCTGAAAAAATGAAATTAAAATTAATTGAGCCCTTACGATCATTATTCAAAGACGAAGTAAGAAAAATTGGTGTAGAATTGGGCATACCAGAACCATTACTTAACAGACACCCATTCCCTGGTCCTGGATTGGGCATTAGAATATTAGGTGAAATTTCAGAAGAAAAAGTAAACCTACTTCAAGAAGCAGACCATATATACATCAGCCATTTAATTAAGTCTGGTTTTTATCAGAAAGTATGGCAGGCAGGCGCTATTTTATTACCAGTGAAAAGTGTTGGCGTAATGGGTGATGAAAGAACTTATGAATTTACCATTGCCCTAAGAGCGGTTACCTCTGTTGATGGGATGACTGCAGACTGGGCTCACCTACCCTATGAGTTGTTGGCTGAAATATCCAATGATATTATCAACTCCGTAAAAGGCATTAACAGAGTGGTTTATGACATTAGCAGCAAACCTCCTGCAACCATTGAATGGGAATAACAAACTTTTTTATATGAACAAACTCATACTCACTTTTTCATTTGCAATGGCTTTATTTTTTGGAAATGGACAAACAACCCTTACCCAAAAAATTGGCATTTTTGCCCCTTTGTATTTGGACTCTATCTTTACCAATAATCAATATCAATTTGGGAATAACTTTCCTAGATTCGCTCTACAAGGCATTGATTTTTTGCAAGGCGCTCAAGCAGCTATAGACAGTTTCCCTATCCAAAACTCCAACATAGAATACTTCTTCTTTGATACAAAATCTGACTCGCAAAAAGTAGCTCAATTAATCAAAAATAAAAAAATAGAAAACCTTTCACTGATCATTGGTCTTGTAAAAGATGATGACGTTACTCAACTAGCTAGTTTTGCAAAATACAAACAAATACCCTTCATATCTGTAATATACCCTAACGATGGGGGGATTACCAACAATCCCTATTTTTTAATTGCCAATGCAACGCTAAAAACCCATTGCGAGTCTATTTTCAGCTATCTGCTTCAAAACCATAGCGGTGATAATATTATTCATGTTTATCAAACAGGCGAACAAGAAAATAGAATCATTAATTATTTTAACAAATGCAACCATCCGGACAATAAAGCACTATTACCCATACAAAAAATCCTATTAGACAGTAATTACTATTTAATAAAAAATAAATTAGACAGCAATAAAAACAATATCATCATTGCTGGAAGCTTAGATGAAGATTTTGCGAATAACATTTGTAAAACAATTTATAGTATCGATAAAAAATACAAGCTAACGGTAATTGGTATGCCAAATTGGGATGGGTTTTCATTTTTAAGTAAAAACAGTAAAAATCAGTACAAAGACTTGCCCATTTATTACACATCTATTTATTACAATAACAAAGAAGATAGTTTTAGTAATGTGTTACAAAATACTTACGCCAACCTTTATAAAGGAAAACCATCGGATTATGCGTTTAAAGGATTTGAAATGATTTATCTCTTTTCAAGAATTTTATCCAATTACACAAACGATTTTATTGGAAATGTAAACGATCAAACCTTCCAACTTTTTTCAAAATATAATTTTGTCCCGATTAGCATTCACAAAAACTCTTACACACCCGATTACTGGGAAAACAAACACTTATTTTTTCTGAAAAGATTAAATGGAGTTTCTTCAAGGGCTTGGTGATATAGTGAGATTACATTTTTACTATTTTTCTTGAAACAACTTTAACGCCTTGTTTGATTTCAATAATATAACAGCCAGATTTCAACCCCTCTCCTAGTTTTGTAAATACATTTGTCAGAGCTCTTGATTGTTGTATGATTCGCCCCTGCATATCCCTGATCAATACTTCCACTAGTGCCTGATTATTATCTTTCACTTTTAGATTGAAATAGTTTGTTGAGGGATTAGGAAAAATTTCTATGGCTGATTCCTTGTTATCTGTACTCACTACATCTTTTGATATATTTTCAGGAGTAAAAGTGTTATTTTTTGTAAACGTGTTACAGGTTGAAAGATTAACCTGCACTACTCTTGGTGAACTAACTGAACAATTATTTACACCTTTTGCACCAATAGCCCCTGTATAAGAAATGCTCGGAGGATATAGTACGCTGATAGAAGTTGTTCCTTGCCCCGTAAAATCAATTACATCAGATGGAATCTGCCATAAAACAGAAGTTGCGTTAGTTGGAAGCGAACTGATTGAATAATGATAACGTCTATTATTGCAGCTTAGATTTATATCCGAGGTCGCAATAATAGGACTAGGCATTGAGGCCGGAGTAAGAACAATATTGATTGATATATCATTACTTGTGGACGCAGGAAAACAACCATTAATCGAATTAACGGTGATTACTCCTGAAGTAAAATTATTATTGTAAATAACATTAATAACGGTATCATTGATTCCACTCCCTGCAGGGTGTATAACGGTTGTATTAGCTGGAACCGTCCAAATGTATGATGAAGCATTTTTGGTTTTATCAATATAGTATGTTGCCATTCTTCCATTAGGGAGAGTATTAGAAACCTTAAACTCACAAACGTTTTTAGGACCATTTAATCGACTCCAATATGGAACAGAAGGCGCAGAACCTGTAATTGCTAAACTACTTTTTAATTCAGTGTTACACCCTAATGAAGAACTCACATAAATTGAACTACCAAAAACAAAAAGATTGGGATTGAATCTTACCTTGATAATAGTATCATTCTGTGTACCTAGACCTCCCGGATGATCAACAATTGTTATGCCTGAAGGCACTGTCCACAAATAAGAAGGCGATCCACTAACCTTACGTGTAGAATAGGTTGCCATTGAAGTATCATAATACATACAAGCGTTCGTTGGACCAGAAATTACTCCCGTCCTCAAACTAGGCACCATCTGAACAATCAATGTTTTTTCTGCTGAAATAGAGCAACTGCTATATGCAATTACTTTGATTACACTTCGGGTGAAG
Source organism: Chitinophagaceae bacterium (assembly GCA_947452965.1). Taxonomy (GTDB): domain Bacteria; phylum Bacteroidota; class Bacteroidia; order Chitinophagales; family Chitinophagaceae; genus Ferruginibacter. Next base: position 11,260 of record CANGEW010000017.1, on the reverse strand, counting down.
TTCGAATCTATTGTAACATAAATACTTGATGAATCGAATGTTGAACCCACAATATGCATAGATGCAGGCAAAAACCAGTGATAACTCGTAGCTCCCCGAACTAATGGCACAGAATAATTAGCAATCGCACCATTCGAGTAATAATTACAAATATTTGTAGGACCATATATAGCTGATGGCGCAGAAAGACCTACCTTCTTTAAAACAAAATCCTTGTAGGGAGTGACCATACAATTTGCGATAATACGAACTCTGATATTACCCGATTGATAGCTTGTTGTAAACTTTACAAGAATTACTCCAGAATCAGCAGGATTCCACGTACTAACAATAATTACTCCTGCTGGAATTTGCCAATCATATGTACATCCTCCAGAAATATAATTTACTCGGTATTCAGCTACAGTATCCTTTCCAAAAAAATCACAAACATTTGATGGGCCAGAAGATGAATAAATAGATGGTAACCCTTGATACAATCTCAACCCTACATATTTGCTTGCACATTGATGTTCTGAAACTGCGCCAGCCCATATCCAGCCACCGCCATACTTACTATTTAATGAACTATCAATTACCAGTCCAATACTATCCGCAGTGGTGGTAACATTTAAAGAATCGACAGATATTCCACTACCTGTTGTTCGATAATTATAAATCACAGGAGACACTGCTTTTGATCCTTTTGGCAATATCCAATTATAATTGGCTGCGCCACTAACGGGGGTTATATGATAATATATCGTGTCTGTATAACTCGTATTAACATAATATCTACACAATACTTGAGGCCCTGTTATGGCAGTAGGGTTTCCCGGAAATGCATATACGCTAAAATTAACCGTATCAGCACATCCATTATTATCAGTATATAAAATTCGCGTTTGTCCCACCGATAATCCCGTTACACTACAACTACTTCCATTACTCTCTACTAATGCAATATTAGTATTGGTTGATGTCCACGTAGCATTTGAAGAGGACTGTACAGGATTAGCATATAGATTCTGATTATTATTAACGCATACTCCATTTATACCTCTAATATGTGGCAAAGTATCTATGGTTACAATAATCTTGTTTGAAGTAACCGTTGAGCCAGAATTACAAGATGACAAAGTTGATGTCATTTGCACACAAATCGTATCATGATTTCTGATATTTAAACCTGGCGTATATGTATTACTGTTTGTTCCTACATTTATTCCATTCAACTTCCACTGGTAAGTTGGAGAAGTCCCTCCATTTTGTGGAATAGCAGTAAACATAACACTTTTTCCTATGCAAAATCTATTATTGACTTCACTGGAAACAGCATTCACAGATATAGTTATATTCAAACTTATAATTGCTGGTACAGCTATTCTCACCGGCGTAGAACAACCATTATATGTGGCGCCTACATAATAAGTTGTAGTAGTAGTTAAGGATGGCGTTGTATACGAAGACCCTGTAGCAATAGATGAACCAGCATTGGAAGTAGTATACCAATTAATTGTTCCCATATCAACCGATGCACCCAATGTTATTGTATTGTTTTGACAAGCTGAGCCAGGTGTTGTGGTTAGAATATTAGGAATAGGTTTTATCGTAGCTATAACAGGAGTTCTAGATACTGAAATACATCCATTATTGGTTGCTTCTACAAAAAAAGTTGTAGTAACATTTAATATCCCTGAAGTATACGTGTTACCAGAAAATAAAATATTACCTCCTGCAACATCCGAATACCAATTTACAGAACCCACACTTGGTGTGGCAGCCAAAACAACAGATCCTGCACCACAATTAGTGACAGGTGTTGTTCCTGAAATAACAGGTATGGTTCTTATTTGCGCTATCACTGCAACACGATTGGATGAAATACAACCTGAAGATAGATTCCTTGCCTGAGCATAATATGTTGTAGTGAATGAGATATTGGGTGTTGTATATGTAGAATTAGCTGATGACAGTAAAATTCCTCCAGATACGGAAGAATACCAATCAATAGTTTCGCCTGGATTAACATTCGCTGATATTGTAACTGCCCCTGTGCCACAACGCCAAGCATTTGAAGGGGTTGGTAATGAAACAATTGTTAAAGAAGCTATCACAGGAGTTCTAATGATTGAAACACAACCAGTAATTGTGTTTCTAGTAACTGCATAGTAAGTAGTAGTTGAGGTAAGATTATCTATTGTATAAACATCTGAACTTGCTGCAAGTTGAGTGCCTCCTGTGATACTATCATACCAGTCCACTGTTTCGTTGGATCCATAAGTAGCCGCTATATCAATAGAACCCGAATCACATATAGAAGCATTAATAGCTGTAGGAGCAGAAGGCAAACTGTATATTGTTGCTATTACAGGCACCCTTGTTGCACTAGTACAAGAAGTCAAATTATTGACAGAAGAAACATAAAATGTTTGTGTGGAAGAAATTCCTGCTGCTGTATAACTATTAGCATTAGACGATAACATATTACCTCCACTAGCAGCATCATACCAATTGATATAATTCCCTGAATTCACACTTGCAGTAAGTGCAACATTACCTGATCCACATCTAGCATTGCTGAATACTGTAGGAGCAGGGGGAAGGTTATTAATAATAGCCACAACAGCTGTTCGCGAAGATGAACTACAACCCCCTGATATGTTACGCAACGACGCATAATAAGTAGTTGTTACCCCTATTGCAGGTGTTGTATACGTTAAAGAAGACGTAATAATTGCGGTACCACCCGTTGGTACTGCATACCAATCAATCGTTTCTCCGCTTCCAGCCGATGCAGATATTAAAACTGATCCCGATCCACACCTTGAACCATTTGTTCCAATTGGTGGACTTTGTACACCTGTGGGCGAAGCAATTACTGCCGTTCTTACAGCCGATAAACAGCCTGTAGTTGTATTTCTTGCACTAGCATAATACGTTGTAACAATTGATATGCTAGGTGTTGTGTATGTATTAGTACTAGCTGCTATCGCAGATCCACCAGTTGAAGCGGAATACCAATCTATTGTTTCACCCACTCCAGCTGTTGCAGAAATAACAACAGCACCAGTTGAACATCTCGATCCATTAATACCTGTTGGTGAAATAGGCAAGCCATTTACAATGGCAAGTGCTAATGTTCTTGTTGTTGATACACAACCTGTTGATGTATTTCTTGTTGAAGCATAATAACTAGTTGTGGAAGATATACTAGGTGTAGTAAAATTCAATGTATTCAAGGCCAATACACTACCCCCAGTTAAAGAAGCGTACCAATCTGCGGTTTCACCATTACCAACAGAAGCCGATAAATCAACCGTACCCGTAGCACATCTTGAACCATCTAAAGTACTTGGAGCTGAAGGATAATTATTAACGGCTATCGAAACAACAGTTGAAGTAGTAGAAAGTCCACAGGCTCCTGATATCAGTACATCATAACTACCAACATCAGACAAAGTAGGATTAGTCAGTGTCAATGCAGATGTGCCTTGCCCGCTAATCACTGCTGAATTTGCAACCGCAATACCATATTTTCTCCAAGAATATGTTAGGCCTGATCCTGAAGCTATTACACTAATCGTTTGCGTTCCCGTGCCCGTACAAGTTGAAGTTGGGGCAAAGGGTTGGGTTGTAATAACAGGGGCAGATGTTACAGAAACAACTACTTGATTAGATGTTACAGATGGTGCACAGGTTCCAGAAACTACTACATCATATCTGCCTGTATCAGTAATAGCAGGATTTGTAAGCGTTAGCGTTGATGAAGTAGCTCCACTTATAATTGAGTTATTCGATACTGCTACTCCTCCTTTTCTCCATTGGTATGTTATACCTGTACCTATTGCCGTTACACTGAAAGTTTGTGTGCCATTTCCAGGACAAGTTGCTGATGAAGCAACTGGCTGAACAATTATAGAAGGAGAAGTATTTAAGGAAACAGTTACCTGATTTGAAATTACTGAGGGAGAGCATGATCCCGATACAACAACATCATATCTCCCTGTATCCGTAATTGAAGGATTGGTAAGTGTTAGAGTTGAAGTAGTTGCTCCACTTATTATTGAATTATTTGATAAAGGAATTCCAGATTTTCTCCATGTATATGTTAATCCTGTTCCCGTTGCCGTTACACTCATTATTTGTGTACCATTTCCAACACAAACCGATGCCGGAGCAGAGGGTTGCACTGTGATGACTGGAGCAGTATTTAAAGAAACAACTACCTGATTAGATGTAACCGAGGGGCTGCAAGTTCCCGTTACCACTACATCATATCTTCCTGTATCTGTAATTGAAGGATTGGTAATCGTAAGTGTTGAAGTGGTTGCTCCGCTTATTATTGAGTTATTTGATAGAGCCACTCCTCCTTTTCTCCATCGATAGGTTAATGAGGCTCCAGTTGCTGTAACTGATATGGTTTGAGTTCCTGAACTCACACAAACGGGAGTTGGGGCTATTGGTTGAACGGAAATAACTGGTGCTTGATTGATACTAACAACCACTTGATTAGAAGTAACAGAAGGAGAACAAGTACCCGTTATTACAACATCATATCTTCCAGTATCTAAAACCGTTGGATTTGTAATCGTAAGTGTTGCTGTATTTACTCCGCTAAAAATACTATTATTTGATAACGTCACGCCTCCTTTTCTCCATATATAACTTAAACCTGTACCCGAAGCAGTTACGGACAAGATTTGTGTACCATTACCCGAACAAGTAGACGTAGGTATAGTTGGCTGAACGCTAATACTCGGTGGTGCATATACAGTAACTAGAGCTGTATTTCCTGAACTTATAGAAGTTCCACAACTCCATCCAGACAGAGAAATACTTGTTATTGTGATTGTTGTATTGCCTCCATTTGATAATGCTATGGTGGAAAAAGATCCACTATAATTACTAAACACCATGGTGGCAGTATTTCCAGTAGAATTATTTGCCCCTGATAAATTATAAACAACTGTATAAGTACCTTCATTTAAAGAAGAGGATGATACGGTAACGGTTGATAAATTTGACGAACAAAAATTAGAAGTAGCAGAGATTGTAAAACTTGAAACGTCAATCCAAGAAATCCTAACCAATCCATTAGCGCCTGAACCACCCGTAGCAGCCGTGCCGTTTGCGGAGGAAGCTCCAGAACCTCCTCCCCCATATGTACTACCAGAATTGCCACTACTCGTACCTGTTACACCTAAGCCACCGTTACCTCCATTTTCAGATGCTCCTGAACCAGGAGATCCAACAGTAGCATTTCCACCATTACCTGTGCTACCCGCTCCTCCTCCACCACCACCTGAAGTACCTGAGGCTGTACCGCCTGCCCCCCCTGCATATTTGAAAGTTCCTGTACAATTACCAACAGAACCTCCTACAGCACCATTTACATTTCCAATTGACACGCCCAATCCACCTGCTGCGACTACGATGCTCGTATTGAAAGAAGAACTTCCACCATTATTTCCGGCAGTTCCTCCTACACCTACATTTACTGGAATAGACGCTCCAGAGGTTGTGGTAATGAAACTACTTGCATAGGCACCTCCTCCACCACCACCTGATTGTCCGTTACTTGAAACAGCCCTTGAACCGCCACCACCACCAGCTCCCCATGCCTCTACTTTCAAACAAGTAATTCCAGCAGGAACAACAAAAGTGCCTGATGATGTAAAAGTAGAAGACCCATAAGCCATAGGAACAATTTCCCCTGTAGATAATATGGTGGCTGGAATATAATAAGACCCTATATAAAATTGTATTTGGGCTAATTGTGCAGAGGTTACTCCTGTATTGTTTGATCCTATAAACACTTTCCCTGCTGTACCTGACAAACCTTTAACACCCGTCCAACCTGATATGGTAAGCATTTTACCTGTTGTCCAACTTGCTGCACTACTTGCTGAAAAAGTAATCGTGTGTGAACCACTTCCTAAATTAATCATCGAATTCTTTGACAGCGTAATGGTTCCAAATAAGTTAGAATACCCTGTACTAACTCCTGACTGCAAAGTTCCTCCATTCAATAATAAGTTAATAGTTGAACTGTTTACCCTGTTGCTTGCATCTAATTGCAAAGTTGATAATGTATCCACCATGAGCGATCCGCCAATCGTAGCATTTCCAGCAAATGTTTTAACACCCCCATTAGAAACTGATAGATTCTTATACACCAATGAGCTAGCTATAGCCGAGGCTGTTTTTATTTTTGAAGATTGATAGGTTACTGGAATTATTTGATTCAAATTTGAACCATTATAATTAACCCATGTGGATGTTCCATTTACGTTTACAGAAAATGTTACTGTTCCGGTATTATTAACACTTGATAATAAAAAAGCAGGACTCGCATTGATAAAACTTAAATTAGCGCTACCCGAAAGTGTAACAGAGGACGCCGAACTCCTCTGCCCAATTGAATTTACATTTCCATTGATGATAATCGTTCCGTTTGTAACATTAAGTACAGGTGTGTTTTTTCGGCCACGATTATCTCTTCCGTATAAATAAACGTTGTCCGATACATCCAATTTAGTAATGCTTAAATTAACAGTAGAACTCTGGCTACTGCTAGGTCTGGTTGTTTTGTTTCCTACAGAAAGCAATTGACAAGCAACACTTCCTGTTCCAGTAATATTAGCAGTAGTTGATACAGATGCATTACTATTCAATTTTATTTCATTAACTACATATAAGTTAACCCCCGTATTAACAGAAAGTGTAGCCGAAGCTCCATTAAATTGAACTGATTTACATGTATCTACAGAGGTAACAGTGACTGTATTTCCATTTTGAATCACTGCAACATCTGCATTTCCAATTCTTATTGAACTATTAATGGTTCCAGTAGGTGTAGTTGCCCAAATGCCACTATTCCAGTTTCCAGAACTTCTCGAATAATAAACATTTCCTACTTCAAAAGTGTTACTGGTATCAATAATCGCATTATTACTAGCCGCAGTGGCTACCAAATTAACAAAGCCTGTAGCGGTAAATTTAGGATAAGATGATGTGGAGGGTATCCAAACCCCATTTATAAAATTACTTGTGGTTAATGTACCTCCACTTAGTACTCCGTTATACGAGGTAAGTTTTACTTGGCCTACAAAACTGGTTACTGTGTTATCATAAGCATCCTGTGCAGTTATTTTAATTGGGAAGCCAACATTAATAGTTTGTGGGTTGATGTCCCCACCTGCGGTATCTTCTATAGAGAAAGAATACAATACATTCGGACTCACACTAAACATAGCACTCGTATCAGAAGATAAGATTGCGGAGCCTGAAATTTTTGTTGCAGCAACACTTACCGTATCTTCTGCTGTGTAATATAATAAATTACTAAAAGTTACACTATTAGATCCTGCGGGTATGATACCTGTTAAGTTGCCTTCTAAAGTATCTGAACCACTCACCAATGATAATGCAATAGTTGTGGAATCTGTTACATTTGAAAGATTTCCATATTCATCCGTAGAATTTACAACTATACTAAATGCATTACCTGCAGTTTGAGTAGCAATATTATTTATTGATAACATTTTAGGTGGACCTGCTATAACTGTATACACTAATATTGCAGAATCAACCCCAGTAGTGAGCCCATTGTATGCAAAAATTTTAATATTATAAACCCCTACGCCAGTATTTGCTGCAATCGAAATCACTCCAGAAGAAGTATTTATTGTCATGCCTGAGGGCAAACCTGTAGCATTATAACTAGTTGGACTATTCGAAGCAGTAATTGCATACGTAGAAGCAGTACCATAAACACTGCTGGCCGATAATACACTTGAAATTACCGGAGGAAAAATAGGTGTTCCTGAAACAGCATTGCTTGCTAATCCAGCACCCGCCGCATTGACAGCCTTTATTTTTATCGTATATGCTACTCCGTTACTTAACCCCGAAATTATCAGAGGCGATGTACTTTGAGCGGGACTAAAATTCGTATAAGTTGAACCATTATTGATAGAATATTGATAATTAGTTATCAAAGAACTACCATTAGATGTAGGTGCTGTAAAGGCTATACTTAATGATGCATTTAATGGAGTAATCGTTGTGATAGTAGGAGCAGATGCTGTTGTAATAACCGTTTGTGTACCTCCTGTATAAATAGTTCCTGATTTATTACCAGCTGCAAATACTATATTACCGGTAGTGATTGAACTCACTTTAACAGTATCTCCTACTACGGCTGTTGAAGAGATATCTGCTGTAATCCAAAAATAACCAGTAGTTCCTGAATTTATTATCTGTGTGAGACCTGAAAACGTATGAGTTCCTGCACCTGTACCAATTGTAATATCTGTACCAATTTGAGTAGCTTTAGAGAATGAATCAGTGGCTTTGTACCAAAGCTGATATTTACTTACAACTGTAGCAGGAGAATTGGTTGTAGTAAAAGCTACGGTATTAATGGTAGCATTAGAAGAAGTGATGGCTGCAGAAAATTTATAAATTTGATTTTTTACGCTTGAAGCCAGCACACCTCCTGCAGGTACTGCTAAATTATCAGATGACAATAAAATTAACGGAGCAACAATGGTTTGTTTTCCACCTAGATAAGCTGTTCCGGATTTCGAACCTGCCATAAAAGTAAGATCAGCGGTTGTTAATGCACTTACTTTAATACTGTCCCCATTAATAGCATTGTTATCTATATCTGTAGTAATCCAAAAATAACCGGTACTACCAGCATTTATTGATTGTGAAAATCCGGAAAAACTATGACTCCCCGTTCCCAAAGCACTTGTAATATCCGTTCCCACTTGCGAAGCTGTAGATAAATTATCTGCAGTGTTATACCAAAGCTGGTATTTTGTAATATCAGTAGCCAAAGAATTTGCCGTTGTAAACGACACTCCAGTTAGTGTTGCATTAGCATTCGTAATAGCTGTTGTAAATCTGTAAATTGGATTTTTTGTAGATAGCGATACCAGATTTGCTGCCGATACTGCAGGGTTTGAAGAAGATAATACTATGGAAGGAGCTTGTGTTGTTGCATTTCCACTTGCCTCTGCTGCATAATTGTAGGCTTTGTCATATGTATACACCTTATAATAATAAGTTAACCCAGGTGTTAAGCCAGTGTTTGTGAAGGATAAAGCAGTACCTACATATACTACTGTTCCCGTTAATGCACCTGTTCCATTATTTATTGTGTTATTAACTGCGTATATCCCATTTACGTTAGGATCATTATCTGCATTTGGAGTAGTTGCATATCTTACAACCATATATCCTCCATTATCCACACCACCACTAGCGGCGGTCCATGATACATCTATAGCCGTGCTAGGATTTGTTCCATTTTGAGCTGCCACTACCGAAGTTGCCGAACTTGGCGCAGTTGCATCCTCTGCATTGGCCAGATATACGATAAAATCATCTACAAAGACATCGCCACCTGTAGTATTTGTTGCTTTATTTAATATCACTCCACAACCAGTAGTTGCCGCGGTGGCTCCAGCTGAAGCAAACACTACTTTTTCCCATGCATTTGCAGCACTAACAACAGTATAAGATGTTGAATTGGTTAATGTTGTATTTCTATAAACCCCCACTTCTTGTGTTTGGGTATTAGTTGTACTTGCTGAACGCCTATAATATTGAACAACCCATTTAGAAGTTGAAGAAGTGAGTGAAAATTGTGGAGAATAAATATTAGCCGAAGTAGTAGATGCAGATGAAATTTTCATCGAATGACTTCCACTCCTTACTGTTGAAGTTTCGTTTGCAATAGCCGATACCGTTCCAGCCCTTGTCCATTTAGCTGATACCGCTCCTGTAGAGTTTCCCGTATTATCAATGGTAGCTGAGCCTTCAAATCCGCCATCTAATCCCAAAAATGTTTGACTATATACTTTTCCAATTGCCAAACTGAGGAAGAGAAATATAAAAAAAATGATTTTTTTCGAGCACACTGACTTTAATAACACCTTTGAATTTGAAACATCTAAACGAATTTCAGTAAAATCAATAAACGCACTAATGCCAATAAACTTAGTTATTGGCATTAGTATCTTATATAGATATATTTTTATTTTACTGTGTCGCAACAAGGGTTTTAAAGTTTAACAAAAAAACTATCAAATTTAGTCCTTATAACGCTCATTACATCTTTATTATTTTAACAGCCTTCATTTCTTTTCCATTATTTATTTGTAAAATATAGCTTCCCGGCCTTAAATCCGCACCTATTTGACTCAATTCGTTAGAATTTACAAGTACAGTTTTAATCAAATTACCCTGTAAATTGACAATATTGACCTGAATTTTATCAATTTTTGAGCTATTTACCTTTACATTAAAATAATTCGTACTAGGATTAGGATATACCGCCACATTTAGTGAATTTGATACAGTTGCCGGAGTATTTTCTATAACCGGCTCATTACCAGATACCTGTGTTTTACCTAATTGCACGGCAAATGGAACGGCACATGTTGTTATTCTTACAACCAATGTTTTGATGGCACTTACAGAACATCCATTCACCCCCTGTGCTGTTACATTGCCAGAAATAGTAGCAGCTGTTGAAGATGAGAATGACACAGTGATTTTCAACGTACCTTGACCAGAGATGATTACCCCAGGAGATGGCACTGTCCATACAATTGAAGTTGCATTTGCAGGCATGGCCGGAATTGAATAAGTGTATATTTTATTTGGACACACACCTGAAAAATTTGGAACAATAGCATTTGGCATTGCAGCGATTGACTTAGTAAGTGTTAAGGTTTTAGAAGCAGTATTCACTCCGCAAGAACTTACAGATCTCACTGCTATAACACCTGAAGTAAATGATGAGTCAAAACCTACTAGTATCGATGTATCACCCTGACCAGAAACTATTCTTGCGCCTGTTGGTGTACTCCACAAGTAACTAGTTGCATTCGCAACTTTATTGGTAGTGTATCTCAACGTAGTTCCGTTTCCGATTGATGTACATACATCAGTTGTTCCTAACAATGTAGTTGGTGTAACTGGCAAACGCTTCGTAACAGCCAATGTCTTAACCGCACTAATTCCACATGGATTAACCGATTTAACAGATATTGATCCTGTGCTGTATGTGCTATCAAACGTTACTGTTATCAACGTATCTCCCTGACCACTTATCATGTTTACTCCACTTGGCAATGTCCATAAGTATGAAGTCGCACTCGCAATTTTTGATGTCTTATAGGTATACACATTTGAGCTTGAAGCACTGCTACATACATATACATCTGCACTTCCAGTTAACACACTCGGTGTTGTTGGGTTC
>CANGEW010000016.1 GCA_947452965.1 Chitinophagaceae bacterium | reverse complement strand
TTCCAGCCTCTGTAAATGTTAATCCATTCCATGAATATGGTAATGCACTCGCACATACAGATACTGATGAACTGCTAGAACTTGATTGCTTAATCGTAAGGTTTAACGTCGCAGCAGAATCACAACCAGCAGCGTTAGTGAAGTGTTTCACATATGATCCACTCGCTGTGTATGTTGTTTCGTTCCATGTATATGAAACACACTCAGATACATCTGTACTTGATGTAGTCAGTTGTTTAATCGTTAAGTTTAATGTTGCAGCTGAATCACATCCTGCAGCGTTAGTGAAGTGTTTCACATATGATCCACTCGCTGTGTATGTCGTTTCGTTCCATGTATATGAAACACACTCAGATACATCTGTACTTGATGTAGTCGGTTGTTTAATCGTTAAGTTTAATGTTGCAGCTGAATCACAACCGGCAGCATTGGTCAAATGAATGGTATAAGAACCACTAGCTGTATATGTTGTTCCATTCCATAAGTAAGAAACACAATTCGACACATCGGTTGTTGATGTGGTTGGTTGTTTAATTGTTAAATACAAACTATCTGTATGACAACCAGTAACAACTGCATAATTACCGCTAGTTGAATATGTTTGTCCATTTACACTCCAAGTATAACTATCACAAACAGACGCTGTAGTTGCAGTAACATAGCTATTCGAGATAGTCAGATTCAACACTTGTGTATAACAACCAGCTACTACATAATAAGTTCCGCTTGTTGTATAAGTACTTCCTGAAGAAGACCAATTATATGAATTACATGCCGACACTGTAGTCGTATCGCTACTGCTTGGTGTTATTGTTAATTGCAAAATATGAGTAGCACAACCAACTGTATTTGAGTAAACTCCACTTGTTGAATATGTTTGACCATTCAAAGTCCAGGTGTAACTATCGCATGCAGAAACAATAGATGTGTCACGAGTACTACTTGTAATTGAGAGATATAAACTATCTGTATGACATCCTTCAACATTTGCGTAATTGCCTGATGTTGTATAGGTTTGTCCGTTTGCCGACCAAGTATAACTATCACAAGCAGATGCAATGATAGAAGATACAGAAGAAGAAGTAATTGTTAGATATAAACTATCTGTATGACATCCAACAACATTAGCATAATTACCAGATGCTGAATATGTTTGGCCATTTGCAGTCCATGTATAGCTGTCGCAAGCTGATACAGTTGTTGCAGTTACAGAAGAAGAGGTAATTGTTAAATTTAAATTTATAACTGAATCACATCCTTGTGAATTTGTAGTAGTAAATGTTGGCGTGTTTGTTGAGGCCGTGTATGTAATGCCATGCCAAGTGTAACTATCACAAGCAGAAACAGTTTCAACAGAAGAAGTGGCACAACTTTGGCCAATTTGGAAATCACCAAAATTTGTGGCTCCTGTAATTTGTGTTGACGTGGAAGTTTTCGTTCCAACAGTAGGATACACCCAATTTGCATTGTAATTACCAACAATAAAACTCGATGTAGTTGCACTGTTTAAAATATCTGAAGCAACAAAACTAAAAGTTGCATTATAACTATCAAGCACAACACCGTTGTTGGTTAGTGTCCAATATCTATTTAAACGATTGCTTCGACTAATGTTAGATGTATTAATTTGAGGATGTGCTCCATCTGCCTGAGAAACACTTGCAGTAATACTTCCTGATGTTGAAACATTGGCAAAGCTCAGTACTACAGGACGGTAATTAGAAGCGCCTCCTATTTCAAACGTTTTATTAGTTGCTCCTGTTGTAACAGATTTTTTAAGATTACCTGCAACCCATCCAGAAGTTCTGTTAGTAATTCCATTTGAGGTTAAAGTGTATGATCCTGTAGAAACAACCCCATTTGTCAAAGTAAGAGAATCTGTAACAGTTACATTGTTACTTAAAGTAACTCCAGAAACATTGGAAACTGTTAATCCACTTATGCTTGAAGGCAAACCATTACCTGTAACCTGTGCAGAAGTTGACTCATATTTGTAAAGTGCGTTTGTTGGATAAGTACGAGTTGAAGTTTGAATTGGGCCTGAAGCATCTGAATTTGTGATACCAACAGCAGATCCGATTCTCATAACGCCACCACTAGACAAATTAAACGAACCAGCACCAGAAACAATTTGTGATGCATTTCTAAAATCAGCAATTTTTGAAACATTTAAACTGCCGCCTGAAGCTACGTTAATTGTAATAGCTGTACCTGTTCCAGCAACATCACCAGATTGTGTTCCGTTTGGATAGAATTCAGAAACATTAAGACTACCAGTACTTCCGATATTAATAGTTGTTGAACTACCTGTAGTAGTTCCAAGACTAAAGTATCCATTTGCATTTCCAACAAAAGCAGAAGCAGGAGCTGTTGGATTCCCAGAGATTTGTCCATCTAAGAAAGTCATGTTTCCGTTTATATTAAATACTTTATTCGTAACCGAATTATTGTTAGCCCCACTTAAAGGAGTATAGCATGAAAACTGATCAAACGTTAATGTTTTTCCAGCATTAATTGTTAGAACATGTGTTACTGCATAAGAAGTTGGCATAGGTGAATTTGTATAAATCGCACCCGCATTACCCGCATTAGTAGAACCATGATAATGCATCGTCATGTTATTATCGATAATTACAGTTGATGTAGCCGTGCTATCACTATGACGCATTCTTGATAAATTAATAGTACCTCCACCTGTAAAGGTTAATGAAGGCGAGAAAACATCGATACTTATACCATCTGCACTATTTCCAGTGCCGGTTTGACCCAAATTAGCATTAGGTTTTACATCCACTTTTGAGCCATATACTTTAATGAAACAAGTTTTATTTACAAGACTATCTGATTTCAACATAGCAGAAGATTCAATTGTAAGATTTTTACAATTTCTAGTAGAAGCATCTACTCTCACTGTATGTCCTGACAAAATGAATACGTTATCTGTTCCAGTAGGAGCTGTTGAAGGAACTACAGACCATGATGCACCGTCCCATTTACGCCAATTCGCTGCAGTTGTTGTCCACATGCCTGATCCTAATGATCCATAATCACCAACAACATACACATTAGGTGTAACCGAAGTTGATTGAGCTGCTGACCAAACAGATCCATGTCTTACATATGTTTTAAAGTATTGAGCAGTAGCATTGGTTAATCCAGTAACTGTAACACTTGTTCCAGTTCCTTTGTATACGATATAATTACCTGATCCTAAATCAGTACCATTTCCAAACACACTGCTTGCAGTATAAGACGAAGCATCTCCTGATGGAGTTTGATCTACCGCACTACCTGATTTCGCAACTACAATCACCTCATCCCAATAGTTTGATTGTGTGCCATAATAAGCAGGATTTGTCCAACTTATAGTTGACTGAGCATTTCCATAAGAAGAGGCCAAAGATGTTGTAGCCGGCAAAGTGGTGGTAACATTAATACTAGAAGCAATAGAGTAACTACTACCATTGTACGAATACACAACAAAATTATAATCAGTAGAATTAGACAACCCTGTTATTTCTACACTATTACCAGTTCCGGAGTATACTAAGAAGTTATCTGTACCATAGACTCCAGCATTTGTGATGTCATTATTTGCATTGTTATAGTTTGCTCCTGAGCCAGATGGCGTGTGAGTTACTGATGATGGTCGTGCAAAAATCAAAAGATTATCGTAAGTACCTATTGGAGAAGTCCAGGATAAACGAACAATATTATTTGACTTATGCGTTGCCGTTAAATTGGTAACAGGATTTGCATCAGAAAGAATTGTCATGGTTGCACCAACAAACGAAATGTCGTAAATATTTGTGTTAGGAGCAACAGACAAAGAACCTTGTTGAATTGCATATAAACCAGGTGTTTCACCTGATACTCTCGACATAGAGCCAGTTGCCGCATCTCCGCTAAATAATGTACCGTTTAAAGTATATCTAAAAGCAGGGTCTGAAGCATTTACATTTTTAAATGTATCTACAGCAGTGAATGTTATAGCTCTTCCAGAGGCAAAAACCACATCTCCTAATGTAGTACTTGATGGCGCTGCAATAATAGAACTACTTGCTGAAGTTACCAGACCAAGATATGACCAAGAAGCTGAACCATACACAGCAGCTCGTAATGAAGAAACTGTCGGACTTCCTAACACATCGGTCGCATTGTTGTAAGTATAACTACCTGCATAAGAACCTGCAAATCCATCTGGAGAACTAATGTTCCAATATCTATTCAAAGCGTTTGTTGACAATAATCCCAAAGATGCATAAGCAGATTGAGCACTCAAGCCTGTTTTTGTTGAAACCAACACATTACCAGAATTAGTTATTGAAGTAACGTTCAATGAAGCAGGAGTATAATTCGCAGCATCTCCAATATCAAACACATAGGTTCCAGTTGATGTAACAGGACGTTGCAAAGATCCATTCATCCAACCGGTAGATCTGCTAACGGCCCCATTTGCAATTACTTTGAAATCATTCGCACCATACTTTCCTAACAATACTCCAGCACCCAGATTTAGTGAATCATTCACAGTAATATTTGCAGCCAATGTATCAATTCCAGAAGCATTTTCCAGACTCAATTTATTGTACGTGCCTGATAAAATCCATTGTTTACCCGAAGTGGCATTAAATACCATTTTACCATTCCATGTTAATCCACTATTAAATGGAGCAGTTGCTACATTCGCCGTTTTGATAATACTACTTGAAGTGGTAGTTACTGTTGACAAAGGCAATGCACTAACACCCATGTTTAGGGTATAACTTCCTACACTTAATGAACCAGTTCCTGAGATTGCTCTAACAACAGTTGTACCTATGGAAGAAGTAGTATTATAATAAAAATCGGAAGCTAGTGAATAAGACCCATTTATTATTAAATTGGTTTTACCAAAGTTATTGGCTGATGCTGTATTTGTAATGGTTTTTCCGGTTCCAGATAATGTCATATTCATTACACTCGACCCTCCTCTATTCACAATACCATTCGAACCAGATAAATTCATATTCCCTTGAACCGTTAGAATTCTTCCTGAAGTCAAATTGTCTAATGCTAACAATCCTGATACACTTAAATCATTCACAGTTAAAGAACCTGATAGAATCACTGAATCAGCAGTGTTTGCAATAGAAAGATTTGGATAGGTTAATCCAGAAAGCTTAACAAACTGACGAGATCCAGCAGCATATGTTATTGTACTTGCTGCATTGATAGTTCCGAAGGTTGGGAAATTCAACGTATCGGGTGTAGACAGAATTAAATTATTGGAGCCAGAAGCCGCCGCCGTAAGATCAACAGTACCTGTAATTTTGCCCGCAGATGTTATTGTTAAAGAAGTAGCAACTGCAGAAGCATCTCCAACAATTACTTTTGAACCTGCACCTGAAACTGTCCAATTTGCCGTTGTAGTTGCTGCAGAAAGAATATTGTAAGTAATTCCTGCTGTTGTGAAATCTGCAGGTGCAATACCTGTTCCATCTGATAAAGAAGACCAACTCGATGTGCTTTCTAATGAACCGGAACCTTTGTAGTAAAACTTGCTGATATAGCCACTAACAGAAACCGTTTGGTTAGTAGCACCTGTTGAAGTGATGTTTATATTTCCACTATTTGAGCCCAAACCGGTAGGGCTGAATCTAACGTAAACAGTAGTTAATGCAACAGAACCACTTGATTGAGATAAAGTCACACTTGAACCAAATCCACTTCCACTGCTTAAAGAAACTTGATAATTTGATGGAGCCGTTATTGTAATATCAGAAGTTAGGTTACTTCCTGAAACAGAAAAACTAGCACTTGTTGATGAACTACCTGCTTGTGTATTTGGAAAAGCTGATAATGAAGATGTACTGCTTAAGATAGTGGGTGTAGCAGAAGAAGTTACCGAACTGTTAGGAATAGAAACATTGACAGTTGCAGCACCACTACTTGTTAAAGCCACACTTAATCCGTTATAAGATCCAACGGAAGCAGATGCACTAATTCTTAAATAAATAGTTGTAGAAGAAATCGTTCCTGCAGCACCTACAGTAAGAGAGGTTGAATAACTGGAATTATCAGTTGAAACCTCAAATCCACTTGGTGCTGTAACCAATATACCTGCATTCATATCTGTTCCTGAAATAGTAAACGACTGTGAGGCAGATGCCGTATTTAAAATTGTTGAGAATCCTAGCATGCTAGAGCTAGAAGAAATAATAGGATATGTGATCACTACTTTACCTTGATATCCAGCACCACCAGTTTTTGAAACACCAACAGCACCCGATCCTCCTCCTCCAACTTGAGTAGCATTTGAACCAGCTGTAGCATTGGTTGAAGTACCATTAGCACCTGCACCACCACCTGTAACTGCAGTACCGCCAGTCGTTCCTGATGCAGCATTACCATTACTTGATGTTCCTGCAGAACCACCACCACCACCTGATGCATTTGAAGTGCTTGCTTGGGTATATGTACCATTTGCACCATTACCACCAACATAGAAAGTGGTAGCACCTGTAACATTTACCAAGTTTACATTAGCTGTTGCCGTTGCATTCCCTGTTATTGTAATTGTTGGAGCAGCAAGATACCCTGAACCCATGTTAACAGGATACACATTATCCACTGTTTTGTTTGGAGACGTTCCTGTAGTAGTAGCTGCAGCAGTTGCAGCAATACCAGCATAGGTTAATACAGCAGAACCTCCTGTAGCAGCAACAGCACCACTTGAATGTGTTGGAGCAACTGTACCAGATGTTCCGGCTGTTGTAACTGTATATAATTTTGATGCATTGAATACCTGTTGATTTAAGGTATAGGTCGCACTAGCCGACCAAGCAGTTCCAACCACTACAGTAGGGCTACTAGAATATCCTGAACCTGCAGAAGTTATAGTATATCCATAAATACCGCCATTTCCACCACCTGCACCTGCTTTTTGTTGTGTTGAACCTCCTACACCACCTGTTCCACCACTTGCAATTAACAAGTTGCTTCCGAAAATAGAATTACCTCCATTACCGGCATTTGTATTACCTGAGCTTGGGCCAGCAGTACCACCAGCACCCACTACTATGGTATATGTTGTACCCGGAGTTACTGAAACCATTGCCTTGGAGTAGTTTCCACCAGCACCACCACCACCTGTGTAGAAGTTAGTTGAACTTCCTGAACCGGCACCGCCACCGCCTCCACCCCAGCACTCTACCTGAACACTTGTAATGCCTGTTGGACACGTCCAGTTGTAGGATCCAGCTGTTGTGTAAGACTGAGTCTGTGCATATCCTGTTTCAGTTTGAACAAACTGCAACACAAATAAACTCAGCATGAAAACCAAAAAACTTCTTAATGAGATTGTCACTTTGTTCATGAAAGAAGACAATACTTCCAGAATAGATGATGTTGTAATCATGGCAATTGATTTGATTTGAATCGTTAGTTGTTAAGCAAAATAGTAATTGTAGGGGGCGGAAGCTACTATTGTGTAAACTATAATTTCTCGAAGAAGAAATAGTCATCGCAATCGTAACCAAATTTATGTTTAAGTCAATGTTATTATTAACATAGTTTTGATAATTCTTATCAAATTTTATTTGATTTTTTTTGAAATTATCTTAAAAACTTGAACGAATGTGTGCTTATTTTAATGATTTTCATTACCGGTATCGTTGCCGGAAAGGGTATCGGTAAATATAAATAGGTGAACGAAAGAGAATAAATTTTATTGAATAATTATCGTGAATGAATTATTGAAATTTTCGCCATTTATATTCAACAAATAGGCGCCAGAAGGAATATTTGAAGCTATTGGCAAGTCTATTTTTTTTGTATTAGACATTACTTTAATGCTAGAACTACCCAATTTCTTAGCAGCAAAATCCTGTATACTGATTTGATATAATCCAACGGGTACATTTTTGCATTCAATATGCAATCCATTTTCTCTTGAAACCGGATTTGGAACTACAGAAAAACTACTTGCTTTTACTTCATCCATAGAAATCAATACTACATTACTGTATTGTTTGAGACCTGATTTACTTACTGCTATAACCCTGTAGTAATTTGTTGACAATGGATGAGGATCTTCATGTGAATATATCAAAGATTTCGAGGCGAACAACTCTCCTATTTTTGAGAAACATTTTCCATCTGCTGACTTTTCAACCTGATACATAACAACATCTTCTTGCCCTTCAACTTGCCAGCTTATTAAAACCCCCTCTTGTTTTTTACTGGCTTTTGTAATAATATTTCTAACCGGAAGCGAAACACTTGGTTTAAAAACCAGCATGAACCTGTTTGATGCAAATGATGCCGCATCGTTTGTTACACTGAAGTCGACTATTGTTTGATTTACCAGACTAACAGGTATTTGTGTACGCAGATAATTGTCCAACAATAAGGCTTCAAACTTGTATCCCTGCATAAATTCAGGGGTGAATTCAAATTGGTAATCAGCTGTTTTTAAATTGGAAACAGCAAAAAAGACTGTATCCAGTTCACTTACATTCATTCTTCTTTCTATCGCCAGTAAATTAGTTGTAGAACTTAATGAAAGATTTTCGTTTGGATTCAATATCTTCTTAGTGTCATATATATCAATAAGATTTGAATAAGAAGAGTCGTATAAATTCAAAACTCCATCAACTAAAACATTTGTACCGTTCATCTTTTTAATCAAATTAGCACGAATTGATTTAATTTGACTATTCTGACGAGATACTAAATTGCTTGCATTTACTTTGTCGGTTTCATTAAAAGTAATACTACCTACTCCACCTGAAGTATGCACTAAAAAGCCTTGACCAGATTCTACATACTTATTTGCACCATAACTTCCTCCACCCGGTGCTACAGATACTACACCCGAACCATCAACCGAAAATTGTTGATAGGCCCCATAACCAGAAGTACCAGTTAGAGCTGGATCCCATAAATAATAAGACTTATCTAAATTAGTGCTAAGAATATTTGACAATGAAATGGGTGAAGCGTATGGATTTCCAATACCCACATATTGACCATCACCCGTACCTAAATTTGTGTAATTTACAGTTCCTGTTTTTAAAGACCCCTGTTCACGGAGAATGGTAGATGTTGAAGATTGACCAAATGAAGTAACCGATCTATTACCTCTCACAAAAACCATGTATGCTTTTTGATTTTCGAAATTTGCATTGGTTGTTGATATGCCAACCCATTGATTAGTTGATGGATCTAAATATTTCATAGAGGGCTGAGCTGAAACCGCATCAAAACCTGCCGCCACACCACCTGGACCAGTTATCTGTATTCCATATCCGTTAACAGGATCATTATTACTTGTACCACCTTCCATCCATGACTGATTAATAGTTGCTGCGTCATGATTGGTTGGCATTGACAACAAACGCCAGGCTTTTTTATTTTGAAGATATCTTTCTATAGTTGCGTTACCCAAAATTGAACCATTTACAGTTCCTATTCGTGCAGTTCCCAAATCGTTTGAACGTAGGGTTAACCATCCACTTGTATTTAATGTGGCACTACTGCCAACAGAAACACTACCATAATTTGTGCCTCCAGAAATATATAAAGAATCTCCTAAAGTAACGTTCGCATTATTTCCAAGGCTGAGGTTTCTTATATCTCTTCCCCCAGAAATAAACCTAATTGTTCCTGCAGTACCATTTAATACAAGATTGGATGATCCATTACAATATAAACCGCCCTGAGCAGCAACCACATTATTAGAAGATGTATAACTGTTACCTGTAAACGCACTATCTATAGTTAACGTATTAGACCCAACCTGTAAAGTATCATACAAGTATACGTTTTTCGCCCTGGTGTCTCCTCCAAGGGAAACAACACTACCTCCAGTAGTTGAATCAATTAAATTACCGGAAACCAACGTTGAACCCGCTGCAAAAATTTTATCATTTGAAATGCCAGACAATACCAGATTTACATAATCTGTTCTTGCATCAATTGTTTGTGCATTTGAAGTTGTTCTGTAGTATCCAATGGTAGATCTTGAGCCTAAAATGATATTTTCATTGCCAAGAAATTGAAAGCCTTTATTGGCACTACTTGGAGAGCCCAAGTTATTCGCCGTAAAACCATAATCTTTATACACTTTCAACGTTCCATTCACAACAAGTAATGCTCCGGAATTCAATGCCACGTAGCAATTTGTACAACCAGACATTGTTGCAGTAGCTGTTGAATCTACTTTAAATACAGATTGTATGGTTTGGATTTGACTAAATGATGTGTTTTTGGTGCTATCAATAAATAACTTACCAAACGTTGCCGATTGCGCAAAAGAACTTGAATTTCTGAAATGTACTTCTGAATTAGCATCCAATGTACCAAACCTAGGAGTAGTATTATCAGATGTTGTGTCACTTAAATACAAAACGTTTGCACCGGAGGATGCACTTGGCATATCGATGACTACTGGAGAAACCGTTGTTAATTTACCAGCAGTTCTGGTTCTAAAAAACACCCCTGGTTTAGAAGGATCACCAATGACAATTTTAGTACCGGCACCAGCTACTGTCCAGCTTGCATTACAATAATCGTCAGACCATACATAATACGTAACACTGTCTGATGTAAAATCATGTGGAATTGCAGCCCCAGTATAATCTGAACGTCCGCGCCATGCACTCAAATTGGCTGCACCTTGTGCTAAGCCCGGAGAATAGATGTAATATTTTTTTAGAGTTCCTTTCAGTAGCAACGTTTTTACATCATTGGAAAAAGAGAGTGTGTCTTTATTGTAATTTCCGGCAACAGGTGTAAATTTTACATAAATGCGCTTATTATAAACACTTGATCCGGAAGTTGGAGCAACGGTTAATGGGCCGGTAGCAAAAGTTATACTATCAGTAGATAATTGAAAATCATTTGTTTTTGGAGTAATTACCAAATTTGAACCCACACTTAATGCAGAATCAATCGTAAACCCTTTAATGACACTACTAGCACCTATATCTGTAGAAGGAAACGTTAATGATGTAGGATTGAGAAAAAGAACTGATGGAGCTACAGTCACCTTAAAATTATCATAACGAGCATTTGTAGCAGCATTATTTGTATTAGTATGCGCCCACATAAATCCAAAATTGCTCATAGCTACATTAGTGTAGGAGCTATTATTTATGACAGTTCCTATGGGAGATGTCCTTAAATTGGTTGAAGCAGCATTTACCAAAGATGGATCGCTTGGTGTTCCTGAAAGCAGTATCTCATCTTTTACATAAAAAGTCCAGTTATTGTTAAATGGAGTATAGATTACTTTTATGCTGGCCCAAGAAGTTCCTAAAGTTAAAGGAAGACTTGTATCTAAATCGGATACCTTATTGGTGCCAGAACCATTTAGTCCATTTGTAAACTTTGCCAAACAAACTACCGTAGAAGTTGAACCGCTACTAGTAGCTCTCATATACACAACATATCCGTTTGACCCCGATGCAGACAAATCTGATGCTGTAGATACCAAAACCACTCCGGAAGCATTTTGAACTGAAGTACCTGCACTGTTTGTGAAAGCTGTTGATAAAGATTTCCCCACTTTCATGTTAAAAGACCAAGTAACATCACCCGTATTATTGGCAAGAGTGTTATTGAATGCAGAATTAAAAAATGAGAATGACCCAACTACTGAATGCTTTTCTGCAATGCCAGTAGCAGGCGATTGAACACCCAGCATATTTAAACAAGAATCAGGAGCAGTATTCACTACTGTATTAACTGTACCACTTCCAGCAACAATCGTATAAATACCACTTGAATTTAGAGAGGTCCTATTAAAATTATCAAAGAAAACAGTTGTTTGAGAGAAAGAGGTTTGCATCAAGCCTGTAAAAAAAACAGTAAATGATACTAATTTAAAAATCCTATTCATTTTGGCAAGTAATCTTTAATAATCGATTAATAAATTATAGAACAAGTCACACTAAACACGCAAATTACCTTAATAAACAAACTCACTGACCAAATAGTTGTTCAAAAATTTGTATTTTATTTAAGATGTTCTTTAAAAGCAATACTTAATACTGTAGAATTTTAAATTTTGTCTAACAACACAATACGTTATCGTTTCCGGCAACGATGCCAAAATTTTATATTAAATTAAGTATTGGCCTAAAACAATGTGGCCTTAAATTAAATTTCTATTTTCTTCATTTTCGGAACTAATAAATGCATAATCAACCACCCTAGAAGATAAGCTGCCCCACAAATAAAAAACATGATATAATATCCAGTTTGTATTTGATTAATACTTTCGTAGTAAACAAACATTTTTTTCTGAACAAATAGCGATAACATAATTCCGCCGATTCCACCAAACATGCCACCAATACCAGTTACAGATGCCGTAGCTGATTTTGGAAACATATCACTTACAGTTGTGAAAATATTAGCACTCCAAGCCTGATGCGCAGCTGCTGCTAACCCAATTACTAACACAGCCAACCACATATCCAAACTACCCAATAATTGTGCAAACACAATCGGCAAAACACAAAAAGCATAAATCAACATACTTGTTTTTCTAGCTTTAAAAACTGGCCAACCTTTATTGATGAATGTTAAAGGTAAATATCCGCCCCCTATACTTCCTATGCTAGAAATTACATAAACTAATGCTGTAGGTAGTGCAATGGCGGTGCCTTTTAAACCGTACTGTTTACCTAAAAAATCAGGAAGCCAAAACAGATAAAACCACCATATAGGATCAGTTAATAATTTACCAATTGCAAAAGCCCAGGTTTGTCTGAATTGTAATAATCTGAACCAAGAAACTTTTTGTTGTTGAACTGGCTCTTCTTCTTTATCTGAATGGATATAATCAAATTCAGCCTGCGAAATCTTCTTCTGTTTACTTGGTACTTCATAATAAATAAACCAAAGTATCAACCAAACAAACCCAATGGCGCCTGTTAAAATAAAAGCCCATTGCCAACCTAATTTTTCTGCAATTAAGGGCACTGTTAAAGGAGCAATAATTGCACCAATATTTGATCCTGAGTTAAAAATACCTGTAGCCAATGCTCTTTCTTTTTTTGGAAACCATTCGGCAGTCGCTTTGATAGCTGCAGGAAAATTACCCGCTTCGGTTACACCCAAAAAAATTCTCGCCAAACTAAAGCCTCCAGTACCTGTGGCAAGTGCGTGCAATACTGCAGCAATACTCCATAGTCCAGTTGCTACTGCATACCCAATTTTTGTTCCTAATTTATCAATCAAACGACCGGCAAATAACATACCTAGCGCATACGCTATTTTAAATGCGATTTCAATATTTGCATAATTAGCAACTTCTTCTACTTTACTCCATTCAAATGCAGCTGCTAAATAAGGCTTTAAGAGACTTATTACAGCCCTATCGAGATAGTTTATGGTTGTTGCAAAAAATATAAGCGAACAGATTGTCCACCTGTACTTAGTCATGGTTTGGCTTTGTAGCATCGTTTATTTTTTTATACTTTGTATCAGTTCCATTACTTGTTTAGTAATGGTTTCAATGGCTTCATAATTTTTCTCTTCCATTAATTTTTTGCTTATCAATTTACTTCCCATCCCTACCGCACAAACGCCGGCCTTGAACCAGCCTTCGATATTTTCTTTAGTCGTATCTACCCCACCTGTAGGCATAAATAACAGCTTTGGGAAAATTTCTTTGATGCTTGATAAAAACTCCGGGCCTAACATATTTCCGGGGAATAATTTAATAAACGTAACTCCATTGTTTTCAGCAGCAATAATTTCAGAAGGAGTCATACATCCCGGTGCATAAAACATACCAATGCTATTTGCTTTGTCAGATACTTCTTTAACAAAACCCGGACTCACCATAAAATCACAGCCTGCTGCGATATAATCTTCAGCTTGTTGAAGGTTTTTAATTGTTCCAACCCCTAACAACATGTCTTTCATCTCTTCGTTTCTTACAGCTACCAACTTTTTGAAATTGCTTAATGCCGCTTCTCCACGATTCGTATACTCTACTGCTTTCACTCCTGCTTTGTAAATTGATTTTAATATTTCAACGCTTGTTGTTTCATCTGCATTGAAATACAATGGTAACATTCCTTGTTGTATAATGCTTTCGGTAACTTTTTGTTTCATGTTATTTTTTTTACATAATTCGTTTGTATTCAATACAAAACGATATTTATATTAATTAAATTTTCACCTTGAAAACAATCTTTTTTATGTTTTCATTTTCATTTCCTATCATTGGAGCATGTACATCGCTGGGATAAAAAATGGCGAATTGACCATCTGTAAGTTGAAAGAACATATCTGGTTGATCTTTAAAAAACTGAACGTCTTTTTCGGAGTTATACTCTCCGTTAGGGATCATGCACTTTTCTCTGGGTTTCCAACCGATTGTTTCATGCCCCTTTACACAAACTTGAATGTCAATGTTTTCATTGTGGCACTCAAATTTTGATAAGCTTGCTTCGGCGGTTTTACCTGGAGCATCACTAATGATAATCTTTAACCCGTCTGCAACATCCGCTTTTCCAACTTCTAAAGCAATTAAATCTTGTTCCTTTAAATATTGAAAAGCTTTTTCAAATAACGGATGTATTGAAAAGTATTTTTTTGCATTTTGTATACTATCTATAATCATGGCAAGTTTTTTTGATTTTTGAAAGAAAAAACGATTAACGTTGAACCCTACCTGAACCGTCTCCTTTCATTAAATCTTTTACTTCAGATAATGTTGCGTGATTTAAATCACCAGGGATAGTATGTTTTAATGCGCTCGCCGCAACACCAAATTCTGCAGCTTCTGGCATAGGCATGCCCGTAACCAACCCGTAAATTAAACCGCTTGCAAAGCTATCTCCACTTCCTACTCTGTCTACAATACGAACATTGTATTCTTTAGTATGATAAAACTCATTCCCATCGTACACTAAAGCACTCCATCCGTTATCACTTGCACTATGACTTTCTCTTAGTGAAGAAGCGATGAATTTAAAACCAAATTTATCTTTCATTTGCTTAAACACATCTTTAAAGCCATCTAAATTCAATTCTCCTTTAGTAACATCAGTATCCTTTGCTTTGAAGCCTAATGTTGTATCGGCATCTTCTTCATTACCAATACAAACGTCTACATATTGACATAATTTTGTCATGACTTCACGAGCTTTTTCTTTGCTCCATAATTTTTTTCTATAATTCAAATCTATACTTGTAGTAATGCCCTTTGCTTTTGCAGCTTTCAAAGCGGCTTCTGTTAATGCAGCAGCTTTATCGCTCAATGCAGGTGTGATGCCTGTTGTATGAAACCAAGAAGCACCTTCTAAGATTTTATCGAAATCAAATTCTGAAGCATCAACATCTGCGATAGAAGCGCCTGCTCTATCATATACAACTTGAGATGCTCTCATAGAAGCGCCCGTTTCTAAAAAATAAATCCCTAATCTATCTCCACCCCTAGCGATGAATTGAGTATCTACACCATAACGACGCAAGTGATTAATAGCAGACTGTCCAATAGGATTATTAGGAACTTTGGTTACGAAGGTTCCATTCAATCCATAATTACATAATGCGGCAGCCACATTAGCTTCACCTCCACCGTATGTAACATCAAAAGAATCGGCTTGTACAAATCTCTTAAAATCGGGGGTTGACAATCTCAACATAATTTCTCCCATGGTTACGACTTTCTTGCTCATTGTTTTTTCTAATTTGTAAGTGTTATTGTGATGAATAGATATTATCAAGATAAACGACTGAAAATCAGTTGTTTTTTCCGACGGACTAAATTACAAATAATCGTGGTGATTTCTATATCTATTTTAAATTATTTCTAGACATTCTTGAGAAAAAATTCAAAAAAGCAGGTTTTTTTTAACCATTTTTAATAAATGCCCCTTCTTTTGTTAATAAAAAAAATAGCACAATTTCTTGTGCTATTAAAAAATTTATTGATTTCAGATTACTTGCCTTCGTGTTCTTTCAAATATGCCAATAGTTTTGAGTGCATATCCTTTACTATATCTTTATACTCTTTTAGATCTACGGCATTTACCTTTTCAAGTGGATCTTTCACATAATCATATAATTCTTTGGCATATACTCTTGAATCTGAATAAGGCTCATTACTTCTAAAGTCATTGTTCAGCCAAACTGTATATCTATATTTATCTGTTCGAATACTATACCCCATTAATTTACCATTTGCAAATCCCATTTTTTTAGCTACATCTCCTTTTAACTTTCTTGGGTATTGGCTCACCGCATAATCCATAATGGTAGTTTTATTGTTCGCCATTACAGACTTCAAACTTTTACCATCTAAAAAAGTGGGTACAGGCACATTTGCTAAATCGCAAATAGTCGGGAATACATCCACATGCTCTGATAAAGATTTTGTTTTACCAGGTTTCATTCCAGGAGCTGCAAAGATTAGTGGAGATCTGGTTGCTTGTTCAAAATTTGTATGCTTACCCCACATGTCATGGTCGCCTAGATGCCAGCCATGATCTCCCCACAAAACAATAACGGTATTGTTTAAAGTACCTAATGAATCAAGTGTGTTAAGCAATAGGCCGATTTGTGCGTCTACATATGAAATAGCTGCGTAATATGCATGTACAAGTTCTTTTTGTTTTTCTACTTTTAACCCTGCCCTTAAATCTTCTTTCGGAAAGCTTGTATATGCGGGAATATCAGTATAATTTCTCAACTCGCCAGAAGATTCGTATGCTATAAATACTTCGTTTGCTGCATGTTGCTGAAACTCTGCAATTGGCATATCTTCTCTTTTATATAAATCCCAATATTTTTTTGGAGAAACAAATGGCAAATGAGGCTTATGAAAACCTACTGCAAAAAAGAATGGATTTTTTTCTTTAGATAATTTAATGATGGATTCTTTAGCAATAAGAGCATCGGCGCCATCCTCATATGCGTTATCAGGCACATCTATACATTCTGATGATGGTTTTACGTTACCCGAAATCGTTTCATTTCCTTCATCATTATCTTTATCTTTTTTATTTTTTCCATCAACATCATCTTTATTTATTGCTGCTTTAGTTTCTGGTTTTTGATAATGTTTCATTGCAGGTTCTCCCATGCCTTCTGGATAATCTGCCGCCGTAGCTTTTAAAAATGGAATACTCCATGATTTTTCATCAGACTTTTTATCAATGCAGCTTGGATGAAAAATTTTACCTACACCAGAAGTTGTATATCCTTGTGTAATTAAATATTGAGGAAGCGTTACAATATCAGGACTTACTTCACGCATTTTTGTTCTTAAGTCCCAAACTTTTGTATTATCTGGACGCTTACCTGTCATTAAACTAGCACGAGTTGGTCCGCAAACAGCTTGTTGACAATAATTATTTAAAAACACAGTTCCCATTTTTGCCAATCTATCAATATTTGGCGTTTTTACCACTCCGTTACCATAACAACCTAATTCTGGTTTTAAATCATCTACAGCAATAAATAAAATATTGGGTTTGTTTTTCTTTTGTGCCAAAGAAAATGCAACCATCATTAAAGATCCTGCAACTAGAAATACTTTTTTCATTGAATTGTTTTTATGTAAATATAAAATGCTTATTATCGTTTATTAAAATTGATGGTTTGTTTAAAATTACCCACTTCCAAGAGTATGCGATATTTTCCTATAGACAAAGAATGGGTATCAAAGTTTATTTGATGATCTCCAATTTTTTGTAATTCATTCTCGATAATATTTTTAATAACCTTGCCCTCTGCATCTACAATAAGTGCATTTACGTTAGCTGACTGTTGCAAAGTATATAATAGAACACCTTTATCTGTCCCTTCCTCTGTGATTACATTCGTATTAGAAATGTATTTATTAGAGACAGAAGTGGAGCTATTAGACGCTAGTTTCGATGTACTTGAAGAATACACAATGACCTGCATCCAGTCACCATATGAAATATAATTAGATGTGCCGCCAGAAGTATAAACCCTTACTCTTATTTCGCCATCAGCTGAAATAAAATTAGAAGGCGAATTTTGTGTATATGAAGTTAGCACATCAGAGGTTCCAACAGTTTTACTATTAATTTGTGTCCAGCTTAATGTTGACCAGTTATATAGATATATGACTTGAGTTTTTGATGCAGAATATTTACCATCATAATTCACAACAAACTTGGTTACACTAGCAGGTGATTGATTAATTTTAATTACTCCATACCAATCTATTTTACGTGTACCCGTTGTAGTAGAGTTCAAGTTGTAATACATAGAATTATTTGTGACTAAATTTCCAACCGTGCAATTACATCCACTGCCAAACAATACGGTTGTATATGACACTGCGTAAGCATAAGTAGTTGTTACAGTCAATACTTGCGATTGTGGATCGGCAGTATCGTACACGGCATTGCCATTTTGATAAGCAGTAATGGTAGTTGTACCTGGCCCTACGATATGTATGTTGCCATTTACAATTGTTGCAACCAAAAGATTAGAGCTTGTAAAAGTCAGAGCAAGTCCAGATGACGCTGATGCAGAAGGAATAAAATCCGCATCTCCTATTGATTTAACAGGCAGTGCTGCAAAAGTAATTGACTGATAAGATGGTGAGCCGGAACCCTTATTGGCGCCCACTTCCGTAGAATCTAGCGGATGCGTACTAGCCAATCCTGTTCCATTGATCTCATCACATCCTATATCATAGGTTGAAGATCTTGTCTGTTTTTGAGCGTCTAACCCACCTAGTATTGAAGCATAACTGGATGTATTAACGGCAGCATCTTGCGCGGAAGATGGCGCTGACAAGATTCCATTGGCTCTTGAACCAAAAGAAAGACTATTGGAAGAAAATCCTGTTGTGGGCGTAATACCCAAGCCATCAGGTGCGTTATATTTGTTTCCTTCTGCGGTATATGTTAAAGATGTATTTGTAGTTTCATTGAATGCAGCTTGACCTGTGCTCATTTTTATTATGTTGTTCCCAATCTTCAACCCTTTTGGTTGATAAAAAGCAGATCCATAATCATTGTGTCCAATTCTAAGTCCGATTCCTTTACAATTGACGATTGTGTTAAACGCAACGAAAGCGCTATCGGCAGGCAAATACTCACCATTTAGAATAAGTGGATTTAAACTATCCGATGCTGCAAAAGAACCATTAAAAATTACAATCGGGGTTCTCATGGTTGTGCTGCTCGATTGGCTTCCTAATAAACCTTCAAAGTAATTATTATAGACTTTATGTCCTTTATCAATAATTCTTACCCCATACGAATCAGTCTTTGTAAGATCGTCCACAATAAAATAATTTCCATATACATCGCAATACTTTCCCATTCTTAGGGTCAATCCACCATTGCAATTTTTGAAAGTGTTGTATCGATATGTGTTGTGACAAGACTTATTTGACACAATTTCTGGCTCAGTTTGGGTACAATTTTCAAATAGATTGTATTCAATAGTGTTATAGCCGTCAGTTCGAGAATTATTTCCCACTCCAACTCTAATGGTCTCACCCCCATTTCCTCCCATATAACTACGACCATAAAAATAATTTGAATCAATGAGATGGAAAGTAGAAACAGATTTTTCTGGGAAAGTAGCTGTACTATACCATACAACAATAGTAGCTCTTGGATTAGATTTATTGATTAACGTACAATGATCGACACGATTGTGCACACCCCATATCCCAATCCATTCATTTTCGACAGTTGTATCAATAGATGTAGTATTATAATTATCAATAGTTAAATTAGTAACTCTGGAATAATTAGCAAAAGAACTGGTGGAAGATCTGAAAGCGATAACAGGATTAGTGGATGCATTACCGTTTGAAAAGATAAATCCATCAATAGAAATTTTATACCCACTGAATTGAAAATAAGTAGAGCCGGTAAAAATGACACCATTCTTTGATTGTGCTTTCACAGTTATCCAATTGGAAGTAGACGACCCTTTTGTATTAGCTAACGTAACAGCGCCCCAATCATACGTTCCGTTCGCGATAACAATGATATCACCTGGATTGGCATTTGAAAATGTACTAGTTAAGCTGGCAAGGTTATTGACAACAGTTGTAGTACAGAAAGCAGTATTAAAAAACAATAATGCCCAAATTAAAATAATAATATTTTTTTTCATAACCTACTGAATTGACTCTTTAATAAATTGAATAATACGATCATTTAGTTCTGCATTTTTTTCTTTAGTAAATTTTCCATGCCCTCCACCCTCAACTGTTATAAATTCTGTTTTTACACCGGCCAATTTGAATTTATTATATAGTTCAATAGATTGTTGATAAGGAACAGTTGAATCGGCGTTGCCATGAATAATTAATGTAGGCGGGCTGTTTTTATCAACATACCAAATAGGAGAAACTGATTTTGAAAATTGTTCGTCGTTTTTCTTGGTTCCTAACCAATCACCTGGAGATTTACTTTTTCTTACAGAAGAACCATAATCATTATAAGCCCAAGCCCAAACGTCGGCAATTCCATATTTATCTATGATTGCAGCTACTTTAATTTTATCATTTAAAAGGCAATTGCTATCAAAAATGTGATTATTTCCGAGCAACCCTGTCATCAATGCTAAATGACCGCCAGCTGATCCTCCCAAAACAACTATCTTGTTCACATCAATGTTGAATTTTTTTGCATTCTTTATGATATAAATTAATGCGCACCTTACATCTTCTACCGCAGCCGGAGCAGTTGCCTGATTAGTCATTCTATATTCAATATTTGCAATAGAAATTTTTGATTTAAAAAACTGAGTAAAGCCTCCTTGTGATTCTTTTACCCCATTTTTCCAACCACCACCATGAATATTGATGATAATGGGTGTTGGAACCAATTCATTGGGCTGGTAGTAAACGTCCATCCTTCCATTCCAATCATTAACCGTAGTATACACTTCGTCTAAACTGGCAGAAAATGATGCCGGGTAAACAACAGGTTTATATTTTCCCGTACTATCTTTTACAAGCTCTTGTGAAAAACTGCTACATAATAAAAAAGAGCCCAATATGGTAAAAAATAATTTCATATAAATATTAATACCCGGGATTTTGAGGAATTACTAATTGTGTATTGTTGTCAATTTCTCGTTGAGGTATGGGCAATAATAAATGTTCATGTGTAACATAAGATTGCAATGTTTGCAAACTTATCACTGGTAAATAAGATGCGTAATGTTGATTGTAAATAGCAGCAAAATGAGCCTTCAAAATATTTTCAGCTGTTATTGTCGAAGTTGTAACATTATACCTAATCATATCAAACCAACGTTGATTTTCAAAAGCGAATTCCAGTCTTCTTTCATTACTCAAGCATTGTTCAAAAGTAGCATCTGTTGTTGGTGTTACATCTGGCAATCCTACCCTGGTTCTGATATCATTGATTAAACCTACAGCTCTAGAATCAGAAAATCCTAAAACTTCTGCCATCATTAA
This sequence comes from Chitinophagaceae bacterium, assembly GCA_947452965.1. Classification (GTDB taxonomy): domain Bacteria; phylum Bacteroidota; class Bacteroidia; order Chitinophagales; family Chitinophagaceae; genus Ferruginibacter. The sequence continues at coordinate 13,201 of CANGEW010000016.1, read as the reverse complement.
TTTGACATCTGCAAAACGAATAACTGGCCAATCATTTTCACCATCATCCTGAAACAACAATGGACTATTATGATGAATATCATCATATAAAATATATTTGTTCGAATAAAGTTTTGAACCATAGTACTTGATGTTGAAATTTTTTCTTGGATCAGCACTTGAATATGCAGAGGGTAAGTCATATGATGGGTAATTATAACCATCGCCATCTCCGTTTACAATAGCATTACCACTACTAGAGGGAGCAAACATATTTGGGAAAGGCGAGCCTAAACCAACTTTACCTGCTTGATATCTTACAGCAAATAATATTTCTGAATTCATCTCATTTGTGGTAGAAAACACATCTTCATATTTGGGTTGAAGATTATAGCCACTTTGGTAAATAACACTATCTAACAGAATTCTTGCCTGTGGTTTATTATTAAGAGTTAAATACACTTTCGCCAATAAGGCTTGAGCAGCCCATTTATTAGCTCTGCCTAAATCATTTTTTGCAATATTTGCATATTTGGAAGGTTCACCGAATTGATTGGCGTTTTTAAGATCAGCAATAATTAAATTATAAATAGCTTGTACAGAGGAGCGATTGATGCTTTTAGATTCTGCAGCTGTTACAGGCCTATCAATCAGAAAAACACCCCCATACAATCTAACCAGATTAAAATAATGATACGCTCTTATAAATGAAGCCTGTGCTGCAATTCTTTTTCTGTCTGCATCACTAATAAGAGTAAAAGTAGTGTCGTATACCAGTTTGGCATTTGATGAATCGTAACTAATATGAAGACTACTCAATACTTTATTTACATTAAAAATATTGTAATAACTGTTTAACCAATAATTATATACCTTTTCATGAGTAGTGGCAGGAATTAGCAAATCCAAATCACTTAATTCTCTGTTGGGGATACTGCTACTTGTAGGATTACCCATGATTGCATTGTCACTTCTTAATTCAGTTAAGGCCCATTCATCCATTAAAGGCTTTTGCATTCCATTGTAACACCCTACCAGCGCTGCATCAAATTCTGTTAGATTTTTATAAAAAATATCATCATACAAATTTGAAACGGGTGTGATATCAATATTTTTTGTACAACTACTAATAAGGAGCACAAGAAGCGTGTAATTAATAATCTTATGTAAATTCTTCATATAATTTCTTAATTGTTTTATTAAAAAGTTAAATCAATTCCAAAAATAAACGTTTGATTAACTGGGAAAGCGCCCCTTTGATAACCGGTAACCAAAGAAGTGTTATAAGGAGTGCTGTTGGTAAATCTAGCTTCCGGATTCAACCCCCTGTATCCTTTTGCCATATGATAGTAGAGATTTTGCGCAGTAAAATAAAGTCTTATAGCGGATACACTTAATAAACTACTTTTAAAATCACCAATTTTATAACCAATGGTAGTTTCGCGTAAAGCAAAATAAGAAGCATCTTCAATTACATAATCTGTCAACATCCAATTAAAACCAGATTTATTGTAAGTTGGCGTTTGTCCATCACCGGGATTACTTGGAGAAATATATCTATCAGTGTTGTATGCCGTACATAATTTTTTCATTTCATCATAATTCGGATCTCCATTAATCACTTTACCTCCTTGAGATCCTTGGAAGGTGAATGTGAGATCAAAATTTTTGTACGTAAGGGTATTGGTAATTCCCCATGTAAAATCCGGATATGGATTTCCTAAAATAGTTCTGTCATTGTTATCAATAATATTATCATGGTTAACATCAACGATTTTTAATTGTCCTTGATTAAAGGCATCTCTGAATGGACTTGATAAACCAGCCGCTTTTGCTGCATCAATTTCTTGTTGAGATAACCATATCCCATCTGTTTTAAATCCATAGAATTGTACAAGAGGTCCACCTACAATATTTCTATATAACTCATTTCTTTCGCCCTCATTGGTGATATATGCCTCCTGGCCTAATTCAAGAACTTTATTTTCTGTGTGAGAAATATTAGCACTAGTAGACCATTTAAAATCAGGAGTTGAGACATTTATAGTATTTATTTGAAATTCAATACCCGTATTCTGAAGACTACCAATATTATTCCAGCTTGCTGGAACACCTGTAAACGCCATCGCTGATTGTTGTAATAATAAACGATCTGTTTTAGATTTATACGCATCTAAGGTTATACTCACACGATTATTGAAAAAGGCAGCATCTAACCCTATATTAGTTTGGAATGTTTGTTCCCATGTCAAATCACTATTAGATCTGATTGTTGGGGATGTTGCTTGTCCACCTGTAGTATTTCCTGTACTATTGTTACTCCCGTTACCAAAAGAATAATTGGCTGGATATAATAATTCAAGAAAACCAAAATCTAAAATTCTATTGTTTCCTGATACTCCATAACTGGTTCTTAATTTTAGTCTGGATACCCATTTAATATTATCCATAAATTTCTCCTTGTCAACAACCCAACCTAAAGAAACAGAAGGGAAAGTACCCCATTTTTTTCCAGGTCCGAAATATGAGCTACCATCTGTTCTAAAACTTGCGGAGAAAAGATATTTACTCAAATAAGAGTAATTCAATCTACCTAAATATGAAATCAAACCAACTTGATTTACTGATCCGGTAGTGGTTGATTTATCGATTAATGTTGCATTATTTAAGGTTCTGATGTTATCGTCAGGAAACGCCAAACCTGTGACTTGATTTTTTTCAAGCTTGGTATATTGCGTTGTAAAACCAAACAAAGCATTGAAAGAATGGTCTTTATATGATTTTGTATAGTTAACGGTTTCTTCTACAAGGGCATCAATTGTATTGTTATTTGTAAAAGTTCCTTTACTAAAAGTTCCATCTCTTTCTGCATTGGCATTAGCCCAATTTAAACCATTGCTGTAATTCATATATGAAGTAACACTCGATTTAAAATCCAAGCCATTTATAATTTTATAGGTTAGTTCAGCAGAACCTTGTAGTCGATAATCTTTTAAATAGATTTCTGTATTATCCAAAATTGATACGGGCGAATTTGTACTGGAAGAGAATGGGTCGGCTCCTGAGTTTGACCAAAGAACTCCATTTGGCAAATATCCCTGATAAAATAAATTATTAAAGTGTCTAGGTTGTGCATAATCTCCAGTTTGTAAATTTTGCCATTGTGAATTTTGATGCACTAAATTAATGGTAGCATCTGTGTGATAAACAGGCATAAAGCTTGGGTATCTTGCAAAAGTTGTATAATTAACGGAAGGCGATTCTTTTCTGGTATATGAGGGTGCAATGTTGATTACCAGCTTTACTCTTTTACTTAATGTAAAATCTAATTTGGCACGAGCGTTGTATTTTTCCAATTCGCTATTTCTCATCATGCCCTGATCTTGCTGATAGCCACCTGATAGATAATATTTAAAATCTGATTTACCACCCGTTGCACTTAATTGAATATTTTGAAACAAACCTGTTCGCAAACCTTGACTTTGCCAATCTGTTCCATTGCCATTTAATAAATCATTCTCTACAACATAGGCAGCTTTTTCATTATTAGTTGCAGATACAGATGGCATAATATTTTGAGGATCGTTCTGTTGTAAATTTTGCTCATAAAACAATCTGTTTACATATTCAGAAGTAGTCATCATATTATATCTTTTGTATGCTTGTTTGGCACCAATTGAATATTTAAAATTGTACTTTACTTTATCTGCCTTGCCAGATTTTGTGGTAATCAAGATCACACCACTTGCACCTCTTGATCCATAAATAGCCGCGGATGCAGCATCTTTTAATACCTCTACCGATTCAACATCTGCCATATTTACATTGGCTAGTCCGTCTGCCATTGGTTGACCATCTACAACTACTAATGGTTCCATTCCCGCATTAATGGAGCTGATTCCTCTAATTGAAATTTTTGGGTCCGAACCGGCTTCAGATGAGATATTCTCAATTTGCACACCAGCAATTTTCCCTTGAAGTGCTTGATCTAGCCTTGCAACAGGAGATTCGTCTAGTCTATCGTTTTTATATTTTGTAATGGCTCCTGTAACATCTCCCCTTTTTTGTGTACCATAGCCAATTACAACCACTTCAGAATTATCTGTAGAACTAGGAGACATTGCTATATTCACATTGTCAGTATTTTTATCAACCTGAAGTGCCTGAGTAGCATATCCAATACTTGAAAAAATTAAAGTAACCTTATTTGCTTTTGCACTAATAGTAAAGGTTCCGTCTTTTTGAGTGGTGGTACCTGACTTAGATTTTTCAATTAACACATTCACCCCTTCTAATGGAGCACCCGTGTTTTTATCTGTCACCTTTCCAGATATCTCTCTTTTTTGACAAATGGCAACTATATTAATTGCCAGAAGGAACAATACACTAAGACTTATTTTTTTCATTTTTTTTATTTCGTTTTCTTCAATCGATGATAGTGGTTAAATGGAGTATAGAATTTGCCGCGTCTTTTCCCAATAAATCATTTACTTTGTTTTTACATGACGCACATGAATACTTATAAGCACCCTGAGCTAACAAGGGCGATGCATTATCTTTAAATTCAAATGGCTTAATTTGTTTTCCAAACCAGTCTTTATCTTTTGATAAATATGGCATTAATGCAAAAAAACCTTTTTGCAGAGATTTATTTGTTGTAGAATTATAATTCCACATGTCAACATTTAGTTTGTCAGACATATGTGCAATTAAAAATAAAGGTTCCAATATAAAAGCTGAGTAATGAAGTGAAGTAGTCCGCTCTAATTCTAATGGGAAAAATCCATCATCATTCATTTGTTTTTCTAATCTTTGTTTTACACTCTTAACAGTTGACAAAGCCACTTCAGTGTTTTTGGTATATAAAGCAAAAGCGAGTTTTTGAGCATCATACCATATTCCATGATTGTTTTTTGTATTCATCTCATCAATTCCATTAGGACTGGTGGTTAACCAAGAAAGAAAATCATTGCCCCATTTTTGCATTCCTTCATCATCCTTCTTTGTCCAATTAGGATTTGATTTTATAAAACCAACTGCATCCAATACCTGTATAAAATTTCTACTTTCAATGATACCAATCCCTCTTCCATCATTGGTGCCTTTTATAGCCTGTGCAAAATTGAAGTTTGGATTCATTCTTGTAGCAGAATCTAAAAACCAAGCTCTAATTTGCTGAATGGTTTTATTAGCATATTTTGAATCGTCTGAAAAGAAATAAGCAAGAGAAAGAATCTCTACATTTCTCATCATCAAGCTGATATTTGTTTTGTCTTTATAATCAGCCACTTCAGGGTTAATTTCTCCATCGCGTCTAATATAAGGTAAACCGTTAGGCTTTGAAGGATCCGGCCAAAAGTAAATAGCAATGCTCATATAATCATGTATGTCTCCACTAGGGGGCAATTGCTTTTTCTCCATCACTGTTAATAAAGGTGCGTCAAGAAGCTGATCAGCATCCCTTATTAATTTACGATAAGATGGCATTAAAGCGTTATCTTCTTTTTTTACCCGCATCTTATTTTTCAATAAAACATCTTTGTCTTTTGAAAATATTTCCAGCTGATCTTTTTGAGCTATACCGAATTGTATAAAACCTAAAAAAAGAAAGGCAAGTATTGTTTTTTTAGTCATGTAAATAATTATTGAATTACGGTTATTCGTTTACTTGTTTTTTGTGTTTTGCCTATGATGGTAGCTACAAAAACACCAGATGAGGCAACGTGCATCCCAATTTTAACTGTATTGTAACCTTTATTCAAATACAGGTTTTTTCTTCCGTAACATTTTCCATTGAGGTCATGAATCAATATATCAACAAGATCAATTTCTGGTGAATATATATTAGCATAAAAAACGCCTGTGTTCACATATCCTTGGAAAACAATTGCAGAGATGTCAATTGGTAATATTCTTAATTTACCATTCTTTAAGGTTAAATTATAATTGTTGTCGGAACCTCCATTTAATATTAAACCATAATAGCCCGGTGTAGAATTTTGTGTAGCATACGTCAATAGATTGGGCTTAACATCTAAAACGGAAGTGTCCTCATTATAGGCAAAGCCTTGATAAGTAATCGTAAAATCTGGATTCGCTTGTCCTTGTAGTTTCAATGTATCCAATGCGGTTATCTGCAAGTCTTTTTTCAAAATCGTCAACTTTTGTACAATAGATGTGTCTGGATATCTTCCCGATCCTTTTTGTAAAGCTGTAATCAGAGTCATTCCAGCATTTTTTATGGTTACTAGACCTGAAACAGGGTTTATAGTTGCTACATTTGAATCAGAACTTGCATAGCTAATCACACTGTCTTTATTTAAGCTTGAAGCCTGTAATACAAATGGAAAATCTCCATATGTCTTATTGTCAATTGAATTAAAAATGAAACAATAAAGAATTTTAAGCTTACCAGACAAATATTGAATATTGTAATTATTAGCTTGCAATCCACTTACAGTAACATCATATGTTGTATCGGCATGTAAAATATTAGATACTGAAAAAACGGGTGCGCCTAAAACGACCGATTGATTTTCCCCATTTACAAAACCAGTAATGTTGTAAACAAAAGCTGGATTAGGATAACCAGCAAGTTTATTCGTATCTAAAACAACTACGGTCAAATTAGCTTTATTTATTACTAATGTTATTGAATCTAAGACATTGGGAAAAACACCATCTGTTTGTTGAGATGCATATAATGTAACCATTCCAGCATTCACAATATGTATTAAACCATTAGATGAAATAGTTGCGATAGCCGAATTGGAACTTGAATAATTAATAGGTTGAGAAATATTTAAACTAACGGCTGTATGAATAAAATCTGCATCCCCATATGTTCTATTGGCAACTGGAGAAAAAACAAAGGGTATCACAACTCTTAGTTTTCCTGTATCATAACTAATGTTATAGTTGTTGGATGCTGCTCCAGAAGCATAAATTTGATAAATACCCGTATCAGAAGCAACAGAAGCCGTAGAAGAAAAAACAACCGGAGTTAATAACACACTTGCATTTTCTCCATTAACGAATGATGAATAAGTTGCTGTAAAAGAAGGATTGGGATTCCCTTTAATTTTGAAAGTGTCATTAGGCAAAATTCTCAAATTCGCTTTGCTTACAACAAAAGGCTGACTGATACTGGTATCTGAATATACACCATCTGATAATTGAGAAGCCGTTATGCTAACACTGCCCGCACCTACAATATGAATAATCCCAGTTGACGAAATAGTGGCAACAGAAGGATTAGAACTAATATATGTAATAGGCTTAGTAGTATTTAAACTGGAAGCAACTGCGGAAAAGTCCGCATCGCCATACACTTTATTGTTTATGATTGGGAATTTAAATGGACTCTTTGCACTAGAGTAAATAGTGAAAGCGCCATAACTAGCAAATGAGGCTGATGCAAAATTATTGGTATTATCGCCAATACCAGCCGGTGTGCCCCAGATGCCATTTTCATAATGCTTAACGCCAATCGAATTATCAGGTGCTCCATCAAAGTCTAACCCTTCAAGAGTGTTATCCCAAAATAGTTTAACCGAAACATCTCCGCTGCCAGAAAGTTGACGAATGCTCCACACGGCATTTACGTATGAGTTTAAATCACTTGCGTTCAAATCGCTACCATTGATATCCCCATTGTTAGTTACGCCGGTAAATACATAGGCTGAAATCGAAGAAATGTTTGCTGGGGTGACTAAAGCAGGAAGATATTTATCAGCTGTGCCGATAGGAAATAATTTAGGTGTTGATACTTTATCTATGATAAAAGAACCAAAAGTATTTGTTGTTGAGTCTGTTTTTGGGAAAATATAATTACTTGTATTAAAAGTAGAAGCTTCTACATCATTGCCAGATGCGATTCTAAGTGTATCATTTAAATTAATAGTCAATATACTGTTATTCAAAGTCAATTTCCCATTAACAATGATTGATCTATTCGTTGTAGCATTCGCATTAAAAGTCAGGTTTCTACAATTAGTATTCACAACAGTATAAAAAGGCGAAGGGGTTGTTGCATCAAAAATATAGTCAGTTGAATCAGATAGACTCACACTAGACACCAGCATGCTTCCATTGATTCCTCCAGTATTTGATGTTCTCAATTGAGGAACAAAGCTTGAAACCTGAACAGATAAAACATTTGACGTTACTACATTTGAAACTGTGATAGTACTTGTTCCTGTACTAGTACCAATAATGACAGTGTTATTAGGTATACCTATACCCGTTACCAACGCTCCAACCGCAATTCCATATAGATTATTAGAGCTACTGTAAACCGAGGGATCAAGACTAATTGAATACGATCCAATAACACTTGCTGTGACCGTGATATTGGGTGATGGAATTGTATAACGTGTTTGTATTGGCGACGATCCAGCAATAGTATGATTCTGGAAGTTTACTTTCCCTGCGATAATTGAATTACTTCCACTGAATAATTTTAAGTCCGTATTTAAAGTCACATCCGAAACAGCTGATACACTTAATGTACCCAAACTGTCATAAACACCTATACCTGTAATAGATTGTGGATCGGTTCCCTTCAAGACCAAGTTGGATGAAGTAAAGCCAGTATCTGCTCTTAACAATCCATTATTAATGATATTACCCGAAATTGGCGAAAATCCTGTTTTCTTTAAAATAAAAGCAGCGCCTGTATCTATGGTTAAATTATCGATATTGTAAAAATTATCTGCTTTTACTTTTGCTGAATTGGTAATGATTACATTAGAATAATATTTACCCGAGAAAAAATCCGATGCAGTTGCTCCAACTGTGCTATTGATTGAATTTTCAAATCTACAAGTACTGCCTTTTTTAAAAACAATTGGAACAAAGGTAGAGCTGCTTGTAAAAATTGAATTACCTCCTTTGTAAACTAGTGTAGAGCCTGCATTAAACACGATTGCATTTGCGGCAGCAGAAGTAGGTCCAAAGGGGTATGATCCAGTATAAGGTGTATTCACGCTACATGTAGATCCATTTTCGAAAAATAAAGATCCTCCAGCTTGAGTGTTTAACACGGTTAGATTCGATGCCCAGTTTTCAATTGAAATACTTCCTTTTACCAAGCCTGTGGCTGCAGCAGCAAGTTTCACACTAACGTATGCTGAATCAATAGTCCCTTTTATGGTTAAAGAACAAGCTGTGTCAACAAAAAAATCATTGTCATTATTTCCATTCCCATTGATTAATATGGTAGGACTTCCTACTGTAACTCTTTGAAAAACCACAGAAACACCTCCCACTATTTGCAGTTGAGCAATTGACATTGAAGCAGAAGTTCCAGAAATTTTAATAACAGCTGTTCGACTTGTATTAGGAGTAGCTCCGCCAAGATTCGTTCCATCAATAATCAAAATATCCGTTGTCGCTGCAACTGTTCGAGTCGTTCCCGTTCCATTAATATTAGTGTTCCAGTTAGATGCAGTTGGAAATGATGAAGCTGAAGCCGATCCCCCTACCCAATAGTAAGTTGTTTGTGCAACTGTATTTAATTGAGATAAAAGAAACAATATTACAATCGTTAGGATTTTTTTCATGAGTTTGTAAAAGTTAGATTTTTTATGTACTAAACATGTAAATCAATAAAACTTATAAGTTTTTTATTTTGTCGGTAACCAAAATACTTTGCTTAGGTACTAGCATGTTTGATTTAGTTGAATGTACATCTACTCCTTCTTGAATCAACAAATTATTAGATTGTATTTTACCAGATGAAGAAGTAATGGTTTGAATATAAATGGTGTCAGAAGGACGTACATTAAACGAACCATTGTTTAACGTCAAGCTCTTTATATACAACTTAGCTTTATTGTTCGTTGCATTTGCATTAAAGGTTACATTTCCGTTTCTAAGTGTATCAACCAAACGGCTTGAAAAAGGGGTTGTTGTAGAAGAGTCAAAAATAAAATCAGTTTGAGCTGTAATAGAAAGACTATCAATTGCCAGGTTACCATCAATCCCATTGGGATGAGATGTTCTTAACAACGGAATACCTCCAGACAAAGTAACAGAATCCGGAATAGCTGTAAGCGGGTTCGATACGGTAATGGTGCTTGCGCCAGATGAAGTTCCTATGATATAAGAATTGGGCGGAACCCCATTTCCGCTTACTAAAATACCATTGTATACTCCAGCCGAATTTCCTGCAATTGTACCATATTTTGTAGAATCTAACTTTAATGTATATGCGCCAATGGTTGCTTGCGTTACAGCCGTTTTTATAGTCAAGGCCGCTTTTGTTTGGAATTTGGTTGTAGCAGATGGAACTGATTTTGAATAAGTGAAATTTTGAAAGTTAATTTTCCCATTAATCAAAGAATTGGAACTACCATTAGTTACAACATTTGTATATAATGTTAAGTACGAATCAGTGGCAACCGAAACTGCACCAAAAGGTTGAAATATTCCTGTACCCCCAATCGTTTGAGGTGCAAGGCCTTTAAATAATAAATTAGAGGAAGTGAATGGAGAGATAGAGCCCATGGTTCCATTATTCAACACATTTCCTGAAACAGGAGAAAGACCAGAAGCTTTGATAAAGAAAGAAGCACCTTGATCTATAGTTAGATTATCAATATTATAAAAGGCATCCGCATTTACAACTGCATTGTTACCAATTTCAACATTTGAAAATAATCTTGTACTAAAAAAGTTAGATGGGGTGAATAATCCGCCAGTAACGGGAATACTCGATTCTATGCGTAAAGTACTGCCGGGTTTAAAAACTACAGGCGTATATGAACTAGATGTTGTAAAAGGACAGTTCCCTCCCATAAATATTAGCTTAGATCCAGCATTAAAAACAAATGAATTAGGAAGGCTATACCCTGAATTTCCAGTAGAACCTGTTCCAAATGGGTAATTTGAAGCAGCGAGAGTGTTTACTTTACAAATTGAGCCACTTTCAAAAAAAACAGAACCTCCTGACGTAGTATTTAAGGAAACGATTTTACTAGTTCCATTATTAACAATCAAAGTGCCATATATTTTAGCAGTGGCATTTGCCATTAAAGTTAAATTATTACCAGAAGTTGAATTCAAAGTAATAACCGAGTCAGAAACACTGGAAGTTAAAGTTGACGTGGCATCTATTTGAATATCGAAAGCGTTTGTTTGATCTCCTTTAATTCTGATAGCACCCGTACCGGTTGCCAAACGTAACAAATTCAAATTGGCCCCGTTTCTTAAAATCAATTGACCCATTGTATCTGAACCTGCTTTAACAATGATGTTCCCTGTTGCAGGAGTAGCACCGCCAATGTTGGATCCATCAACAATCAATATATCGGTTGAATCGTGAATAGCTCTGGTAGTTCCGGATCCATCCAATGCAGTATTCCATTTTGAATTAGTTGTAAAAGAAACGGCAGCATTATTCCCAGTACCTCCAACCCAATAATAAGTGTTTTGAGCTTTTAAAACAGTGATACTGAATATAAAGAAAGCAAGTAATAAATTCTTTTTCATTTGAAATGAATTAACAATGATTAGTAAAAAAGATGTCTTATTTTAAAATATTATGATTGAAAAAAATCTTCTCTCATTGGATTAAATACATCTATCAACACGCCTTTCTCTAAACAAACCACACCATGTATCAAATTAGAGTGAACATAAAAAACATCTCCCGCCTTCAATACCTTTTTCACCCCATTAATTTCTACTTCAAACACTCCGCTTTCAATGTTAGTCATTTGAATGTGGCGATGCTGATGAAGACTACCGATTGCACCTTTTTCAAAATCTACTCTTACCATCATTAAATTACTATCATACGATAGTATTTTTCTTTTTACACCTTCTGCCATTTGCTGCCATTCAATTGAATCGCTTTCAACAAATGATTGTGGATCAATTTTAATTGTTTCTACTGTTGACATGACTCTGTTTTTTTTATTTATTAATGAACTGACTTACCATCGTATAAAACTTCAAATGGGCCAGTAAAATTTATTTCGTTTCCGTTGTAAATATATTTGTGTTTTGAATTACTCTTGTTATCGGCATTGTTTTGAATGATCAACAATCTTTTATTTTTATAAATAATTTCAGCAATTGTAAACTCATCGTTATCTTCTATCTTTTGAATTGAACTTATATTGGAGAATGAATTTACAGCTATTTCAGTAGTAGGATTAAAATTACCATGTGTCTCAATCACATTTACAAAAGTTTGATCTTTAGCTCTTGTACGTAAAATATAAGAAGGGTCTCTCCTTAAATTAAAATTTGGATCATTCGCCCCTATTCTTGTAAAAAACACTTCTAATGGATTATTAGACAAAGAAGATATTGTATAAAATGTTTGATGATTCAAAAAAGTAAATTGAGTAAATGGTGAAATGTTTTTAGCAGATGCTTCTACCCATAAGTGCTGATAACCATTCTTCTCGCCAAAAATTTTCAGTGCCGTATTATTACTTATGTAATTGAAATTTGTTTTCATCAAGGTTCCTAAATAATTAAAAGGCAAGTCATATTGATGAACTGAATCTGAATGAGTTTTAAAAATATCTACAAGCAATGGCTCCGTTACATTTGGGAGTCTGATTGAATAAATTGTTCGAAACAAATTAACGTGACTGTACGCTTTATCATCTATTGCACTTAAAACTTGAACAGATCCAAGGCCGACTGAACTGAAAAACTTGTTTGGATGATTTGCCTCTGATAATTTTTCATTGCCATTGTAGTGTGAGGTTTCATCTACTGTGATTGTATTGTGCGCAATGGTTTGTTGTGCATAAGAGTTGGTTTCGGGAAGATATCTTCCACCCCATTTATGTTCAATATTTATAAATCTAGCAGCCCCATAATCTTGGATGATTTCATTTCCTTTATCATAAAATTGGATATTTAGTTTGTCGTAATGACCATGAGATAACCCATGAGAAGTATATTTAAATAATAAAGTTGAGAGTTGTTCTCCATTCCCACTTCTCAAAATAGACAAGCCACCTTCGTCTCCCTTAGCACCATCTGTATACTCTGCAGAACGATATGGGAATACAAAAGATTGTTTATGAGTTGATTGCAATGCTTTGCTAATATCAGCCCCCCCTTTGTTTAAGCAGATTTTCTTTTGCTCCTTACAAATCGCAAGATAACCGCTATCCCTTCCATACATTTGCCAGGCAATATCTAATGCAACAACCATTTCATTGCTACGATATGTTTTATCTTTCAAAGCATCATT
>CANGEW010000015.1 GCA_947452965.1 Chitinophagaceae bacterium | reverse complement strand
TAAGACCGTTGAATGCATCTTCCAAAAGGTGTATAGTATCTGGCTATGGTTAGTCTTAATGCGCTATGATCAGACAAGTCAAATTGTTCTTGAACTAATCCTTTGCCAAAAGTATTTTTTCCTATTATGGTAGCTCTGCCCCAATCTTGTAAGGCGCCCAATAAAATCTCACTTGCACTTGCCGAATGTTGATCGCATAAAACCACGAGCGTTCCTTTTTCAAATTGCCCTAATCTTCTGCATCTATATTCTTTCTTGGGAGAATGCACGCCTTCTGTATAAGTAACAAGCTTGTCGCCGTCTAAAAATTCATCAGCAATTTCAACTGCCTCATCTAACACGCCACCACCATTTCCTCGAAGATCTAAAATCAGAGAAGTGGCTTTTTTCTTTTTTAAGTCTAATAAAGCATCCATAAAATCAGCATATGCGTGGCTAGAGAATCCTTCTAAATTGATATATCCTACATTGCTTGTAAGCATGAATGAGGATTGGACATTAGATACATTAATAATTTCTTTGGTAATGACTGTGTTGATCTTTTTGTGGTTTCTTATTATAGATAGATTGACTTTAATCTCATTTGCGTTTCTGATAATATCACCAATGGTATCTGCTGAAAGTTTATTACCAGCAATAGTTTTTGAGTTCACACTAGTAAATTGGTCTCCTTTTTGAATCCCTGCCTTTTCACCTGGACCATCTTTCAATAAATTAACAACGGTTAAAGTATCATCAATGATTTCGTATTCTACACCAATACCGTAAAAATCTCCTCTGATTCTTTCATTTACTGATTCTAATTCATTTGCTGGAATAAATGAGGTGTGAGGATCTAGTTTTTCAAGTGCTGCTTGAATGGCAGTATCTGAAATTTTATTTATATCTATACTATCCACATAGTTATTTTGAATAAGCTGCATGATTTCGTTAAGCCTATTTTTTTTATCATAGCTAAAAAAAGCACTATCGGGGATATTTGTTTTTATTACAAATCCAATAACCATTCCGATGGAAAGGGTGATTCCAAATAATAAAGGCAGCCAAGATTTTGTATGGTTATTAGACATTAGAAAGAGTCGTTTTTGAATAAAATTATTTCGCAAAGTTAATTTTTTTAATTGTCCTTTTTGTTTTTTATCTTTTTGTTAAGATTGCATTATCTTGAAGTTTAAAATATTGAAAGTATGAGTGTAATATTAATAGGAGATAGTGGATCTACGAAAACAGAGTGGTGTGTCATTAATGGTAAAAAGAAATTCAATGTGATAACACAAGGGATTAGCCCCTATTTTTTATCTGAACAAGAGATAAAAAATATATTAATCAAAGAGTTGTTGCCCAAAATGAAAAAGTTAGTGCCAGACGAAGTGTATTATTATGGAACAGGCTGTAGTAATCCACAAAACATAAAACTGATCAAGAAATCAATACAAGGGGTTATGCCCAAGGCATCTATAAAAGTTGACCACGACTTGATGGGTGCTGCGAGGGCTTTATGTGGCAATAAAAAGGGGATTGCCTGTATTTTGGGTACAGGTTCAAACTCTTGCTACTACAATGGAAAAAAAATTGTAAAAAATAGTCCCGGTTTGGGGTATGTACTGGGAGATGAAGGAAGTGGGGCTTATCTAGGGAAAAAAGTGGTACAATATTATTTATACGAAACGTTTGAACAGGATTTAATGGATCGATTTGAATCGACTTTCCAAACGAATGCTAATGAAATACTGGAAGCAGTCTATAAAAAACCTCTTCCCAATAGGTATTTGGCCCATTTTACAAGCTTTTTGGTAGAAAACAGGGGACATTTTATGATCGAAAACATAATAGAAGACGGATTAAATGATTTTTTCTTCCATCATATTTATAAGTATCGTGAAAGTTGGTCATTGCCATTGCATTTTGTAGGCAGTGTGGCCTATGGCTTTAGAGATGTATTAAAAGATTTATGCAATACGTATGAGCTGGAATTAGGCACTGTTTTGAAAACGCCAATGGATGGTTTGGTGGCCTATCATACCAAAAGATAGGGTTTAGGGACTTGATTTTAATAATTCCGAATAAAAACTGTTGGAAAAATAAATACTTTTATTTACATTCGAAGTTCATTTTCAATTTACTTATTAAATATACTGCTATGAACAAAAAGATTTTACTATCAGGCATTTTGATTGCAGGATCACTCTTGTCAAATGCACAAAACAAAAAAGTTACTTATGCGATTACAGGGGATGGTAACAAAGATTTTGTTTGGATGAATATCAGAGAAGTTGATTTATCAACGGGATTAGTTACCAAAACGTTATTCGATAGAAGTAAGAGCTCATTTACATTAACGGATGTTAATACAAAAAAGTTGACTACTGATAAAGATGTAGTAGCTGAAAATATTTTAACAGCAGCTAATGTCCCAACTTCTACATTTGTGGCCGCTGCTGCATACGACAATAGAACAAATAAATTATTTTATGCACCTATGCGTAGAGGTGAGTTACGTTGGTTGGACTTAAGTTCTTCTGATAAAACGCCTGCATTCTATACTTCACAAATCAATAACTACAAATTATTGGATGCGAATGATGAGGCAACTAATATTACTCGTATGGTAATTGGAGCAGATGGAATGGGGTATGCTTTAAGTAACGACGGAAATCATTTCTTTTCATTTACAACAACTGGCAAAGTGCCTGTTATTACTGATTTAGGAGGCTTGGTAGATGCGGATGAGAATTCAGGAATTTCAATTCATAATAAATGTAGTTGTTGGGGTGGAGATATGATTGCTGATGCTTTTGGAAAATTGTATGTAATTTCTGCAAGTCATAATGTGTTTGTGATAGACCCTGTTACTAGAATAGCAACATACAAAGGCAGCATATCTGGTTTGCCTGCTAATTATACTACTAACGCAGCAGCTGTAAATGAGGAAGGTATTATTGTAGTTGCAAGTGCTAATTTGTTTGAAGGATATTATAAATTATCAATTAAAGATTTGAAGGCTACGAAAATGGAAGGTTCTGATACAAAGTATAATGCATCAGATTTCGCAAACGGAAATTTACTTTTTCAAAAAGAGGCGAATGAATTATTGGGTGGAAAGATTACTGCTCCAGTGAAAATCTCAAGTAGTACTAAGGTTTTCCCTAATCCGGTAACTAATTCATCTTTTAATGTTATTCTTGATAATCAATCCGCTGGAAAGTATGTGATAACCGTTTCTGATTTGACAGGAAGAGTTTTTTCGACAAAGACTACACAGATAATAGAGGGGATTCAAACAGAGAAAGTTAAATTGAATTCAGGTATGTCTAAAGGAATCTATATTGTTAAGGCAATTGACGAAAAAGGTACCATTATCATTAACGAAAAGATTTTTGTTCAGTAATACTTATTTGGGTTAATAAGTTCAAGGGGCTGCCATTTTTGGCGGCCCTTTTTGCAACTATTTCGTTTTCGTCGATTTTAATTCATAATAAGTCGTCATTTGCCCATATTTCGCCCCTTAAAATTTGATTTTTTTCACTATAAATCATTACTTTTAGTTTTGTGTTTATTGAATATTGAAAGGTGCTTTATAGATCTTACAATCATTTAGGAACTACTAGATATTCAATCAGATTAATTCAACTAATGAAAAATAATTTAATGCTAGTCTTTTCAAAAAAATATTATTCTAATTTGACTTTCTTTTTGCGCGTAAATATTCTTTTGCTGATTTCTATTTTTGTAATCTTTGCGCAACAATCAAATGCTCAATGTACTATTTCTGCACCAACATCTTCTAGTCCGTTTACTAGGTGTGGGCCGGGAACAAAAACAATTACTGCAACTCCTGTTACGGTAGGTTCTACTTTGAATTGGTATGAAACCTCGTCTGGTGGAACAGCCATTGCAACGGGCACAAGTTATACAACACCAATCATTACTAGCAGCACAACTTATTATGTTTCTGCACAGTCCAATCCTGTCACCTATGTTCCTGCTGCAATAAGCGATTACGAATTTAGTACAACAACAGGTGGATCTTTAGATCCAATGTCGGGCGCAACTACATTATTATCAACCGCAGTGGATGATGCTTTGTCTTCTACTGTTACCATTCCTTTTACATTTAATTTTAATAATGCTAATTATACGCAATTTGTTGCTAGTTCTAATGGATGGTTAAAGTTTGGAGCAACCGCATCTGGAAGTGAGTATACCAACAGTACCATCTCTACTACAAACATCCCTCGTTTATATCCATACTGGGATGATTTAACAACAGGAACAAATGGTGGAGTTTCTTATGTTACTACAGGGACAACAGGAAATAGGATTTTTATCATTCAATGGAAAGTAAATAGGTATAATTTATCTGCGACTACATCTGCTTCCACAATGACATTTCAGGCATGGTTATACGAAGGGTCTAATAAAATCGAATTCAGATATGGTGCGATGTCGTCTTCAATTGCTTTATCTTCCTCATTAGGTCTTACTGGTTCTGCTTCGTCCTTTCAATCGGTGACAATATCTTCCAATACTGCCAGCAATGCTACCGCTGTTGATAATAATTCAATATTGCCAGATAACGGAAGGGTGTATATCTTCAATACCGGAATTTGCAGAAGTACCAGGATACCGGTTGTGGTAAACATTACCACACCAGCATTTACCATTACTCCAACTGCTAATAATACTTCCATATGTGAAAATAATTCTGTTAATCTTTCAGCATCTTTAGGGGGTACCACTAATGGGTCATATACTTATTTATGGACTCCGGGTGATTTAGTAGGACAAACACAAAATGGGGTAGTGCCTTCTTCCACCACATCATACAGCGTTACGGCAACAGAAACTGCAACTGGTTGTTCCAATACAGGTTCATTAACTATCAGCGTCAATCCAAGGCCTTCGCCCATAACTGTTACACCAACTGTTTCTTCTGTATGTGCCAATGTGGCTACAACTTTAGTTGCAACGGGTGGTTTGTTAACTAATCAAACAGCTTTTTATGAACCCTTCAATACTTCATTCGCTACGTCACAATTTACACTTACTAATGTAGCTAGTACTTTAACTGCTAGTCAGAATTCATCTTATAAAAAAGAAGGGAATAGTTCGGTTTTGTTAACAACCACTAATAATTTTGCAGAAGGATACATGGCTTCTAGTTCAATCAACTTATCAAACTATACGAGTCCAACTTTGAGTTTTTATCACATCTGTGGATTGGAAAGTTCATTAGGAACCCCATATGATTTTGGGTATGTTGAATACTCAACAGATGGTGGCACAACCTGGACTACTTTGCCTGATGCTTCATACACAGGAAGCGCAACAGCTAATTCGGGACAAAAAAATAAATTTTCCAGTACCAGTTATAGTGATTGGACAACCCAATTCAGTAGCGCGACAGCCACGCCTGGAACTGCGCCTGCTACTTCATTATGGAAAAAGGAAACTTTCAACCTGAGTGCGTACACTTCTGCAAGTAATTTTAAAATTAGATTTCGTTTAACCACAGACGTTACCATTACTTATTATGGTTGGTTGATTGATAGCGTAAAGATTACTGGTACATCACAGGCACCTATAACCTGGAGTCCTACAACTTATTTGAATACAGCAGCGAATAATTCCACTCCATATAATGGTACAAGTAATGCGCCAACAATTTATAGTTATAACACAGGTTCAACAGGTAGTACCATAACTTATACAGCTTCTGCAGCTGCCAGTAACGGATGTGCTCCTCAAACCGCCACTTCGGTATTAACGGTAAGTACCATTTATGTTGGAGATACTATCAATACTCCAACAGCTACTTTAGTTTCAGGTGTTAAAACGGTCAATTCTTGTTCAAAAGATACAGTAAGAATTACTTCAACGCCAACCAATCCGGGTTCTGCACCTACCTATAAATGGTATGCTTCAAAAACGAAAGTGACTGCTAATGCATCAACCTCAACCATTACTGTAGCAAGTACTGCTCGATTAAGAGTGGGGATGCGTATACGTGTATTAGGATCTCCTTCTGGTTATGGAGATTTTAATTCAACCGCAACGGTACAAAGTATTACCAATGCCACAACTTTCGTTGCATCTTTAGCTCCGTCTCCTTCATTAATTAGTGGAGCTACTATATACGGTGAAATCATGACAAATAGTGCTGTCGGAACAACAGCTACTACTTATGATATACCTGTTGATTCATTGCAGACAGGCGATACCGCTAGGTGTACATTGTTGTCTAGTTTATCGGGTGGTAGTTGTACAACACAGCCAAGTTCAGCTGTGACGAGTGATCCCATTGTTTTTAACATAAGTGCATTACCTACTGTTAGTATTTTTGGAAGCTCGGGTACCAGTGTATGCAATGGCGCTCCTAATATATTAACAGCAAATATTACATTGTCTTCGGGTACAGTTAATAGTTATGAGTGGGCTTTGAATGGCATTTCCCAAGGTATAATTTCAAGTCCAACCAATACCTATAATGCAACAACAGCTGGGGTATATACTGTAACAGCTATTACCAATGCAGGGTGTAGGAAAACATCTCCAAAAGATACCATTACACTTTCCAGATATGTTATTACTTCTTCGGCTGGTTCTAATGGGTCAATTTCGCCATTGGGTAGAGATACTATTAATTGTGGAGATACTAGTCGAACATATACTTTTATTCCGAGAGCCAATTATCAGATTTCTCAGGTAATTGTTGATGGAGTAAATATTGGTACTCCATCAAATTATCAATTTACGAATGTTACGGCTGGTCATACCATTCGAGTGATTTTTTCAGCAGTAAGAATTACTTGTAATGCTTCGGCTGATGCAGGAAGCGACACAGCGATTTGTTATGGAGGCGTAGTGCATTTGTCTGGAACTAGGGGAGGTACAGGTGTAAGTTCTTCAACATGGGATAATGGTGGCGCCTTGGGGACTTTTACAGATGCATCGGCATTAACTACAGACTATTTTCCAAGTCCAGATGAATTGGCTGCAGGTTCGTTTATCTTAAATTTGACCACAAATGACCCTCCTGCAGTAGGTGGAACAGAGTGTCCTGCTGGATATGATTTTATTGTAGTTACGGTTAACCCCGTTCCTGTTTTAACAATAAATGGTAACCAAGGTTTTTGTCCAGGTGGCAGTACACAATTATCAGCTTCTGCATCTTTACTGAATGGCACTATTACTAATTACAAATGGTATAATAGTGTTCCAGTTTTATTAAGATCTACGGATACAATTACGATCACAAATGCGGGAGATTATACAATAACCGTTACCGGTAGTAATGGTTGTACAACATCAGATGTTGCTCGTGTTGCACAGTATAATAAACCGACAGTATCCATATCCGGCACAACACCTATTTGTTTGCGTCAGATAGATACATTGACAGCAACCTATACTTCCAGTGGTGCTGTTCCACCTTCGGGTTATATTTGGTATAAATCAAGTACGTTGATAGGTGGATATACTTCTTTAAGTAATCCTATTTCTACTTACACCATACCAAGCAGTACGACAACCGCCAATGGCTATTATAGAGTAAAAGTTACAGATAACTTAGGTTGCGTAAGTGATACATCGGTTGCCTTTCAATTAAGTTATGACAATTCAACCATGCATGGTATTTATACCATCAATAATACCTTGCCTGTTTCTTGTACTAATTATTGGTATTTCAATGATATCATCGGTGATTTAAATACTCGTACAATAGATGACGATGTTGTAATCAAAGTAAATCCAGGACACACAGAAACCGTCCCTACAGGAGGCTTGGCATTGGGAAGTACGAATTTGAATAATGCGACAGATCCTTCAGGAGGTAATAAAAAAATTAAATTTCAAAAAGACGGGTCAGGCACAAATCCACTGTTGACTGCTTATACAGGTGGTACAGGGTCTCCCAATGCTGGAGCGGATGGAATTTGGAGCTTGCGAGGTGTAGATAATGTAACTATAGATGGGATTGATATTAAAGATAGTTCTGCAAATTCAGGCGGTGCTTTAATGGATTATGGGTATGGTATTTTTAAAGCAAGTTCAACTGATGGGTCTCAACGTGATACCATTAAAAATTGTACCATCACACTAAATAAAAATAATAATACTGCTGTTGTGAGTGCCGTTACCTCTGCAATGATGGATGGCTCTGTAGGAATTATTATAGCAAATTGTTTAGCAAATAATGTTGCGCCAATTACTGTCATTTCTTCTAATGGAACTAATTCCATGAATGCAATCTATGGAAACACTATTCAAAATTGCAATATAGGTATTGGCTTGTCAGGCTTCAGTGCTTCTTCGCCATTTAATGTTGGGGATAGTTTAAATGATATCGGAGGAACTACTGCTACAACGGGTAATAACATTCTAAATTTTGGTGGAGGGGGGGCCACAGCTGCATCGTCTGGAATAAGAGCAAAAAATCAATGGAGACTCAATGTCCAATATAATACGATTAACAATAACAATGGGTCAGGTGCAAACCATGCCAACACTTTAAGAGGTATATGGGGAGAGTCGGGCACAAGTGCGACTGTTACCATAAGTAATAATAATATCACTGTAAAGGGGGGAGGAACTACTCAAGCAGTTGTAGGTATTGAAAATGCAATTGGAAGTACCGCTGCTAACAATACAGTAACCATTAGTAACAACATAATTACTGGCTCATATACAACCTCAACCAATGGAGCTTGGACAGGAATTACCAACACCGCAGTTGCAACCAATGTAATTATCAGTGGCAACACCATACAAAACGGAAGTAGTTTTGGAACGGCACAATTGGCAGGAGCCTGGACAGGAATCACCAATGCCGCGTCTAATTGCGTAAATGTTACAATGAACAACAATTCATTATTGAATAACATAATCAATAGCAAGGGCGCATTTACGGGTATATCAACTGCTGTATTTACGAACAGTGTTACGATGAATGGTAATATTATTAGTGGCAATACAAAGACAGATACAGTTACGGCAGGTCATTACTGGATGAATGTCACTACCAGTGCTAATACGACCACATCCAGTGTAACAAACAACAGAATATTTAATAACAGCGTATACGATACTTCAATTAATGCGATGGAAGTTGCTTGTATTAATCATGGTACTGCTAATTATACATTTTCTGGCAACTATTTTAGTAACAACGGAATTACGGGTGTTAAGGGGTCTGCAATAATGACAATGACCGGATTCAGAAATGCAGGTGGTCCATTAAATGAAATCATTACAAGTGATACAATAAGAGGACTATATATTACTACTGCCAGTTCTTCTACTGCAGCGCATGTGATAAGAGGAATTTTTACTAATACTGTTGCAGGAAGTGAAAAAACAATTGCTAATAATGTTATAGATAGTCTATATGCTGGATCAAGTTTAAATGCTGTAATATCTGGAATTATATCAACTAATGGCGATTCTATTAGAATCTATAAAAATGTAATCACTAATTTATTTCCTGGTCAATCTACAGCCACAAATACATCTTTGGCTTCAGGTATTAAGATAACATCAGGAGCTAAAGCATTCATTCATAACAATATGATTGGATTGGATTTAACCAAAGCATTTTCTCCTGCGGCCAACAATGTAATCAACAATATAAATGGATTAAAAGGTATTGAATTTACCGGTACAACAGGAACAAACATTGCAAATGTATATTTCAATACAATTCATTTGAAGGGGGGAGGTGCAACCAATTTTGGATCATCTGGGGTAGATATTACAGGAACCACTACTGCACCTAAAGTTTATTTGACCAACAATATTATTGATAATCAATCTACTTACCTTGGAACTGGATACGCAGTAGGTATAAGAAGGGCATCTACAATTGCAGCAGCAAGTGATACGCAATTTGTTTCTGTTACTAACGCTGTGTATGCAGGTACGCCCGGTGCCAGTAATTTAATTTATTATAAGGGAACCACGCCAGCTCAAGCACTTTCAGACTTCCAATTATTGACCATCAACGGTGGTGGCCTACTTGACTCTGCTTCAGTTACAGGTTTAACCACTTATTTAAATGCACCCACTAACCTGCATTTAGCTTCGGGGTATAACTGTGCCAAAAAATCAGCAGGTAAATATCTAACCGGATATACTACAGATTTTGACGGAGATAATCGAACTTCTCCGATTCCGGATATTGGAGCCGATGAATTTACTTATGATGGTAGCGGTAAAGAAGGTTCTTCTACATGGAAAGGGTTTACCACAAATTGGAATGATACATTAAACTGGTGCGGGGTATTGCCTACCTCTACAACGGATGTTGTTATTCCAATAAAATCATTTAATCCAACAATATCCTCGTCGGTAAATGATTCTGCAAAAGCAAGAAATATTACGGTAAATAACGGATCGTTGCTAACGATTGCTTATGGCGGGAAATTAAAAGTATATGGATCAATCACCGCAACAAATACTATCAATGCTACTAAGGGTAATATTGAACTAGCAGGATCAAGCGCACAAACTATTTCATCTAGCGTTTTCTTAAATAAGTTTTTAAGAAATTTAGTGATTAACAACGGATCAGGTGTTTCCATTGGCGGAGCTTCTACAGACACGCTTAATCTATTAGGTAAGTTATCTTTTGTGGGCACAGGCAGAACTTTCAATACCAATGAGAAATTAGCACTGAAATCTTCAGATACTTTAACCGCAAGTGTAGGAGATGTTACAGGTAATTCAATTGTAGGTAATGTAATTGCAGAAAGATACCTTTCAAATAGAAAAGCTTGGCGTTTTTTAGCGTTGCCTACCTCACATAATTTACAAACGATTCAATCTTCATTACAAGAAGGAGGGGCTTCTAACTCTAATCCATATCCAGGATATGGAATACAAATAACAGGAACTGGAGCAGGATTTGATGTTCAAACTACCGCTCCTTCCATGAAAACGTTAGATCCTGCTTCCAACGCATGGCTGGGGGTTGCTAATACGAATGTTCTTAAAATGCAACCAGGGGTGGCTTATATGACTTTTATCAGAGGCGATCGTTCAGTTACAGCTTATAATGCACCTTCTACAAGCAGCATAATTAGAGAAAAAGGAAGATTAATAACAGGAGATTCCACTTTAAATAATCTAGGTACAGCAGCTAATCAATATGTTGGTGTCGGCAACTTATATGCTTCGTCTGTAGATTTTAGAAGATTAACTACTTCAAATTTAAACAGTGTATATTATTTATGGGATCCAAAAGTTGGTGACTATGGTGCCTATGTAACCTGCAGTGTTAATGGATCTTCCATAATAGCGTCTCCAAGCAATACCGGTAGCTATATAACTGGAAATTATAATATACAATCCGGACAAGGTTTCATGGTACAAACCTCTGCAGCCAATGCCTCTATTACATTCAAAGAATCTGCAAAAGTTGATTCAGTAAATTTATCATCACGTATAAGTGTAAATGCAGGAACTATCAGAACAAATTTATATAAACTTCAAAATGGTCAGCGTTTGATTTATGATGGCGTATTGAATATGTATGACAGTTCATACTCAAATACAATCGATGCAATAGATGCGATGAAGTTGACTAATGCTGGTGAAAATCTTGCCATTAAACAAGTTAATACTTTGTTGGCCATAGAAAGAAGAGCAGGCATAAATGAAGATGATACCATCTATTACCAATTGAGTCAGATGAAGGTGGCGAACTATCAATTAGAGATATTGCCAAGTTTAATAAATACAACAAGCCTAGAGGCAGTATTGGAAGATAGTTATTTGCAAACAAGAACACCAGTAAGTTTATTAGTTCCAACAAATATTGATTTTGCCATAACACAAGATGCAGGATCGTATGCTGCTAATCGATTTAAATTGGTGTTTAAAACCACTGGTGCTTTACCAATTACATCTATACAAGTGAGAGCTCAAAAAGTAGAAAAAGATGCCTTTATTTATTGGAATGTGGTTGGGGAATTGGGTATAAAGAAATATTCAGTTGAGAAATCAACAGATGGATCTAATTTTTCTGAAATTAATTATCAATTCGCTACAATAAGCACTGAGACTGTAAAATCTTATCAATATAAAGACGCACATATTTCTTCTGGGGTTAATTATTATCGAATAAAGGCTATAGATGTAAATGGTGATTTGATATACAGCAAAATTGTCTCTGTATCTAATCAGCCTTTATCTCTTCCATATTCTGTGTATCCTAATCCCGTTCAAAAAGATGGTAAGATTAACTTGGTTATGAGCAATGTAGAGTCGGGTAATAAGAAGATTAGATTGGTGAATCAGTCTGGCCAGGTAGTATATAGTTCATTGATTCAACACAAGTTTAATGGGTTGTCTACAACATATCCTGTTTCTTTGCCCGTTGGCATATCAAAAGGGGCCTATAATTTAGAGATCATAGATACTAACAATAATCAAAAAACAACACTAAATATTATTTATTAATTAAAATATTGGTGTTACCTTTGTAAACAAATTTGAAAAACGACCTGAAATAATGAACAAATATATAATTGGCATTTCTTTTCTTTTCTTCATCATATTATTCATGGCTGTACCTGGTTTTGCTCAAGGGCCAGACCCTGGTTGTGATCCTTTGGATCCTTCTTGTCCGATTGATGGAGGGTTATCTATTTTACTTGCAGTAGGTGTTGGCCTTGGTGCAAAAAGAACATTGAAAAATAAATAATATTTTATATTTTAAAAATTTAATAAAAATGCCCCTAAAAGGGGCTTTTTTATTAAGGGGGTATGAATTATAAAGTTTGCCATCTAACTTAAATTTACGAAATTTGAGAGGTATTTATAAAGTATATTTTATAGACATTTTATGAGTAGATTGATATTTGTTTTTGATGCATTTTCTAAGTCGTTGTTTTTTTTTATTTTAACAAGTATTCTCTTTTCATGTGGAACAACATCAAAAGATTTGACCTGTTTTAAAACGTTAAAAACAGACACATCCATTTCAAAGTTGATTTCAAACAATTTTGAGTCTAAAATTCAGAAATCGGATGTTTTGAGTATATCTGTCAGTAGTTTGAACAAAGAATTAGACGATCGCTTTAATACTGTTTTTTCTTCAAATCTGTCAAACAGCGGTACAATTATTCAAGAGCCTGGGTATCAGGTTAGTAATGAAGGATTTATTAATATTCACTACCTTGGCTTGGTCAAAGCAGAAGGGCTTACAAGAAATGAATTAAAAGAAAAGCTAGAAAAAGACATGGCTATTTATTTAAAAGAGCCGATTGTAAATATTAAGTATTTGAATAGAAAAATTACGATCATTGGAGAGGTTGGTAAGCCTCAGGTCTTATATATGCCAGAAGAGCAGTTGTCTGTTATTGATGCTATTGTGATTTCGGGAGATTTTAAGGAAAATGCAAATACTAATGATCTTATGGTGATTCGAGATTCATTAGGTGCCAAAAATATAAAGCATATTAATTTGCAGGATCATTCTGTTTTTACTTCTTCTTATTATTATTTAAAGCCTAATGACATTTTATATGTTTCAAAGGATTACAAAATGTTAGCTAAAGTGGATAAGAAAAAAGATGTTCAAACCAATATTTCATTAGCACTTTCTGTTACTTCTTTGGTTGTTTTAATATTTAGTTTGTTAAGAAAATGATTTTAATTATTTATGGATATAAATGATGATATACAATTTGGAGAGAAGCAATCTGAAAATATTTTTGCCAAGATATTTCACAGGTTTTTGCCTTTTTGGCCTTACCTGCTAGTCTGTTTATTAATAACATTGTCTGTTTCTTATTTTTATTTACGCACTCAGCCTAAGATATACGTAGCAAGTACGAAAGCTTTATTAAAAGATCCTCAAAAAAGCGGGGGAGATACCAAGGGGCTTGACGCTATGAATATTTTCACTGAAAAGAAGTCTGTTGAAAACGAAATCATAGTATTGCGTTCTTCCTCACTAATCGATGAGGTTGTAAAGAGGCTAGATTTATATGCACAGATTTTTAATGAAGGTAAATTTCAAACTGAAGAATTATATGCAGACAACTCACCTTTGCAATTCATTGCTCTGCAAAAAGATTCAATTGTCGCTTCTGGTAAATATTATTTCTCAGTAGATTGGAATCATAATTGTATTAACATCAATAATCAAGTGATTCCTTTTGGAGGTTTTTTTGAAGTAGCCAATACTAAATATTTAATTAGGCCTAATCTTTTTTATAATAAAAACGTTAAGGGTAAGAAGTATTTTGCAGTTTTTAATAGTATCCAAACTACAAGTGCTGACATTATTGGATCTATAAAAGCCGCACCGTTGTCTTATGCCTCTACTGTTATAGATATGAAATTAGAGACAACCACTCCAGAAAAGGGGGTGGCAATATTGAATAAATTATTTGAAGTGTATAATCGTGCCGGAATTGAAGATAAAAATGAGATGGCTACTAAAACACTTGATTTTATCGAAGAACGCCTGGGTAATTTATCAAAACAATTAGATAGTTTAGAAAAAAACATTGAATCATATAAGTCAAAAAATGAGATCATTGATTTAAGTCAGCAAGCCTTATTATACTTTAATAATGTTAAGGAGTTAGACAAGAATAATAGTGCAATTGAATTAAAGCTTGACATTTTATCATCTATCGAAGCATATATCAATTCAGCCGCATCAAAAAATAGTGTTGTGCCATCATTGATGATGATTGATGATCCAATACTAAGGAGTCTGATAGAGAAGCTTTACGCTGCGGAAGGAGAATTAGCATCAGTGAAGGCCACTGCTGGAAATAAAAGTATCATTGTAAAATCACAAAGAGATGCTGTTGATCAAATAAGAAATGATATCAAAATCAATTTGAATAATGTAAGAAATAATCTTTTAGTACAGAAGCGAAAAAATCTAGAAGATATTACTTACAATAAAGGTCTGTATCAGAATGTTCCATTAAAAGAACGAGGTCTTTTGGATATTAGTAGACAAAAAACTATAAAAAACGATATATACAATTTTTTACTACAAAAAAGAGAGGAGACTGCACTTTCTTCAGCATCTACAAGTTCTGATATTAGAATTCTTGAAAATGCAAATTGGTCTGGACCTGTCCGACCTATTTCTAAAAATTATTATCTGGTGGGATTAATTTGTGGCTTGCTTCTGTTTATCCTTTACATACAACTACTCGAGCAAGTTAATAATCGAGTGATGTTTAGAAATGGCATTGAGAAATGGACATCTGTACCTGTAATAGGAGAAGTTGTTCAATCTAAGTCCAATGACATTGTTGCCATTATTGACGGTAGAAGAACTGTTATTGCTGAGCAAATAAGGTCATTAAGAACGAATCTGAATTTCATGGGTTTTAATAGTCAAGACAATGTGCTGTTAATTACATCCAGTATTTCTGGAGAAGGTAAAAGTTTTTTAGCTGTAAATCTTGCCATAAGTTTAACACTCAATCAAAAAAAGGTTGCCTTGCTGGAGCTGGATTTACGAAAGCCTAAATTAAGCAAACATCTAAATATTAAAAGAGAGCCTGGGATTTCAAGTTATTTAGTCGGTAAGTCTTCTTTAGAGGATATTATTAAGCCAACATCATTTGAAGATTTGTTTTTAGTAACTGCAGGGCCAATACCTCCTAATCCTACTGAATTAATTGCCAAGCCAGAATTTGAGCAAATGATTGAATTGTTAAAAAAACAATTTGATTATGTAATTATTGATACTGCTCCCATTGGACCCGTAATTGATGCTCAGATATTGTCAAAATACGCAATGACTACTTTGTTTGTTGTGAGACATGATTTTACTCCTTATTCATTTATCAAAATGATTGAAGGGTATAAGCAACAAAATAAATTCAATAATATTTGTATTGTATTTAATGGTATTAAGCCAAGAGGTGCATCTTTCTTGAATTATAGTTTTGGAGGGTATGGTAATGGGTATGGATATGGATACGGATATGGGTATGGCTATGGGTATGGGTATTCAAATCGCAATACAAATGCAGGTTATTATATTCAAGATAATAGTCAGCCAGGGTTTAAAAACATTTGGAATGTAAAAGATTTTCTTTTAAAGCTATTTAAAAGAAAATAATTGCATTAATAATCTATTCATCAAATCGAATCGTCTTCAGTATACATGTCTGTAACTGAGGACTAGCGAAGCTTTGTCAAGTACAGAAACAAATATGAAATGGTATGTGGTTTATACCAGACCACGCTGGGAAAAAAAGATCTCAAAAAATCTTGATAACAAGGGGATAGAGAATTATTGTCCCCTAAATAAAGTATTGAAACAATGGAGTGATAGAAAGAAAGTAGTGTTAACGCCGTTGTTTACAGGGTATCTGTTTATTCAGCTTGAAGAATCAAGAAAATGGGAGATAAAAAATATAGATGGCATTTTGAATTTCGTTTACTGGAATGGGAAGCCTGCTATTGTTAGGCAAGATGAAATAGATGTTATAAAAAGATTTTTAAGTGAATTTGATAATATAGATGTTACGGATGTTAGTATTAAAGAAAATAATGTTGTACAAGTTAATTATGGAGTTTTAATGAATTACAAGGGAATTGTAATTGAGGTATTAGGAAATAAAGCCAGAGTAAAGATTGATAGCATGGGATTGACTTTATCTGCTTTGATAGACAAGAGACATCTTTCAATTATTAAGGTTTCGCCAGACGTCATAACATAAAAGTTTGTGGTTTTTACAAAATAAATTGTAATTGTTTTTTTTCAAAAATGTGTAGAATAGCGGGCATCATCAATTTTTCTGATAATCAATCAGGCGCAGAACATGTACTATCAAACATGTGTGATTTGCAAAAGCATGGTGGCCCCGATGATAGTGGGATCGTTTTCTCGAAGGATTATCGTGTTTTATTAGGTAATCGTAGGCTGTCACTTTTAGATATGACTCAAGCGGGTCATATGCCCATGCAGTATCAAGATAGGTATTACATTACTTATAATGGAGAAATATATAATTATAAATCATTAAAAGAAGAATTGGTTCATTTAGGTCATCAATTTAAAAACCAGACGGATACTGAAGTGATAATGGCAGCTTATGCACAATGGGGCGTTTTATCATTTTCTAAACTTAGAGGAATGTTTGCCTTTGCATTATGGGATACTTTTCAAAACGAAGTGTTGCTAGTAAGAGATTCAGTTGGCATTAAACAGTTATATTATGGTATGTCAAATACGAACTTTGTTTTTGCTTCTGAATTAAGGGCTTTTCAAGCAGTACCTGGTTTTCAGGTCCAAAATGAAAATTGGCCTGTATATATGATGGCGTTTGGGCATTTGCCTGAGCCAATAACTACTCTTAAAAATGTAAAACCTTTGCCAAAGGGATGTTTTATCAAGTATAACGTTTTGAAGCAAACTTCAACATTACAATCCTTTTTACATTACACATTCAGCCATCAAATTATAGATGAGCAAGCTGCTAAAGAACAAGTGCGCTATCTGCTTGAAAAATCAGTTGCCAGAAATTTGATTGCAGACGCACCTATTGGAGTTTTTTTGAGTGGTGGATTAGATTCAAGTATCATTACATCTATATCCTCAAAATTACATAGCCAACATTTAAAAACACTTTCTATTTATTTTAAAGAAACTGAATATTCTGAAAAGGGATATCAAGATAAAATAATTGAAAGGGTACAATGTGATCATCAGCAATTTTTGCTTTCAGAAAATGATTTTCATGAATCATTTACTCAAATAATAGACAGTATGGACATGCCAAGTTGTGATGGTATTAATACTTGGTTTATATGTAAGCAAGCTGCCGCATTACATTATAAAGCGGTGTTGTCTGGTCTAGGAGGGGATGAGGTTTTTGGAGGATACCCATCTTTCAACAGAATATCTAAAGCGATTCAATTGCAAAAAATGCCGGCGCTTTTCAAAAGTATTGCTAATGAGAGTTCAAATAAGATCCTTAGCAGGATGTCTTATTTAAATATCAGTGGAATAAGAGGTGTTTATCTTTTTTTAAGAGGACACTTTACTCCCAATGTAATAGCTAGACAATTAGGATCAGATGAAAATAGCATATGGAAAATACTGGAAGATGATCCACAATCTATTTATGTAGAGGATATTCATGATAAAAACAAGGCAAGTTGGATGGAGTTTAATTTATATATGCAAAACCAATTGTTAAGAGATGCGGATATTATGAGTATGATTCATGGCATAGAGTTGAGGGTTCCTTTTCTTGATGAAGATTTGATAACTTTTGCCAATAAAGTTCATCCAAAAATTAAATATATCGGCACAAGGCCTAAACAGTTTTTAATAGATATTTATAAAAATGAATTGCCACAAGAAATCTGGAATCGAAAAAAAATGGGTTTTAGTTTTCCATTTCAAAAATGGTTTTTAAATAGTGAGTATATTAAAGATATGGCTAGTGATGGAGGCGAGAATTTTAAAAGGAAATATGAACAGTTTAAAGTAGGTAAATTGCACTGGTCTCAACTATTATCTTTAGTGATTTTAAAAAACCGAAATATTGTTGCGTAATCGAAATTTGTTTTTGACGCTAAGGATTTTTTCTGCCACAGGTGGAATTGAAAAAGTATGTAGAGTAGTGGGAAAGGCGCTTTATGAAAATAACATCGAATCGAAAGGCAGTATTAGAATTTTTTCAATGTATGATACCAAGCCTGACGCGTATCAAAACTTGTATTTTCCTTTAGAGATATTTAGAGGATTCGGAAAAAATAAAATAGCTTTTACAATTAAATCATTTTTTTTTGGGTTGCAGTCTGATACGATCATCATTAGTCATATTAATTTATTGATTGTTGGCTGGTTGATTAAAAAGGTTAGACCCCAAAAAAAAGTTGTTTTATTTGCTCACGGAATTGAAGTATGGAGTCATTTAAGCTATTTAAAACGTAAAATGATTCTTTCTTGTGATGTTGTTTTGCCGGTTAGTCATTATACTTTAGAAAGATTAATACATTCTATTCAAATAAAAGCTTCGGTTTGTAAAGTAGTAAACAATTGCCTGGATCCATATATGCCTTTAGTAGAAGATAGTAAGAGGGTTTCTTCATTGAAAGAAAAATATGGAATCCAATCAACTGATAAGATATTGTTTACCCTATGTAGACTTTCTTCTAAAGAAAGGTATAAAGGCTACGATAAGGTTATTCGAAGTTTACCCCAAATTTTACTTGAACAGCCTAATCTAAAATATATTTTAGCTGGATCATTTGATGAGGATGAAAAAAAATATCTAGATAACATCATAAAAGAGATGGGCGTTTCTGATGTGGTAATATTTACTGGGTTTGTCAGCAATGAAGATCTAGTGGCACATTTTCTGATTTCTGATTTATATATCATGCCAAGTATAAAAGAGGGGTTTGGTATTGTTTTTGTAGAAGCGATGTGTTACGGATTACCTGTTATTGCAGGGAATAGGGATGGGTCAGTAGATGCATTATTGAATGGGGAATTGGGTTTGTTGATTGATCCGCTTGATGTTGATGAAATCACTAATGCAATAAAAATAGTTCTTGATAATAAAGACAAATATATTCCTAGCCGAAATATAATGATGGAGAATTTTAGTTATGAAGTTTATAAGAATAAACTTCACTTGGCTCTTTCCTGATCATAAACAAAGTATTTATGAAAAAATTTGCATTAATAGGTGTCGCAGGATTTATTGCGCCTCGTCATATGAAAGCCATTAAAGACACGGGTAATACTTTGGTAGCTTCTATGGATAAGTTTGATAGTGTGGGTGTGTTAGATCAATATTTTCCAAAAGCTGAGTTTTTTACTGAGTTTGAAAGGTTTGAGAGGCATTTAGAGAAATTAAAAAGAGAAAAACAAGCAATTGATTTTTTAAGCGTGTGTACGCCCAATTATTTACATGATGCACATATTAGATTGGGCTTGCGATCAAATGCTACAGTGATATGTGAAAAACCTTTAGTTTTAAATCCCTGGAATTTAGATGCATTGATTGAGGTGGAAAAAGAAACCGGTAAAAGAGTATATACTGTGTTGCAATTGAGGCAACATCCTTCTATTCTTTCATTAAAACAAGCAATAGAAACGGGTCCTCTCGACAAAGTGTATGAAGTAGATTTGCATTATATTACATCAAGAGGAAATTGGTATCAAAGAAGTTGGAAAGGAGATATTAATAAATCTGGCGGAGTTGCTACTAATATTGGTATTCATTTTTTTGATATGCTGACTTGGGTTTTTGGAGCCGTAATTGAAAATAATGTAATTTTTCACTCTGATACAAAAGCAAGCGGTTACTTGGTATTAAAAAAAGCAAAGATTAACTGGCTTTTGAGTATTGACGAGCAAGATCTTCCGATTTCAGTGAGGGAACACAATAAGAGTACCTATCGTTCCATTGTTATTGATGGTCAAACACTAGATTTTAGTGAAGGCTTTACCGACTTGCACACTGTTGCTTATCAATCCATCCTTAAGGGAGAAGGATTTGGAATCGAAGATGTTCGTACTTCTATTCAAATTGTGCATGAAATAAGAAATAAATAATTGTTTTAAATGAATAATTCTTCAGAGAAATTTGAGTGGAGTATAGAAGGTCAGGATCATCTTTTTAATTTAAAAATAAAAGATGTGTGGTCTTATAGAGATTTATTATGGCTTTTAGTAAAAAGAGATTTTGTTTCTTTTTATAAACAAACAATTTTAGGCCCTCTTTGGTTTTTTATACAACCTTTATTAACAACCCTAATGTTTACGTTTGTTTTCGGAAAATTGGGTGGGTTTAAAACTGATGGAATTCCTCAGCCCTTATTTTATCTTGCTGGCATTACAGCTTGGAATTACTTTTCTGATTGTTTAATAAAAACTTCATCTGTATTTAAAGACAACGTAAATATATTTGGAAAAGTTTATTTTCCTCGTTTAATAGTTCCTGTTAGTATTGTAATGAGTAATTTAATAAAGTTTGGTGTACAATTGCTTCTTTTTATATTGATGATTTCATATTATGCTTTTATTGAAAAAAGTCAAACTGTTCCAAATGTATTTATTTCTCTTTTTCCTATATTGTTATTCACGATGGCTTTGCTTGGATTGGGATTAGGTATGATTATTAGTGCTCTTACCACTAAATATAGAGATTTGGCTTTTTTGGTAACATTTGGTGTACAGCTATTAATGTATGCTACAACGGTAGCTTACCCTTTATCTTCTGCAAAAAATAATATAAGATGGATAATTGAATTACATCCCATGACTGCAATTATTGAGACATTTCGATATGGCATTTTGGGCTCTGGTTCGTTTTCTTGGGGTGGTCTTTTGTATAGTTTTATATTTTCAGCCATTGCCTTCATCATAGGAGTAATTATTTTTAATAAAGTTGAAAAAACATTTGTTGACACAGTATAATGGATAAAGTAGCAATTAGTGTAGAAAATATTTCAAAAGCTTATCAATTAGGTGAGATTGGGACAGGTACTATTAGTAGAGATGTGGAAAGATGGTTTGCCAAAATCAGAGGCAAAGACGATCCTTTTTTAAGAATTGGGGAAACAAATGACAGAACAAAGAAAGGTTCTAGTAATATTGTTTGGAGTTTGCAGGATTTGAATTTTGAAATCTTGCAAGGTGATTCAGTAGCTATAATTGGCAAAAATGGAGCAGGTAAAAGTACATTACTAAAAATTTTAAGTAAGGTTACTGCTCCCACAAAAGGTAAAATTAGAGGCAATGGTAGGGTTGCCAGCTTATTGGAAGTGGGTACGGGTTTTCATCCAGAATTAACTGGAAGAGAAAATGTATACTTAAATGGCGCTATTTTAGGAATGCGATTGAAAGAAATTGATCGAAAATTTGATGAAATAGTCTCTTTTAGTGGTGTTGAGCGTTATATAGATACCCCCGTGAAAAGGTATTCATCAGGTATGTATGTAAGACTTGCCTTTGCCGTTGCTGCGCATTTAGAAAGTGAAATATTAATTGTTGATGAAGTATTGGCAGTAGGAGATACTGAATTTCAATCAAAGTGCATAGGGAAAATGAATGAGATTCAATCTGAGTATGGACGAACGCTGTTGTTTGTTAGTCATAATATGGATATAGTCAACCGATTGTGTAAAAAATCGATATGGTTACAAAATGGAAAATTAGTAGAATATGGATTGACGGGTAACGTGGTTGATTCCTACAAAAAGAATATAAAAAATGACTCATCAGTTAGTATTGAAAATATACATTCCGATAGAATACATATTCATGCCATCGATTTAAAAAACAAAAATCAATTGTATAATGGCACTGAACTTGAATTTAGCATTCAATTTACTCATCTTACAGAAGATGCAGTAGAAGATAATTTAATTTTTGAATTTTACAGAGAAGGTGTGCTAAGCTTTATTTCGACTACATTTCATGTTAAAAAAAACGCCCAGCTTTCCAAAAATATAAAATTCAAATTGCCTAAATATTTATTGAATCCTGGATTTTATTCTTTGAATGTAAAAGTTGTTGATAAGACTGGTAATTATTTTGAGTATCTGTATGTAAAAGATGTGGTTAGTTTTGAAATAATTGAAGATGGCGCTAGGCGCGGTGATTATAAATTGGGGTGGGACGGCCCTGTTAGTCCATTATTAGATTTTTATTATGAATAATTTCGTTAGAATTTATTTCTTTAGATTTTTTCTTGCTGCAAAAACATTTTTTGGTAAAAATGTCAGTTTCCTTGAAATGCTTATTTCAAAAAAGTATAAAAAAGATTTTTTTTATATTCAGATTGGTGCCAATGATGGTAAAAAGTGGGATCCGATTTTTAGAATGGTTAATTCTTTAAAATTAAATGGTATTGCATTGGAGCCCGTTAAAGATATATTTGATGCTTTGAAGAGGAATTATAGAAATAATCCTCAGGTGAAACTAATCAATAAAGCTATCCATGCTAAAGATGCAGAAGCAATTATTTATCGAGTTAATCCTGTTTTAGAGGATGTCCCAAATTGGACAGAAGGAACCGGCTCTTTTTTTATTAAACATCATGAGTTGAGCGGGTTTTCAAAAAGCCAAATCATAGAGGAAAAAGTAACTTGTATTCATTTTAATGATTTACTTAAACAAGAAGGTGTTTCAAAATTAGATTTATTGCAAATAGATACAGAAGGCTATGATTTTGAAATTATATATTCAATAGACTTCTCGATAGTGAAGCCTTCTATTCTTTCATTTGAACATGGTGTTAAAAGTAATATCCATGATTCAGCTTCTTTACTAGAAATGATTAATTATTTAAGTTCTTTTGGATATAAATTTTGGTTTGATGATTTTGACATGGTTGCCTATTTATAACTCATGAGTATCCCTAAAACTATCCATTATTGTTGGTTCGGAAATAAAGCAAAACCGCAGGAATTAAAGTCTTGCATTGATAGTTGGCATATGCATCTAAGCGATTATGAAATTATAGAATGGAATCATAGTAATTATTCTTCTGAATCATATTTCTTCAACTTTTGTTTAGAGAATAAAAAATATGCATTTGCAAGTGATTTCGCTCGCTTTGATATTTTGAATAGGCTTGGAGGAATTTATTTGGATATTGATATGCTAATGCTGAAATCATTAAATCCTTTGCTTGGAGAGGATTGTTTTTTGGGGTATGAAACAGAAGATGTTATTAGCTGCGGCATCATTGCTTCCGATAAGGGGCATTTATTCATTAGTGAAGTGGCAAACTATTTAAATGCTATTCATACTTCTTCTTATTTTGAAAGTCATAATATTGTTTCTGTAACTAATTTTATTTTCAATAAGTGTAAAAATTCTAATATAGATAAATTGCCTAAAATATTTCCGAAAGATTATTTTTATTCATATCCGTATAACACAAGTGGAAATCCATTAAGTTTTATAACCGATAATTCTTTTGCTGTTCATCTTTGGAATGCAAGTTGGTACTCATCAATACAAAGAGCTATGCTTCTCTATAATAAAGGGGAGAAAAGAAAAGCAAGATTTTTATTTTTAAAATCATTATTCCAAAATCCTTTACATATTAGATTCTTAAGAAAGTTTATCTGTTGAAGCCCCTTAAAATCATTTTTTGTTTAAAATATTTTTTGCCTGAACAAGTTGCAGGGACTGAGTTTTATGTTTATCATTTAGCAAAGTCTCATCTAAATCAAGGCGATTGGCCTATTATATTAAAACCAAATTATTCCATTAAAGAAGAAAGACAATTCGATTTTGAAGGGATACAAGTTATTGAATATCCAGAATCGAATGTGTTATCAAAAGAATTGATAACAGGGTTTGTTTACCCATCTGGTGTTTCATCGTTTAAGAAAATTCTTGAAAGAGTAAGGCCAGATGTAATTCATTTTCATGAAATCAGTGGTTCAAATGGCATTACTATTGGTCATATAGAAGCTGCTAAAAGTCTGCAGATTCCGATTTTTCTTACTATGCATTTGGCTACATACAGTTGTAAAACGGGAAACTTGTTTTATAAACAAAAGACTCGTTGTGATGGTCAAATTATTATTGAGCGTTGTACCAAGTGTGCATTGAATAAAAGAGGTGTTCCTGATATAATTGATACATTCATAATGAAAATGGGCCGGCTTTTTTTCAAGAATCAATATTCAGCGTTGCATTCTGGAGATGTAAGAAGTTTGTTTAATTATTCTAGTTATATAAAGCAATTAGAGAGTAACCTAACAGTGATTTTTGAAAAATGTGAAAAGATTTTTGTTTTAAGCGAATGGTATAAAAATGTTTTGATTTTAAATCAAGCTCAAGCTGAAAAGTTAGTGCTATTACCCAAAGTGTATCCCCCAAAAGTAGCTTATTCCGTAACAAAAAAAGTTTATCCTAATAATGTAATCCGATTGGTATATGTTGGAAGAATAACTAAAATAAAGGGTCTGTACACGCTTATTAAAGCACTTGGATTGATTACAAAAGAGAATTGGGAATTAACAATATTTGGTCAAATAGATGATCAGGTATATTATGAAAAATGTAAAAGAAAATCAGAATCAATTTGCGATAGAATTTCATGGAAAGGAATTGTTCCACATGAAGAGATAGTTAATACACTCAGTGAATTTGATTTGTTAATTTTTCCATCTGAAATTGAAGAGATGTCGCCGTTAATTATTCAAGAAGCATTTGCAGCGGGACTTCCTGTTTTAGCTTCAAATCTTAGGTCTGTCTCTGATATCATTCAGCATGATATTAACGGATTTATATTTAATGTAGGGGATCATCTAAGTTTGAAGCAAGCGTTGGAAACGGTATTAGTTTTCCCTAATAAGTTATTGGACCTCAATCTTTCTTATAAAGAAGTTTCATTTGATGATATATCGCACATTCAAAAAGATTATTATACTCGATGAGCGTCATAAAAAAATCAATGAGAATTTTGTTAGTAATGGATCCTGGCATTCCAGTTCCACCTGAAGGGTATGGTGGAATTGAAAGAATGATTTATCTGTTGGCAAAAGAGTATCTTTCATTGGGTCATGAAGTACATGTGTTGGCTTCAAGTGGTTCTAATATTGAAGGCTGTGTTGTTCATTCGATTGGATTAGATGGATTTCCTCCTACAAAAAAACAAATGAGGTTGGCTTTATATCGTGCATGGTGGTTTTTGTGGAGGAACCGAAATATGTATGATATCGTACACAACTTTGGAAGATTAATGTATTTAGTTCCCATTTTACATAATAAGACAAAAAAAATAATGTCTTATCAACGAGAGATTACCACAAAAAATATTAATATAATTGAGAAGTTTCCAAATCGTAATTTGTTTTTTACTGGCTGTAGTGAGAATTTAATAGCTAGGGCAAAATTAACATCCAGGTTTTCTGCGATACACAATGCTATTGATTTTTCCTCATTTTTATTAAATAAAAAAAATGAGCCGGATGCTCCTTTAATGTTTTTAGGTAGAATTGAAAGAATCAAAGGATGTCATACAGCTATTTCGATTGCAAAAAAAACCAACCAAAAATTAATCATTGCAGGAAATATATCTAAACTGCCAGAAGAAATAGAATATTTCGAAACGGAGATAAAGCCATTAATAGATAATCAGCAAATTGTTTTTGTAGGTGAAGTAAATGATAAAGAGAAAAGTAAGTTACTTGGTATTTCTAAAGCTTTATTAATGCCTATTGAATGGAATGAGCCATTTGGTATTGTAATGATTGAATCGATGGCTTGTGGAACACCTGTGATTGCATTTGATAGAGGTTCTGTAAGAGAAGTTGTGGAAGAAGGGAAAACTGGGTGTATTGTGTCGGATATAAATCAATTCTGCAAAGCGGTGCTGTCTGTTAATACAATTGATAGAGAGAATTGCCGTGCGTATGCTTTTAATAAGTTTCATATAGATTTTATTGCAAAACAATACTTAAAATTAGTAGATAAAGATGCTTGCTGATTTTACATTGCAAATCAATATTTCGCCTGGAGATTTGGCCTATGCTGATATTATTGTGAGGCAACTAGTAAAACATCATGCAAGCGTACCAAATAAATTGCTAGTAGTGGATTGTTGTAAACCACAAAAAACAAAATTGGTAAATCCAGAAATTAAATTTCCTGAGCCTGCGTTTACAGAAAAGGTGAATGCACTTTCCTTGTTAGTAGAATCTTTTCAAAGGGATCATTTGTTTACAGAGGTGAAATTTCTGTTTCCAGAGGATGCTATATTTGAGTTGCTGTCAAAAAAGTATACCAATCGTGTCATTCAAACAACACATGGTGCAGGAGGAACCGCACAAATGGCATATTGGGCTGGTATAGAGCTGGCTACAACTAGATATGTCATACATTTTGATGGCGATATTCTTATGTATCAAAAATCTGGATATGAATGGTGGAAAGAGGCTGCTATACTAATGAATCAAGAAAACAAAGCAATATTTGCCATTCCGAGAAACGCTCCTTGTGCGAACATAGATTCGACTATTCCAACAAAATATGAAGGGACAGAGATTGTGTTGCATGAATCTTTTTGGTTGCACAACTGGTTTAGTACAAGGGTATTCATGATAGACAAGCATAAATTGGAACGATCAATGCCTCTCATTTCAGGAAAATTATATTTACAATTGTTACTAAGAAAGCTTCCTTTCAGAGCATTTCCTTTAGACCCTGAAATTATATTTTTTAGAAGTTTAGGATTAAAAAAGGGTTATAGAAGATTAATACTTTTAAATAAAGATGCCTGGACATTGCATCCAACAGAAAAGACGGATCAATTCATTAGTCTTTTACCAAGAATGGTAGATAGTATAAATAATAATAGAGTGCCCCAAAAGCAACTTTTTAATGAAGATTTGTTATTAGATGAATGGAATTTTTTTTTAAGTGAATAAAAAAATAATCATCGCTTCTTCAGGTCAACCTTCTGCTAATCCAAGATTAGTTAAAGAAGCTTTGGCATTATTGGATGAAGGTAATCTTGTTACTGTTATTTATTGTCCTTTATCACCTTGGGCTGATAAATTTGATGAAAACCTATTTCGGCTTCACAGTAAAATAAATTGGGTATGTGCTGGGGTTCATAAAAAACATTTTTTTTTATTTTTCTTGGCTCGTATACGCCAATTGTTTTGGAGATATGTTTTTTTTCTTTTTGGTAATTTATGGGATGCAGCTACAAAATCTAATTCATTGTTTAGTCAAGAACTAAAAAAAGAATGTAAAAAGATGGATGCTGATATTTATATTGGACATAATATTGGGGCTTTAGCAGCGGTTGTATATGCTGCAAAGAAATATCGAGCAAAAGTAGGTTTCGATTTTGAAGATTATCATCGCGGAGAATCTATTGAAAATTCTACACATTGGAGAAAGATTGCAATAATTGAAAATAAGTTTATTCCATTATTAAATTTTGCTACTGCTTCAAGTCCACTAATTAGTGAATATTATCACAAGCACTATCCATATTTAGAATTCGTAACGATATTAAATGTCTTTAATGATACACCCAATCATCTGCCATTTATCTCATCTTTCAGTGATAAAATACATCTTGTTTGGTTTTCGCAATTTATAGGGACGGGAAGAGGATTGGAAAATGTAATAAGAGCAATCGGGTTAACTGGCAATAAAAATATAATACTATCTCTAGTAGGCAATTATACAGAGTATCAAAAAGGAGCATTTTCAAAATTGGCCAAAGAAAACGGGCTAGAAATCGAACAGCTTGTTTTTAATAATCCGATGAATGAAAGTGAATTAATTAATTTTCTTAACAATCAACACATAGGAATAGCCTCCGAGCCTGGCAGAGATGTAAACAATGATATTGCGCTTTCAAATAAAATTTTCATGTATTTGTTATCTGGTAATGCCGTACTTTTTTCAAGCACACTTTCTCAAACAAAATTTTACAATAGTCATAGTGAAATCGGATTGTTGTATGAAAAAGAAAATTCATTAGATCTGAGTGAGAAGTTGGTCGCTTATTTGAATGACAGAAATCTTCTTGAAAACCACAGGAATCAATCAAAATCGCTTGGAAAAAATTCATTAAACTGGCAAATAGAAAAGGAAAAATTGTTTCGGTTGATTCAATCATTATTTAATTAAACATTGAGAAAGCTTTTAATTATATATCCTCATTTCCCACCTTCTAATTTGGCAGGCGTTCATAGACCAAGAATCTTTGCCAATCATTTAAAAAAATTTGGGTGGGAGCCTGTAGTGTTAACTGTTCATGAAAAATACTACGAAGAGTCTTTAGATTGGGGGTTACATAGTTTGTTGTCAAAGGACCTTCGTATTGAAAAAGTGTCTGCATATAAAATAACAAAGCCTAGAATAATTGGAGATATTGGTCTTCGGGCTTTTTTTCAATTAAAAAACAGAGCATTGCAACTTTTACAAAGTGAAAAATTTGATTGCATATACATTCCTATACCTTCATTTTATACTTCACTTTTAGGCCCTATTTTATTAAAAAAAACCGGAGTCAATTATTGTATAGATTATATTGATCCATGGGTACATGATTTTCCTGGTTCAAAAAAAATATTATCAAGACATTGGTTAAGTAAAAAAATTGCAACAATTTTAGAACCTATCGCTGTAAAAAACGCCTCTTTAATTACAGGGGTTGCTCAAGAGTATTATTTGCCTGTATTATCTAGAAATCCACATTTGTTTTCTTCATGCAAATTCGCATCAATGCCCTATGGAGCAGAAGTCTCTGATTTTGATTTGGTTAATCAATTAAATGTGGCTCCATATCTATTCAATAGTAACAATAAAACAAAACTTGTGTATGCTGGAGCAATGTTGCCCAAAGCATACGAGCCATTGGAAAATATTTTCAAGTCAATTGCATTGAATCGTTTACAATATAAAGAGATAGAATTTTATTTTATCGGAACTGGAAAACTATATAATGATTCTGAGAGTTTTAATATTAAGCCTTTAGCTGAAAAGTATAATTTATGGAATACGATTGTATTTGAATTTCCTCAAAGGTTTTCTTATGTGGATGTCTTGGTGCATTTGATTAATGCGCATGGAGTGTTCATATTAGGAAGTACAGAAACCCACTACACACCTTCCAAGGTCTTTCAAGCAATTTTAAGTAAGAAACCTGTTTTGGCAATTTTGAATAAGAATAGTTCGGCAGTGGAAGTGATTGAAACTATTAAAGCAGGCTTGGTTTTATCTTTTGATCAGAATCATCTTAGTGTCATTCAATCTTCATTCACAACATTTTTTAATGAATGGAAATTCTTTTCACAATCATATCTTTTTGATGAAGAGAAGGAAAGATATCTTCAATTTCATAGTGGAGAACAATCTACAAAAATATTAGTTGATTCGTTGAATGAAATTGAATAAAAAATATTTAATCTGCTTTGAAAGATAGAATAAATCATATTGAAGGCTTGGATTCTTTAAGAGCTTTGTCGATAATTTTCGTGTTATTGTTGCATGGTAGTTATGGGCATTATAAGGGAGGATGGGTTGGAGTTGATATTTTTTTTGTAGTCAGTGGTTTTCTAATTACTTCGATTTTATATCAAGAGTTTATTAAAAAAGGTAGCATTAGCTTGATTAATTTTTATATGAGAAGGGCTTTAAGGTTATTCCCAGCTCTGTTTTTGGCCATTATTATTTCT
The DNA here is from genome assembly GCA_947452965.1 of Chitinophagaceae bacterium. Taxonomy (GTDB): domain Bacteria; phylum Bacteroidota; class Bacteroidia; order Chitinophagales; family Chitinophagaceae; genus Ferruginibacter. The sequence goes on along the minus strand of CANGEW010000015.1, from coordinate 15,056 downwards.
GCCATACTTTGGAGATTCTCTTGTAATAATTTTCTGCAAGGGTATGATTTTCGATTAGCGATTTTAGGTGCATTTTTTTATTTTACGAATTTGATACCTGGCGAAATCTCAGGTAATATGTCGCATTTTTGGTCATTAGCTGTTGAGGAGCATTTTTATTTATTTTGGCCTTTGGTTCTAACTTTTTTTTTCTTTAAAATAAATAGAAGAATTGGGTTTGTTATTCTATCTGTTATTGTTTTACTAAGTTCTTTATGTAGAATCTTTGCATTTAGAAATCAGATGCCATTTTTTAATACTGGCTATAATATTGACTTTTACAGGTTTACTTTTTGCAGAATAGATGCATTACTATTGGGGAGCGTATTGTCGCTTTCTATTGCTTATTTTAGAAACTTGCATCTTTTTAAAAACCCAAAAGTTAATTTGATATGGTTGATTATAGTTTTTTTCATAATGATTTTTGTTTCTGTATCTATTGAGAATGCGAATCCCATTTTGAATGCTGGTTTTTTCATTGCGATTAATTTATTGATTGTGCTCATGGTATTTCTGGTAATTCAATTAGATACACATTTCCTTTTTGAAAATAGAGTTATCAATTGGATAGGGAGGCGGTCGTATGGAATATATTTATTTCATTTCCCTATCTTTCTTTATTTTGAAAATTATCGAGTGAATCATGATGCTTTTAATTTTATTATTATTACCATTCTAAGGCTTTTTTTTACTTTTTTAATTTGTGGGATATCCTATAAATATTTAGAAAAGCCTATTTTGGCCTATAAGTCTCGGTTTCTCTAAAAAAACGTTTTGGAAAATATTTTTGATATTACGGTTGTATTGCCTGTATACAATGGTGGAGAGTATTTGCAATTATCTATTGACTCTGTTTTAAATCAACAGGGAGTTAATATTGAGTTTTTAATTGTTGACGATTGCTCTACTGATGGAAGTTGGGAGTATCTTCAGAACATAAAAGATAATAGGGTTGCTCTATTTAGAAATACATTCAATAGGGGGTTGTTCTATAATCTCAACTTTCTGATAAAAAAATCAAATTCAAATTTAATCAAGCTTTGGTCTCAAGATGATCTTATGAATGAGGGCTGTTTACTCAGTTTCGTTAACTTTCATAGTAAACTTGATACGATTGGGTTTAGTTATTCTAGTTGTGAAAAGATAGACGAATACGGTAACGTGAAAAACACCATCCTCAAAGACAATACTCCAGAAATTATATCTAAAGATCTGCATGCTTCAATTTGTTATTATACGGGTTCAATCGCAGGCAATATAGCCAATGTCTGTATTACAAAAAATGCGTTAGATAAAGTAGGACTATTTAATGAAAGCATGAAAATTTCCGCTGATTTTGATATGTGGGTTAAACTGGCAAAATACTATAATATTGGATTTATTAATATCCCATTAGTAAAAATCAGAGATCATAATGGACAATTAAGTAGACAAGAAAAATTTTATGTTAATCATGTAGAGGAAGATGCTCGAGTGTACAATTATTTGAATAGTTACATTTCTAAAGATGTACAAATAAAATATAACTATTATTTCGTTCATTATAAGTTGGTTTTTTATTTTTCTTTATTAATCAGAAGTTTAGTGAGAGTAAGATTTTTGCAGGCTTTTAAAATTGCTAGGATTATTTCACGTTTTACAAGCTTGTTGACATTGGTATTTATCTATGTAAGAATAAAGTTATTTCGAAATGTCAGAAAAGAATTTTCCATTTGATTATTGTAATATAACTTGAAGAAATTAGCTATCATAACTACACATCCCATTCAATACAATGCACCAGTCTTTAAGATGCTGCATGAAAGAGGTGTTATAAAGACAAAGGTTTTTTATACCTGGGGAGAAGCGGTTCTTGAAAATAAGTTTGATCCAGGGTTTAATAAAGAAATCCAGTGGGATGTGCCTTTGTTAGATGGGTATGATTACCAATTTGTCAAGAATCATTCCAGTGATCCAGGGTCTCATCATTTTTTTGGAATAAAAAATTCAACATTGATAAATGATATTGAAAATTGGGGTGCAGATGCAGTATTGATTTTTGGCTGGAATTTTATATCTCATTATAAATGTATGAGGTATTTCAAAAACAAAATACCGGTATATTTTAGAGGGGATTCCACGAATTTACAACGCAGTTATTCTTTTTTTAAAAAATACATTCGTTCACTTTTTTTAAAGTATATATATAAGCATATTGACAAAGCTTTTTATGTAGGTCATCATAACAAAGTCTATTTCCAATCGGTTGGTTTAAAAGACAATCAATTGGTTTATGCACCCCATGCCATTGATAATGTTCGATTTATGGAAACAAACTCAATGAACTTTAGGATAGTATATAATATACCTAGTGATTCAATCTTGTTTTTATATGCAGGGAAATTTGAAAAAGTAAAATCTTTACATACATTGATTGGTGCTTTTTCAGAAATAAAAAACGATTCGGCTTATTTATTATTAATTGGGAACGGCCCTGAAGAAAATAATTTAAAAAACTTTATTAATGATTTGCCTTCTGTTATAAAAAACAGAATACGTGTTGGAGATTTTGTAAATCAAAAAGAAATGCCTGGGTTATATCAATCGGCTGATGTATTTATTTTGCCATCAAACAGTGAAACTTGGGGGCTTTCTGTTAATGAGGCAATGGCATCTGGTATGTCTGTTATTGTAAGTGATGCCTGTGGTTGTGCAGTTGATCTGGTTGAAGTGGGGGTAAATGGCTATATTTTTAAGCATAGCGATCCGCAATCTTTGTTAGAAAAAATGAAGTATTTTTCTGAAAAAAAAATTGCTAAATCAATGGGTTTATTATCGTATGATAAAATTAAAACTTGGAATTTCGAGTCAATCGTAAATGCATTAGAAACTACTATTTAGTAATGAAAAAAAATACAATTACAAATAAAATTCAATTTGACGTATGGTCGATATTTCTATTGTTAAGTTTATTTGTGTTACAATTATTTTTTCTTAACGGCTTTTATTTGTTTGTAGGTTTATCCTTACTGGTTTTGGTTGTGTATCATCTTCAAATTCCTTACAAGCCTACAATTTTTAGCCTCTTATTTATTTATCATCTTTTTCAGATTATGTCAGGTGTTTGGTTAAGTAATTTTTTGAATAAAGATATTAACTACCGATCCGAATTTCTTGGTGATGCAACACTATATAGTTATTTAGGATTGTTGATGATGATGCTGCCGGTTTTATATTTTCAAAAAAGAATTCCAAGTTTTGATTTCAAAAAGATAAAAAACTACTCTGAAAAAATTTCTATTCAAAGGACATTTGAATTGTATGTTGTAATGTTTTTCATTGTGAACCTTTTGGATGTATTAGCATTTCGATTTTCAGGATTAACTCAAATTATTGTAAGTATAAAGAATTTCAAATGGTTTTTCTTTACTCTCTTTGGTTTACAAGTCATACTTAAAAGAAAAATGATTGAACATTTTGTAATTGTTTTTTTTCTTGAATTTGCGCTTGGGTTTTTTAGTTATTTTTCTGATTTTAAAATTGTATTTTTTTATTCAATCTTAATTGCATTATTCTTTTTAGTGAGAATAAATATTAAACAAATTATTTTTTGTGTGATTCTGGGTATAGGTTTATTTTATTTAGGAGTGAAATGGACGGCTGTTAAGGGAGAATATCGCAGTTTCTTAAATCAAGGTTCAAAAAGTCAAGAAATTGTTGTTGATAAAAATGCTGCTTTTAATAAACTATTAGAACTTTCTGATAATCAGTCAGACTTTAACGTTTCTGCTGCCCAATTTTTTGACAGAGTTCAATATACTTATCATTTAGCCAAAACAATGGAAAGGGTTCCTTCAGTCATTCCATATCAACAAGGTTCTAATTGGGCTACTATTATTGGATATGTGTTAACCCCAAGATTTATTAATCCGGATAAAGAAGTGAATCAGCCATCCGCTAAAGCAACTAAATATACCGGTATAGCGTATTTGGGTATTCAATCCGGGGTTTCCTTTAGTTTGGGTTATTTTGCGGATTGTTATATCGACTTTGGTTATTGGGGAATGTTGTTGCCTTTGTTGATATTGGGTTTAATATATGGTAAAAGTTATCATTATTTTGCTACTCAATCCACCCCGAATTATCTCATAAACTTTGCATTTGTAACATCCTTATTTATGGAACTAATTCCATTTGAAAGCGATGGAACGTATCTTGCAGGCAGACTACTATCTAATTTGTTAACTTTTTATCTGTTTAAAGTTTTTTTATTTCCGAGTGTTTATAATTATTTAGTAAAAAAGAATTGATTAATCCCTTGAAAAAAATCTGTATTGTAATTCCTTGGTTTGATCCGGCTTTTAGGGCAGGCGGACCCATTCGTTCAGTTGTAAATATGATTCGTTCGTTTCATCATGAAATTGAGTATAAGGTTTTTACAAGCAACAAAGATATTGGGGGAGTCATTTTAAATGATGTTAGATGGAACACATGGTTGGATTATAATCTTTATACCAAAGTCTTTTATTCGAATTCGAAATTTGCTTTTTTGAATTTTCAAAAGCAAATCAAGGCAACAAAACCCGATATCATTTTTATTATTGGATTGTTTTCATTTCAATATAATCTTTTACCCCTATTATTTTCAAAAGCTTCAAAGAAAATAATTTCTATTAGAGGCATGTTGCATCCTGGTGCACTATCGCAAAAAAAATCAAAAAAACGCTTGGTGATTTTTTTACTTAAAAAAATGAAAATACAGAACAAAGTTGTTTTTCATGCAACCGACATGACAGAGGAGGGTTTTATAAAAAACATTTTTGGTGATGAATGCGAAGTTATTATTGCCAATAATTTTCCCCAAAAAAACGTTTATTTGCCTATTCATGAAAAGCAGCCTGATACAATTAAACTATTAACGGTTTCATTAATTAGTAAAATGAAAAATCATTTATTAATATTGAAATCTTTAACAACTATAACTGACGCTATTGAATATCATGTTATTGGCGCTGTAAAAGACAATGAATATTGGAAATTGTGCCTTGATTTAATTAAGGAACTCCCACAAAATATAAAGGTTGTGTATCATGGAGAAATTCATCCTTCAAAGATTCCAATGTATTTGAGGGATGCAGACGTTTTTATTATGCCAAGTTTAAGTGAGAATTATGGTCATTCTATTTATGAGGCATTGTCATCAGGGAGACCTGTTATCACATCGAATTTTACTCCATGGAATAATCTAAAAGATTTTAAAGCAGGATTGAATATTAATTTAGATATTCCTGATATTCGATCTGCAATTTGTTTTTTTAGTGCTATGAATAATGAAGAATTTCAACAATGGACAGAAGGAAGTTCTTTTTATGCCCATCAATTTGTTGATTTTGATAGCTTGTATCATCAGTATACTCAATTATTCAATTAATTTACATTATGCTATATTCCAATAAAAAGAATTTTATTTTCTTTATTATAAAATTTTTGAGTTTCTTTCTCTTTTTTTATTATTTAACATTATTGGTAATAGGCCTTGCTAGTCCAGGTGGATATTATTCTTCTTTTATTGAAAATTATTTTGACTATGTTAAATGGTTGAGAATTTCATTGATAAAAGGAGCTTCTGTAATTGCCTATTTTTTTGGATATACAACTGTAATAGAACCTGGTTATTTATTAAGAGTAATTCATGCAAGAGGAGTTATTGTGTCTTATAATTGTGTTGGTTATGGTGTTATGTCTTTTTGGATGGCTTTTGTTTTTGCCTCACAAAATAATTGGATAAAAAAACTATTATGGTCAATAATAGGAGTTATTACTATTTGGATAATCAATATTACTAGAATCGGACTTTTTTTAGTATCAATTAATAAAGGTTGGGATATGCCTCTTCATATAGATCATCATACTTGGTTTACTTTAATAGCATATAGTGCTATTTTAGGGTTGATATTTTTTTATGATAGACGTTTCCATTCAAAGAATAATTAATTACATATGAACATTGTTGGTATTAATGCTTTTCATGCCGATGCTTCAGCCGCTATTTTTGTGAATGGCAAATTGATTGCAGCAATTGAAGAAGAGAGATTTACTAGAGTTAAACATTGGTCGGGCTTTCCAGCTCAATCCATTCAATTTTGTGTGGAAGAGGCGGGTTTGTCAATAGAAGAGATCGATTTTTTTGTAATAGGCAGAGATCCCTATGCAAAATTTTTAAAAAAGATATTGTATGTCGCAAAAAATCCTTTAGTAAATATTCCGGCGATAAAAGATAGACTATTCAATGCTAAGAAAACAACATCAATTGATGAAGAATTAGCGCTTCTTTTTAATAAAAGTATTACAACTTTTAATAATAAAATTATTAATATAGAACATCACAAGTGCCATTTGGCATCTGCTTTTTTTGCATCTGATTTTGAAAAAGCGCTTTGTGTTTCTATAGACGGCTCTGGCGATTTTAGTACTACTATGATTGCTATTGGAAATAAAAATGATTTAGAGATTATAGAATCTGTAGATTTTCCTCATTCCATAGGTTTGTTTTACACTGCGTTTACTCAGCTATTAGGCTTTCCTAATTATGGAGATGAATATAAAGTAATGGGAATGGCGCCGTATGGTTCACCTTTGTATGTGAATGATTTAAAAAAGGTACTTAGATGTAAACAGAATGGTCTTTTTGAATTGGATTTGCAATTTTTTAGAAAGGGTACAGCGGGATTAGTTTCATATAGTGAAAATAATATCCCTACAATTCAGCCACTTTATTCAAAAAAATTAGAAAAGATTTTTGGAACTGCAAGAAAAGCAGGAGAACCTATTACATCCTTTCACAATGATTTAGCAGCTTCTGTTCAAAAAATAACAGAAGAAACGATATTACATATTTTAAATTTTTATCAAAAAAAGACTGGACTCACCAATCTGTGTTTAGCTGGAGGAGTTGCACAAAATAGTGTTGTGAATGGTAAAATTTCTTCCCATACTAATTTCAAACAAGTGTATATTCCCTCTGCAGGTAGTGATGCGGGCATCTCATTTGGAGCTGCATTGTATCTTCAACATCAAATTAAAAAAATGCCTCGTCAAAAGGCTATATTGTCTGCATATACTGGCAGTAAATTTTCAAATGAACAAATTATCTCTATTTTAAACGAAAAAGGAATCGGATTTATACAACTTTCATTTAATGAAATCTATGACCATGTAACCAACTGTTTAATTGATGGGGGGGTAGTGGGCTGGATGAACGGCAGATCGGAATTTGGACCGAGAGCACTTGGGGCAAGATCCATTTTAGCAGACCCGAGAAGAACTGATGCAAAAGAAATACTAAATGCAAAAATTAAAAGGCGTGAAAGTTTCAGGCCATTTGCACCTTCGATTTTAAAAGAATATGTTTCAGAATATTTTGAACTCGAAGAGCCTGTTCCATTTATGGAAAAAGTGTTTGTAATCAAAGCTGAAAAACGTTCTTTGATTCCAGCAGTAACTCATATTGATGGAACAGGTAGATTACAATCCGTGGATGCAACTGTATCGACGCATTATCATCAATTGATTAAAACTTTTTATAATAAAACAGGTATACCCATCTTGCTAAATACATCATTTAATGAAAATGAGCCAATTGTAAATAATCCTCATCATGCAATTGATTGTTTTATAAGAACTAATATGGATATGTTGGTCATGGAAAACATATTGGTTACTAGAAAAAATCTCTCTCTGTCTAAAATTTCCTAATAATACTTTATTATTGTAGTCTGTTACATCATTTCGTGCAGACTATTGAATGAAAGTTACCATTATTACTGTTACATTTAATTCTGTCAAATACATTGAGGATTGCATTCTTTCTGTAGCTAATCAGACCTATCCTAATATTGAACATATTATTATAGATGGTAAATCCAACGATGGAACGGTTGAAAAAATAAAAAAGCATGAGAAGAATATAACAAGCTGGATTTCTGAGACAGATAGAGGAATGTATGATGCCCTCAATAAAGGAATGGAATTGTCTACGGGAGATATTATCGGGATCTTAAATAGCGATGATATTTTAGAAGCAGATGATGTGATAGCTGAAATTGTGAAAGTATTTCAAGAAAATACAATAGACAGTTTATATGGAGATTTAGAATATGTAGACCAAATGGACCTTACTAAGGTGTATAGAATCTGGAAAGGGAAACCCTATAAACGTAGTCTTTTTTTTAGAGGATGGATGCCTGCTCATCCTACTTTTTATTTCAAAAGGTCTGTATATGAAAAATATGGGGGATATGAAAATCACTTTTTCAGTGCAGCTGATTATGAATTAATGTGCAGGTATTTGTTTAAGAATAAGGTTTCTTCATTTTATTTGCCTAAATTAATTGTGAAAATGAGAAGAGGTGGACAAAGTAACAGCAGTCTCAAAATGAGATTAAGGGCTAACAGAAGAGATTACTTAGCAATGAGAAAAAATAATATTCCCTTTTCTTTTATTGTTTCTATACTAAAGCCACTGAGTAAACTTCATCAGTATTATAAAAAATAATTTTCTTTTTTAAATAATATATGTTTTCATTTTTAAGAAAATCAAAAGAGCCGGAATTTCCAGATTATTTTCCTATTCATACGGACATTCATTCACATATTTTGCCAGGAATTGATGATGGTGCCGTTAACGTAGAAACGTCAATTTTTTTGGTGAAAGGATTGATGAATCTTGGCGTCACAAAATCTATTGCAACACCTCATATTATTGGGGACTTATATAAAAATGATGCTTCAACGATTCAACAATCGTTATCAAAATTAAAATCCGAGTTGGCAATTCAGCAAATTGATTTTGAAGTTTCTGCTGCTGCTGAATATATGTTAGATAGTTATTTTTTAGAGTTGTTGCAACGCAAAGAAAAACTTCTGACTATCAAAGACAACTACATACTTACTGAGTTCTCTTATGCATTTGCCCCCACTAATTTAAATGAACTGTCATTCGAAATTCAGATGTCTGGCTATAAGCCTATATTGGCTCATCCTGAGCGATATGGTTATTTTCAACACAATCTTAAAACATACAATAGGCTAGTTGATTTGGGATTTATGCTGCAAATTAATTTGTTATCACTTGCGGGGTTTTACGGAAAAGGCGCAGCCAATGCTGCTGTTTATATAATAGAGAATGGCTTAGCTTCTTACTTGGGTACCGATTTGCATCATGATAAACATCTACTGATGCTCAGTGATCCAAAAACAAGAAATATTTTGCACAAGCATCTATCAGAAAGGCATTGGAATGATTTGTGATTAAATTTTCCAATCAATGATTTGATTCTCTAGTTCAGGGGTGAATATCGTTGATACTTTAATATAATTATCAGTATAACCTTCCATCATTCCATTTTTGTTTTTGCCCTCAAACAGAACTTTTCTGGTGCTGCCTATAAATTCGTTTGTAAAACGTTGCATTTTTTCATAACTGATATTTCTCAGTATTTTATTCCGATTGTTTCTGATGGACATTGGAACTACAGGTTTTATCTCAAGGGCTTTTGTGTGGTCTCTTTCAGAATAAGTAAACACATGCAAATAAGATACATCTAAATCACTTATAAATCGGGCGGTATCTTCAAAATGATCGTCTGTTTCACCTGGAAATCCTGTAATTACATCCACACCAATACACGCATGCGGCATGAGTTTTTTTATTAAGGATACTTTTTCTGAGTACAATTCTCTTTTGTATCTTCTTCTCATATTAGCCAAAGTTTCATCATTACCACTTTGAAGTGGGATGTGAAAGTGAGGCATGAATTTTTTGCTTGTACTCACCATTTCAATCATCTCGTTGGTTAATAGATTAGGCTCTATGGAAGATATTCTTATTCTGTCAATAGGAGCCTTCTCTTCCAAAGCTAGCATCAATTCCCAAAAGCTTTCTTCTCTTTTTTTTCCTCCATGAAGTCCTTTGCCAAAATCGCCTAAATTAATGCCGGTTAATACTATTTCTTTAGTTGATCCATCTTTTGTAATTTCTTCAACGTTTGTCAGTACGTTTTGAATGCTGTCGCTTCTGCTTTTGCCTCTCGCCATTGGTATGGTACAAAAACTACAATTGTAATCACATCCATCTTGTACTTTCAAAAAAATACGTGTTCTTTCTTTTAAGGAATAGGAGGCAGTGAAAATATTTACATCTTCAATGTCACAGCTGCAAATTTTCCCAGTGTCATTTTTGGTGAGGTTTTTTAAATGGTCGCTGATTTTAAATTTTTCAGCTGCACCTAGAACTAAATTTACACCTGGAATGGAAGCGATTTCTTCAGGTTTTAATTGAGCATAACATCCCGTAATCACCACCATGGCTTCAGGGGCTTTCTTTTGAATTCTTCTTACTAATTGTCTGCATTCTTTATCCGCGTTGTCGGTAACGGAACAAGTGTTAATTACATAAAAATCCACCACCTCATCAAAATTTTTATTGATGAAGCCTTCGTTTTCGAGCATTCGCGACATGGCAGTGGTTTCGCTAAAGTTTAACTTGCAGCCAAGAGTATGTAATGCAACCGTTTTGCTCATTTTGTAAAATTACAAATTATTACAACTGTCTCAGCCTATTCATGAATAAAATAAATATCAATACATTTGCTTTTAGTTGTAAACAATTCTTTTTGAATGAAGATTAAATCTTTCTTAGCTAAGCCGTTTGCTAATTTTATACATAGGCAAATAAACAAGGATAAGCTTTCAGCTATTGCTGATCAAGAAGCTATTTTTCAGTCTCTGATTAAGTCTGCTAGTGTTACAGATTTTGGTAAAGAGCATCAATTTCAATCTATTCGAACGCATGCGGATTTTGTGAAACAAGTTCCTGTAAGAGATTACGAACAGTATAAGGAGTATATCGAAAAGATAAAATCAGGCAAGCAAAACGTATTATGGAAAGGCCAGCCCATTTATTTTGCAAAAACCAGTGGAACGACAAGCGGAGTAAAATACATTCCTATTACCAAAGATTCGATTCCTAATCATATTCATTCTGCCAGAAATGCTTTGTTGTATTATATGGCCGAATCGGGTAATGCTCAGTTTGCAAATGGTAAAATGATCTTCTTAAGTGGGTCTCCTGAATTAGAGAGAGTAGGTGGTGTGGCAACCGGGCGTTTAAGTGGTATTGTGAATCATCATATACCAAAATATTTACAATCCAATCAGTTGCCTTCTTATGAAACCAATTGTATAGAGGATTGGGAAGAGAAGTTACAGCAAATAGTTTTAGAAACAGAAAATCAAAACATGTCATTGATCAGCGGTATACCCCCGTGGATGCAGATGTATTTTGACAGACTCATTGAAAAAACAGGCAAAAAAGTAGGTGATTTGTTTCCTAATTTTAGTGTAATGGTTCAGGGAGGAGTGAATTTTGAACCGTACAAGCAGAAGTTAATGGATAGTATTGGCAGAAATATTGATACCATAGAATTATTCCCAGCAAGTGAGGGTTTTTTCGCATTTCAAGACAATATTCATGAGCCAGGTTTGTGGTTAAATACCAATAGCGGTATTTTTTATGAATTCATACCAATGGATGAAATAGGTAAAGATCATCCAAAAAGATTATGTCTCAAAGAAGTGGAATTAGGGGTGAATTATGCGCTGGTCATTAGTAGCAATGCCGGATTATGGGCATATAGCATTGGCGATACAGTAAAATTTATTTCAAAAGAACCATACCGAATTCTTGTTACCGGACGAATTAAGCATTTTATTTCAGCTTTCGGTGAGCATGTTATTGCGGAAGAAGTAGAATATGCAGTTTTAAAAGCATGTGAAGAATTAGGGGTTTCTATTACAGAATTTACAGTAGCGCCATTTGTTAGTAATGATCAAGGCAAGAGTTATCATGAATGGTTTGTAGAGTTTGAACACCAGCCTCAAGACCTTCCTTTATTTGCTTCATCTTTAGAACAGAATCTTAGATTAAAAAATACTTATTACGACGACTTGATTACGGGTAATATATTGGCCCCATTAAAAATAACTACTATCCAAAAAAACGGATTTATTGACTACATGAAAAGTATTGGCAAATTAGGAGGTCAAAATAAAGTGCCACGATTGTCAAATGACCGAAAAATAGCTAATGAATTGTCTGTATTTATTTCGAAATAACTTTATTTCATCACTTCTGTGTTCTATTTTGCCCAATACGGCTTTTATCTATTAAATTGCAATAGTTTTAAAAGAATAAAATAGAAATTATGGCATCAGCAACTCCTAAAAGGAGCGTCGCTATTTTTGGTTCTACAGGTTCAATAGGAACCCAAGCATTAGAGGTTATTAGAGCTAATACTGATATGTTTGAGGTAGATATTCTGACTGCACAAAGCAATGATGAGTTGTTGGTTACCCAATCGCTAGAATTCAATCCTAATGCGGTGGTAATAGGAGATGAATCTAAGTATGAAAAAGTAAAAACGGCTCTTTCAAAGACAAATATTAAAGTTTTTGCGGGCGAAAAAGCACTGGAAGAAGTGGCCTCATTTGACACTTACGATGTGATGATTGCTGCTATTGTAGGATTTGCAGGACTTAGACCAACGTTAAAAGCCATTGAAAATGGTAAAGTGATTGCACTTGCCAATAAAGAAACTTTAGTGGTGGCTGGGGATATAGTGATGCAAAAGTCGATTGAACACAAATCTGCAATCATACCAGTTGACAGTGAACACTCAGCCATATTTCAATGTTTAGTCGGAGAGTCTAGAAACCCAATTGAAAAGATAATTTTAACAGCAAGTGGGGGCCCTTTTTTTGGGAAAAAACCCAATTTTCTTGTCAATGTAAAAAGAGATCATGCTTTACAGCATCCCAATTGGTCTATGGGTGCCAAAATAACCATTGATTCTGCTACCTTAATGAATAAAGGATTGGAAATGATTGAAGCCAAATGGTTATTCAATCTGCAGCCTGAACAAATTGAAGTAGTGATTCATCCACAAAGTGTGATTCACAGCATGGTGCAGTTTGAAGATGGTAGTCTAAAAGCACAAATGGGATTTCCAGATATGAAATTGCCCATTCAATATGCATTAGGTTTTCCACAAAGAATCAAAAACGATTTTCCAAGATTTTCATTTAAAAAATACCCTGCTTTAACATTCGAAGAGCCTGATTTTAAAACCTTTAGAAATTTAGGATTAGCAATTGATGCGTTACAAAGTGGAGGGAATAAAGCATGTGTGCTAAATGCTGCAAATGAAATTGCAGTATGGGCATTTTTAAAAAACAGAATTGGGTTTCTTGATATTACTGCAGTGGTTGAGAAAACAATGGAATATGTGCCATTTATTCAATCACCCACTTTGCAGGAATATTTTGAAAGCGATGGTGAGGCGCGTAATTTTGCGGCTTCAATGATTAAACTATAATTTCTTTCTTTACAAATCAAAATTATGAACCTCTTAACAATCGATTGGTCAAGTGTCGGATTAAAGGCCGCTCAGCTGATATTGTCCCTTTCTATATTAGTTATTTTACATGAATTCGGACATTATATTACCGCTAAATGGTTTAAATGCAGAGTAGAAAAGTTTTATTTATTTTTTGACCCTTGGTTTTCTTTGGTAAAAAAGAAAAAAGGTGAAACCGAATATGGTATTGGGTGGTTGCCATTAGGTGGATATGTTAAGATTGCAGGAATGGTAGATGAGAGCATGGATAAAGAGCAATTAAAACAACCCGCACAGCCATGGGAGTTTCGAAGCAAGCCTGCTTGGCAAAGACTCATTATTATGCTTGGAGGGATTATTGTGAATGTACTCTTGGCATTTTGTATCTACTCTATGATATTAATGGTATGGGGCGAAAAGAATATCAAAACAGATTCTTTAAAATATGGTATTGCTTTTAATGATCCGATTTTTAAAGATCTAGGTTTCCAAAATGGCGATAAAATAATATCAATTGATGATAAGCCTGTAACTGAATTTACAGATATACTGAAGAAGTTAATTGTTGTGAATGATCATGTTGTTATTCAAAGAAATGGTCAACAAATGCAATTAAAAATGCCAGTTGATTTAATTGGCACCCTGATAGAAAAAAGGAAAAAATCTGAAGATCCAATTATTACTCCACGCATACCCGTAATAGTTGATGAGGTTTCGCCCGATGCTCCTGCATGTAAAAGCGGGTTGCAATCAAATGATCAAATTGTAATGATCGATTCAACTAAAATAGAATTCAGGGATGAGTTGGATAAAGCTCTAGAATATAAAAAAAAGGGAGAGGGTATTACAATAAGTGTTAAGCGTAATGACTCTATCGTAAGATTTACTACTAGTATGTATCAAGACAGTAAAATAGGCTTCATGGCACCTTCTCATGAAAAATATGATAGTCTGGGAGTATATAAATATTCTGAAAAAAAATATGGATTCTTTGCTGCAATACCTGCAGGAATAAACAAAGCAATTGATGAATTAGGTTTTTATATAGATCAATTCAAGAAAATATTGTCTCCTAAAACCGGAGCGTATAAAGGAGTCGGTGGATTTAAATCAATGGGATCAGTTTTTTCTGGTAACGAATGGGATTGGGAGCATTTCTGGACAATTACTGCTTTCTTTTCAATTGTTTTGGCATTTATGAATTTATTACCCATCCCTGCATTAGATGGCGGACATGTATTATTTACTTTGGTAGAGATGATTACAGGTAAAAAACCTAGCGAAAAATTTTTGGAATATGCTCAAATAGCAGGGATGATTCTGTTGTTAAGTTTAATGCTATATGCAAATGGGAATGATTGGTTTGGATGGGGTAAATAATTTAGTTCAATAGTTTGAAATATTATTTTCATAATTGCTGTCATGTTTTTTAGTGAATGGCTTTGCATTGATTTGCCTTAATTTTATTGTATGCATTCTTCCATTAGTATTCTTCAAAATGCCATAAGATTAACCTTGCAAGAATTGAACGCAAATAAATTGCGTTCAGCATTAAGTTTAACTGGTGTAGCTTTTGGAATCTTC
>CANGEW010000014.1 GCA_947452965.1 Chitinophagaceae bacterium | reverse complement strand
GCACTATAAAAAATGGTATATGTTTGCTTTTTTTCAATTTTTTATCATGGGTTTAGATCTGTGCTGATTTTTAATTATTTTATTTTTGATAAGGCGCGTTTACAGTATCTGGTAAAGGAGTATTTAATGGACGAGAGGTTGATTTGCCGCCAATCAAGGAAAAAGAAACATATCTCTTGGGGTGAACTCTTACATCGTCTATAAGTGTATTTAATTTGTTAGTAGTAGAGGTGAGATTCTTATAAAGTGTTTTATCATTTAATAACAATCCTAATGTGCCATCACCTGTATTCATCTTATTTACTGCAAGATGTAAAGCTTGAACGGCACTGTCTATATTATTAATGGTTTTCTGTAATTGTAGTTCAGAAAGTTTTGAGGTTGTTTTATCCAAATTATCTAATACACTACTTACTTTGGTATTATTATTTGATAAGTTTTTTGAGAAGGAATTGAGATTATTTAAAGTATTGGTAACCACGCCATTCTGATTATTTAACATCTTTTGTAAAGAGAGGCTAGATGTTAACAAGGAAGCAGATAATTTATTGAGGTTGTCAAGTGTTGAATTAATGTTTGTTTGAGAGCTAGTATTTAAAATATGATTTACAGATGCTAAGATTGTGTCGAGCGAACTAATGGTCGTTTTTACTACTTCTATTACGGGGTCTACTTTTTGCATCAAATTATCAATGATGCCTTGATTTGGTAAAGATGTAATGGTGTCATTTTCTTTCAATGGGATATTACTATTACCTAATTGGATTTCTAATTTTGAAGAGGTAAGTGGACTCGGTTCAATATTAGCAACTGAATTATTAGGGATATTGATTTTCTGATTGATTGTAAGCTTTACAACAAATGACCTCATATCTGAGGAATTAATGATTTCACTTACATTACCTACCTGTAAACCATTAATGATAACGGGACAGGATCTAGTAAGTCCGGCTACATTTGCATACTTCGCATAAAGAGTCATTTTATCACCAAAAATTGATTTGCCTTTTAAGAAGTAAAATCCAAAAATTAACATTGTTATGGATGCTACTGCTAATATTCCAACTTTCGTCTCATTTCTTGTTTTCACTTTATCTAATTTTTGGTCTACTGTTAAAAAAGTCTAATGACTATTTGTAGTGTGATTGATACTTTCTAATTGGGTTTTATATTTCAAAACTGCTTGAGTGATGCTATTGGCTAATTCGTCTTGCCCTTCTTCACTATTCAAGTAGGCTTCATCTTGCGGGTTATTGATAAATCCTGTTTCAATCAAAATGGCAGGCATATTAGTAGCTTGTAATACCCAAATTCCTTTTTGGCGTTGGTTAACTCCTAATGCAGCTCTGTTTGTTTTTTCAATTTCATCATTCACCATTGTGGCTAAACGATCGCTTTTTTCTTGATAACGTTTCGCATAAACCTGAGCGATAGCTCTTCCTTCTGGTGAATTAAAATCAAAGCTATTAAAAGCAGAATCACTGCCAGATTCTATTTCAAAATCGGTTTCATTTTGTCCGGATTCATTCATGATAGCTTTTAACTTGTCACTGGTTTTGTGAGCTGCGAATATCCAAACACTGGTTCCGCTTCTTGTTAAGGGCAGTTTATAATATTCGTAAACAGGCTCGACTGCCTCGTAAGGTTTTGATATTTTTTTCTTTTTTCTTCCCTTTCCTTTGTAGGTTACTTTATATCTGGTAACTGTTCTGGTTCCTGTTTGACGTCGACCTGTTTGAAGGGGGCCTGAATCAGCATGAATACAAATGAATAAATCGCCTTTGTTTTCATTAGCGATATTTGCTTTTTGTCTGGGATCCTGATAGATATCGGTTGTTCTTGTAGGAATGATATTTAATTCAGGCAGTGCCTGTTTTAATTTAGTTACTAATTTTAATGAAATGGCTAATGTTACGTCCTT
Organism: Chitinophagaceae bacterium; assembly: GCA_947452965.1. Classification (GTDB taxonomy): domain Bacteria; phylum Bacteroidota; class Bacteroidia; order Chitinophagales; family Chitinophagaceae; genus Ferruginibacter. Next base: position 49,759 of record CANGEW010000014.1, on the reverse strand, counting down.
TTCGTTAGACCTTAAAGAATGCTCATATTGTCCTACGGCTCCAAAGTCTGTTCCACCATGTCCGGCATCCACAACAATAGTTCTGAGTTTTTTTACTGGCTGAGCAAATGTGCCTGAAAAACAACAAAACAAAAGGGATAGCAAACTCCATCTGCGAAAGCTATGATGTTTCATTCTAAAGTATGGTTTTTTATTAGGTATTATGCATTAAATAATTAATTCACAATTGGAAATGGTATAATAGTTAATTTTGCAATTACAACTATGAATCACATTAACAAAGGTAAGGCAAAATATATATTTTCTTGGCTCTTGTCATTGAGTTTTGTAGTAATGTTATTTTGCTTTGAGGCCTTTTCTAGTAATAGGTTTTTTTATGAAATAAATAATATCAACGATACCGTACCTAAATTATTAATTCCACAAAAAAAAGACACCACTAAAGATACCCTTGAGCTATCAATTCAAAATAATGGAAATCTAAAAGACACGATAAAAACCGATTCCTTACAATTTAATATTTCAAAAGATACTCTTTCTGGGTCGGTTAGTTATATGGCAGATGATTCTTTAATCGTAAATATACCAGAAAAATTAATATTGTTATACGGGAAAAAGTCAAAAATTAATTACCTAAATAATGAGCTGGCAGCTCCTTTCATTCAGTTCGACCAGAATAATAGTTTAGTAGCTGCTTTTCTACAAAAAGACTCATTAGGTAAGGTAATTGCATATCCTACATATTCTCAAAATGATTTCAAATCTATTAGTGATTCCGTGCAGTTCAACATGAAAAATGGGAAGGGAATTACAAAAGGGACGTATACACAACAAGATGAATTATTTATTTATGGTGAAAAATTAAAGAAGATAGACTCTAGTGTTTTTTATGCATTGAAAGGTAGATTTACCACTTGCAATTTAGATACGCCTCACTTTGCATTTGTGAGTAATAAAGTAAAACTGATCAATAAAAAAATGGCATTTACTGGTCCTGTACATCCAGAATTTGAAGGGGTGCCTATACCCTTGATATTACCATTTGGAATTTTTCCCATTCAGCCTGGTTTTCATTCAGGGTTAATAGCTCCTAATTTTACAGCTAATGATCAACTTGGATTGGCATTGGAAGGATTAGGCTATTATAAAATCTTTAGTCCCTATTGGGATGCAGTTTTTAGAGGGACGCTCTATTCATATGGAAGTTGGACTTTAAATATAAGTCCACGTTATTATAAAAGATATCGATATCAGGGAAGTTTTGGAATCGATATTCAGCATTTTAAAAATGGTTTTGAAGAGGATCCAAATTATTCTGTGTCAAATACTTATAATTTTAGATGGTCACATAGTGCAGATACAAAAGCTAGACCAGGCGTAACTTTTAGCGCGAATGTAAATGCCGGCAGTACAAGCTTTAATTCATATGTACCTAATAATCCTACCAGAAATTTTCAAAATCAAATGAGTTCTTCAATAACTTATTCGAAAGTTTGGAAAGATCGTCCTTTTAATTTGTCAGTTAGTGCAAATCATAATCAAAACAACACTCAAAAACAGATTAATATTTTCTTCCCTGATCTTTCATTTAATGTGAATACAATCTATCCATTCAGAAGAGAAGAGCCAATAGGAGCATATAAATGGTACGAAAATATTGGAATTGCACTCAATACATCGGCCAGAAGTACGAGTTCATTCTATGATACACTTGGAAACATTGGATCACAAATGAGTGAAAATTTAAAATGGGGGGCGAGTCATAACATTCCTATTAGTTTATCTCTTCCTTCTCTGGGTCCTATACAAATCGCTCCTTCTGTTACTTATCAAGAAAAATGGTATCAGGAAAAATTTGAGAGAGTATGGAATGGCAGCGAAAAGAAATTGGATACGGTGATAACAAGAGGATTATATACCGCAAGGGATATGTCTTTTGGTATTAGTGCATCAACAAGAATATTTGGAATGTTTGGGTTCAGAAAAAATAGCAGCATTCAGGCTATCCGACATGAGATACGTCCGTCTATTTCTATCAATTATAAGCCAAATTTTAATGCAGCGAGTTATTATGAAACTCAAATTGATAGTAGCGGCAATACATCAAAATACAGCTATTATGAAAGAAGTGTATATGGTGCATTTTCTGATGTGAGATTTGCCGGATTGAATTTCGGACTGGATAATATCCTTCAAATGAAAATTAAAAATTCAAAAGATACTTCTAATGGTGCCAGTAAGAAAGTTTCTCTCTTGGATGGATTTAGTATAAATGGGAGCTACAACTTTTTAGTAGATTCATTTAATTTAAGTAATCTGACAATGTCTGCCAGAACCAACTTGTTGGATAAGATTAACATTACTGCAAATGCACAATTTGATCCTTATATTTATAATGAATCAGGCAGGAGAACCAAGAATTTAATTTGGACAAAAGAAATAGCAACGTTAGGTAAATTGATGAGTGCAGGCATTTCATTACAAAGTAGATTCTCTGGAGGTGATAAAAAGAATTCAACGTCTACTTCTCAACCATCAAAAAATAATATTCAAAACAACAATTCATTACAAGATTATCAAAGAGAAGCAACTTATATCAATAACAATCCTAATGAATTTGTTGATTTTAATAGTCCGTGGGATCTTGATTTTGCTTATTCATTAAGATATACAAATTATCCATCTTATGCGAATCCTGGTTCTTTTGATTCAAGGATTGGTCAGGATATTAACTTTAATGGCAACTTTAACCTTACTTCAAAATGGAAATTTGGTATGTCTGGCTCCTATAATATTACCACAAAGGAATTGGGTATGGTTTCAATTAATATTTCGAGAGATCTGCATTGTTGGCAAATGAATCTTACTATGTCGCCAGTAGGAAGGTATAAGTTTTTTACAATTAATATTTCCCCTAAATCAGCGTTATTAAGAGATATTAAAGTAAATAGAACTCGTTATTTTTATGAGCTTTAATTAAGTTATATTTCTTTTTCAATACAATTCTGTTTCATGATATTGTATAGTTTAGTGTTTAATTCTTTTACGGTCGTATTTTCCGGAGAAACAGGATTGAGAAAATACAACTCCAGTGTTGCCGGCATAAGATAAAATTTCTTTTCAATGGGCATAGCAATTTTAGTTCCTTTTATGATGCAAGGGATGATTTCTTTATTTGTATCAATTGCCAATTTAAATGCGCCATCAAAAAAAGGTTTTATAATTTCATTTGTTCTATTTCTAGTGCCTTCAGGATAGATACACATATGAAACCCTTTCTTGAGTGTTGCTTTCATGTCTTCAAAACTTTTTGCTCTACTTGCGTTATTCTTTCTATCCACTAAAACAGATCCTTTAGCATAGTAAAGGCCAAAAATTGGGATTTTTGCAAAGGATGATTTGGCTATTGTTTTATTTACACCTGGAAGAAATGGAGAGGAAAGAGGAATGTCTAGTAACGCATTATGATTGAAAATGACAACATAATTTTTTTCGGGTTGAAAATTTTCAATTCCATGAATTTTAATTCTACAACCAATTAAGAGTAGCCAGGCTTTCATCCAATAAGCACTGATGGTTTTGAAATATACTTGACTTTTTCTTTCATCTTTGATAAAAAAACAAATTAAAAAAGGCAGGTAGGCAAGAATAAAGGTTGCTACAAAGGAAATTAATCCCCATAAGGCCCAGCATCTCGCAAATATATTTTTTATCAATTTCATTTTTATTTTTATAAAAAAATCATCAAGAGAGTTTCCAATCAATAGGTTCAACTTTTTGTTTCATCAAAATCTGATTGGTAGTAGAAAAATGCTTACATCCAAAAAAACCTTTGTGTGCTGAAAAAGGAGAAGGGTGAGGGGCTTTCAAAATAAAATGCTTAGTAGTGTCAATTAAAGCTTCTTTTTCTTGAGCAAATTTGCCCCATAATAAAAATACCACCTGTTCTTTTTTATCAGATATTTTTTTTATAACACTGTCTGTAAATTCAGCCCAGCCATATTTAGCATGACTGAATGGTTCATCTTTTTTTACAGTGAGAGCAGCATTTAAAAGTAATACTCCTTGTTCAGCCCATTTGGTAAGATTGCCACTTTTTTTTGTCATATGAATTCCTATATCATTTTCAATTTCTTTGAAAATATTCAGCAACGATGGGGGAGAAGGAATACCCTCTGGAACCGAAAAGCTAAGTCCATGGGCTTGCCCGGGTCCATGATATGGGTCTTGACCAATGATGACTACTTTAACTTTTTCAAAAGGAGTGATATTAAAAGCATTAAAAATTAAAGGTCCGGGAGGGTATATTGTTTTTCCTGCTGATATATCTGATTTTAAAAAAGTAGCCAATTGAATAAAATAATCTTTTTCAAATTCATTTTTCAACAATTTTTTCCATGAAGCATCAATGGTTACGTTCATTTAAGTGATCTCTATTTTAATTATAAAATTACATCAAATGAATTATATCCTATTCATTATAATCAACAAAAAAGGTCTGCAGATGTTGCAGACCTTTTTTGTTATTCGTTATCTTCTTTTTTCTTTTTGGTTTTTTTTAGTTTTTCCTCAGCTTCTTTTAATTGTTCTGGGCTTAAAATTGATTTCAGGCTTTCCATTTGTTCTTTTCTGAATGCTTTTAATTTGTGCTTTTTTGCTTCGGTGCTTAAGCTGGTATCTGCATCAATTTTCTTTTTTTCTTGTTTAATCGATTTTAATACTTCTTTCAGTTTAGCTTTTTGATCTTCTGTAAGTTCTGGAGTTGAAGAAGCAGAGGGCACAGGAGTTGAAGTGCTTTCTGATTTCGTTGTTACAATTGTTGTATCACTGGTTGATTTTTTTTCAGTTTTTTTCTTTTTTTGACAAAACCCAGTAGTGGTCATTGCTAGAGCAAGAGAGATAAAAATAATTTTTTTCATGATTTCTAAGTTGGTTAATGATTTTTAAGATTTTTGAAAATTATGTTATTAATGTAAGATTATGAGTTAGACTTTTTCTTTTTAACAATGTTTAACATAAAAAATCCTTCTCTACTAAATTGAGAGAAGGATTTTTTGTGAGGATTAAAATATTATCTTAAAAATAAGAGTTCTCTATATTTAGGTAGAGGCCAAGAACTGTCGTCAATTAGTAATTCTAATTTATCAGCATGGTATCTAATTACATCAAAATATTTCTCCTTCACATTATCACAATAAGCGATTGCTTTATCTCTGCTATTTGAAAGGTCATTTGTTTTCTTTCTAGCTTCAATCATAGCTTCCACGTTTGTAGAAATAGAATTAATGTGTTCGCTGACTTTCTTAACAATTGCTATTTGGCTATCGTATAAGTTAGCAGGCAAGCCAGCGTTTTTTATACCATTAATATTCTCAATCAGTAAGTTTTGATATTTTAAAGCGGCAGGAATAATAATAGTGGTAGCCAAATCTCCCATTACTCTCGCTTCAATTTGTACTTTTTTAATGTACGCTTCAAGCATAATTTCATGACGAGCTTCTAATTCTAAATGGTTGTAGATATGGTTATCTTCAAATAGTTTTTTTGCTTTTTCAGCTGTGTAAGCATCCAAAGCCAATGGTGTAGATTTTACATTCGGCAAGCCTCTTTTAGCCGCTTCTTTTTCCCATTCTTCACTATATCCATCCCCTTCAAATAAAACTTTTTTACTTTCTACAATATATTTTTGAATGGTTTGCATGATGGCAATTTCTTTTTTCTCACCTTTTTCGATCAAGCCATCTACTTCAATTTTGAAATTTTTCAGAGTTTCTGCCATTACAGTGTTTAAAACTGTCATTGGTCCGGCACAATTGGCTGATGACCCAACCGCTCTGAATTCAAATTTGTTCCCAGTGAATGCAAAGGGCGACGTTCTGTTACGATCTGTATTGTCCAGCATTAATTCTGGGATACTTTTATGAATGTCTAATTTTAATAAAGCCTCATCTGTTTCATCAAAGTTTCCACCAACTCTTTGTTCAACTTGATTTAAAACATTTGTAAGGTATTTTCCAATGAAGATTGAAATAATCGCCGGAGGAGCTTCGTTGGCACCCAAACGGTGATCATTGCCAGCACTGGCAATGGATGCTCTGATTAACTCTGAATAATCATGAACAGCTTTTATGGTATTCACGAAGAAGGTTAAGAACATCAAATTTGTTTTAGGTGTTTTACCCGGAGCCAATAAGTTAACACCTGTATCTGTGCTCATGCTCCAGTTATTGTGCTTTCCACTACCATTTATACCTGCAAATGGTTTTTCGTGTAATAGTACCAGTAGGTTGTGGCGTTTAGCGACTCTATTCATCACATCCATTAAAAGAGTATTGTGATCAACAGCTAAATTGATTTCTTCGTAAATAGGCGCACATTCAAACTGCGCAGGAGCCACTTCATTGTGTCTTGTACGAAGAGGAATACCTAGTTTATAAGACTCCTTTTCGAAGTCTCTCATAAATGCGTATACGCGTTCTGGTATAGCACCAAAATAATGATCTTCTAATTGTTGTCCTTTTGCTGGAGCGTGACCAAAAACCGTTCTACCGGTTAATACTAAGTCTGGCCTTGCTGTAGCTAATCCGGCATCTACCAGAAAATATTCTTGTTCCCACCCAAGTGTAGCGTTAACTTTTGAAATATTTTTATCAAAATATTGACAAACCTCAACAGCAGCTTTGTCTAGTGCTACAACTGCTTTTAGCAAAGGTGTTTTAGTATCTAAAGATTCGCCTGTATAAGACACGAAAATAGTAGGAATGCACAAGGTTTTACCTTCGCCAATTTCCATGATGAAAGCCGGAGAAGAAGGATCCCAAGCCGTATAGCCACGAGCTTCAAAAGTAGCCCTCAATCCTCCACTTGGAAAAGAAGAAGCATCTGGTTCTTGTTGAATCAAAGCAGCACCTTCAAATTCTTGTATGGGAGTGCCGTCGCCTTTTAAGGTAAAAAATGAATCATGCTTCTCTGCAGATAATCCTGTTAGGGGTTGAAACCAATGTGTGAAATGCGTAACACCTTTCTCTTCAGCCCAAGCCTTTAATCCATTGGCAATATTATTGCCCATAGATCTGTCTATCTTTTTTCCACCCATTGTAGAAGCTACGAGGCTTTTGTAAGCCTCATCGGTTAAATAATGACGAGCTGTTTTAAGTGTAAATACATTTTCGTTAAAAATGCTAGAGACTTTTTCAGATGCTTTTACATCATATGAAATGGCATTTTCTGAAATCTTTTTTATTGCGGTAAAGCGTAAATTTCCCATATATTTTTGTTTTATGGGACAAAATAATAGATAATTATCTTAAAAAACAATATTTTTTTACATAAAGAGCATAAAAATTATTGATTTGCTCTCAAAAAGTAAATATATTATTTATTTTAATTTGTATTTTTTCCGACTTTTGAATAAATACTGCACAATAGCGGTGTAATTAAAAATGGCATGTAAATGCTTCTATATCTAACAATGGATCCGGAATTTGGAATAGTGTATCCAATAAAAACAAATAATGTGAATGTAAGTAAGAGGAAAAAGATCACCCAATTGGAAACGATAGATTGTTTAATTAGTTTGATTACTCCCCAAAAGATGATACCTAAATAAATCATAAGTTCTATCGATGAAATATGCAAGAAGATATTTCCTTTATCCCACAAAAATGGTCTAAAAAAACCGTGCTGGATGGCTTCAGGAAGGTTGAATACAAAACTTCTCACACTAGCTTCCAAAACAGTCATATGTAAATCAGTATTAGCGCAGGGTAATTGTAGGAAGTCGAACTGCTTTTGACTAATGATGGTTAAAGGACTGATTTTTGGTATGAACAAATCTATTAATATTAACCCAGAAAATATTGTACCATAGACCAATAATAAGCCTTTGCTTGGTCGAATTTTCTTCTTTGTTACAAGTAAATAATAGATCAAAGCAGGAATAACAGCCATTAATACGTAATTTCTTACAAACAATAATATTAAGATTGAAATGAAAAAAAGAAATCCTTTTTTTAAATCCATTTTATTTTGAACTGAAAAATATGTGCTGTAACATAAAAAAGATAACGCAACAAAAGTTAATAAGTCTTTATGAATGCCTGAGGTGTACAACATGGTTGTTGGTAGGAAAAAGCAACCTATGAGGATCCATTTCTTCTTTTCAGGGTAAATATGAATGAAAATTCTAAAAAGCGCTAAATGCCCTAAGAAGCCAATGAAATTAAAAAATAATGAATTAATATAATAATTACCTTGACTACAATTATTGGTTAATGCTATTATTTTAATGACAATATTATTTCGTAAATCGTTCCAATATGAACCCATTGAGTTAAAAAAACCAGTATAATTATGATAAGGAGAATAAGTAATGTTCGTAAAAAAATCTTTAGGGTTTGTGCAAAGTAGTTCCCATTCTTCTATACCTAGTTTATTAAGTCCCCAATAGTCATTTGAAGGGAAATATCTTTGTGTAATCCAACCAAGAGCTAGACCGCAGAATACTTTCCAAGAAAATAGTAGCAGTATCCAATTTTTGGATAATGCTGTTTTTTGTACAAATGAAATTTTGGTTATCAAAAAACAGCCAATCGTAAAATATAGCGAAAAAAGTAAGTAATACAACTCGGTTAATTTAATGTGGGAAGTTAGTTAAAATATTTACGTTTTATTAATTCGCAGATTAACAAAGTGACTTTATTTTTGAAAAATATAATCATTTGTTTAATGGAAATTACTGCCCAAACCGCTGCTCAATTAAGAATTACAGAAGAAGAATTTGAAATGATAAAAGTAAAATTAGGTAGAACGCCCAATTTTACTGAACTCTGTGCATTTAGTGGAATGTGGAGCGAACACTGTAGTTACAAAAATTCAATTAAATGGTTAAAGACTTTGCCAAGAGAAGGAAGTAAAATGTTAGTAAAGGCGGGTGAAGAAAATGCTGGGCTCATGGATATTGGAGATGGTTATGGAGTGGTATTTAAAATCGAATCACATAATCACCCATCAGCTTTGGAGCCTTTTCAGGGTGCTGCTACTGGGGTTGGGGGCATTAATAGAGATATTTTTACGATGGGTGCCAGGCCTATAGCTTCTTTAAACTCACTTCGTTTTGGTAATTTATCTGATGCCAAAACACAGCATTTATTGTCGGGGGTTGTTCATGGTATTGGACATTACGGAAATTGTTTTGGTGTGCCTACCGTTGGTGGAGAAATTTATTTTGAAAATTGCTATCACACAAATCCATTGGTAAATGCAATGAGCGTGGGCATTGTCAAAAATGGTGAAACGGTTTCGGCAACGGCGGAAGGCATAGGTAATCCAGTTTTTTTTGTAGGAAGTGCAACTGGCAAAGATGGCATTGGTGGAGCCTCTTTTGCAAGTGCTGAAATTACAAATGATAGTGTGGAAGAATTGCCTGCTGTTCAAGTCGGAGATCCTTTTCAAGAAAAAAAATTATTAGAAGCTTGTCTAGAAGTTATCAAGACGGGAGCTGTAGTAGGTATGCAAGATATGGGAGCTGCCGGCATCATTTGTTCAACTGCTGAAATGAGTGCTAAGGGAAAATCTGGCATGAAAATTCATTTGGATAAAGTACCGACCAGGCAACAGGGAATGAAAGCATGGGAACTGTTATTGAGCGAAAGCCAAGAAAGAATGTTATTGGTGGTTAAGAAAGGTTCTGAAAACGAAGTGTCTACTGTTTTTGAAAAATGGGATTTACCCTGTAGTCATATTGGAGAAGTTACAGAAGATGGGTTGTTGACTTTTTTTATGAATGGCGAACTGGAAGCGGTTATTTCTGCTGAAGAGCTTGTGCTAGGTGGCGGAGCTCCTCAATATGAAAGAGCGTATACAGAGCCGGCCTATTTTTCAAGCATTGCTTCCTTTGAATTAGCAGATATTGCTATTCCAACTGATCTAAAAACTATATCACAAAAACTAATCACTTTACCCAACATCGCAAGCAAACGTTGGGTATATGAACAATATGATAGTATGGTAGGCACAGGAACTACCAATACAAATGCCCCGAGCGATGCAGCTGTAGTGATGGCTAAACCTACTAATAAAGCATTGGCATTAACGACAGATTGCAACAGTAAATATGTGTTTGCAGATCCGTATAAAGGAGCCATGATTGCAGTAGCAGAAGCTGCTAGAAATATTGTTTGTAGTGGGGGGGTGCCTCTTGGAGTTACCAACTGTTTGAATTTTGGTAATCCATATGACCCGGAGGTGTATTATCAATTTGTGAATGCCATCAAAGGTATGGGAGAGGCTTGTAGAAAATTTGATACGCCTGTTACAGGCGGTAACGTTAGCTTTTATAACCAATCTCCTGATGGCCCCGTATATCCTACACCTACGATTGGAATGGTTGGATTACTAGAAACTTTGGATCAAAAAATGACAATGGATTTCAAATCCAGTGGCGACGCTATTTATATAATTGGGTCCATTCAAGAAGATATTAGTTCTTCTGAATATTTACATAAAATACTAGGTGTCGAATATTCTCCGGCGCCTTATTTTAATCTAGATGAAGAATTTGAAATGCAGCAATTGATTCTTAAACTGATTAAGGAAAATAGAATTGTTTCAGCTCACGACGTAAGTGAGGGAGGCCTTATGGTTACTTTATTAGAATCTTCTTTTAATAGAGATCTTGGATTTGAGGTGAATGCGGCACCTGGAAATATTAGAAAAGATGCTTTTTGGTTTGGCGAATCCCAAGGAAGAGTTGTTGTTTCCGTTAATTCTTTTGAAAATCATGATTTTTTAGATTTCATGAGTAAGCAATCAGTCCCATATCATTATCTAGGACAAGTAACAGAGGGATCTATTGTAATAGCAGGTGATGAATGGGGAGAAGTTCATGATTGGAAATCACTCTATGATAATGCTATTCGTTCTTTTATGAAGTAAGATTTGCAAAATAAGACCCCTCTTCAAAAAAAAGTAAAGATTTTTTACTTGATTTTTTTATAGCCGAAATTTTCATCCTATCTTTACATGACCTCTAGGATATTTTACTCATTCATTGGTCATATTCATCAACAGAATTTTATTATTTACCTCACATCCTTTTTATTTTGGAAGTTAGGTTTGTATATAGATTCAAGCAAATTATTTCAATTATATGGCCAAATACATTTTTGTTACCGGTGGTGTAACTTCTTCATTAGGAAAAGGAATTATTGCTGCCTCATTAGCAAAACTATTACAAAGCAGAGGATTACAAGTAACCATTCAAAAATTTGACCCTTATATTAATGTTGATCCCGGGACATTGAATCCTTACGAGCATGGGGAATGTTATGTTACGGACGACGGCGCAGAAACAGACTTGGATTTAGGGCACTATGAGCGATTTTTAAATATTCCAACTTCACAGGCAAACAATGTTACCACCGGAAGGATTTATCAAACTGTGATTAATAAAGAAAGAGCAGGAGATTATCTAGGAAAAACAGTACAAGTAGTTCCACATATAACGGATGAGATTAAACGTAGAATGATGTTGCTAGGTAATTCAGGTAAGTTCGATATTGTAATTACTGAACTAGGTGGTACCGTTGGTGATATAGAAAGTCTTCCATTTATTGAAGCAGTTCGTCAAATTCAATGGGAATTACCAGAAGAAGATTGCGTAATTGTTCATTTAACTTTAATACCGTATTTAAATGCAGCTAAAGAACTAAAGACCAAGCCTACACAACATAGTGTTAGAATGTTGAGTCAAGAAGGGGTTCATCCAAATGTAATTGTTTGCAGAACAGAACATCCTATTAATGAAGAAATAAAAAGAAAAATTGCTTTATTCTGTAATGTTAAGCCAGAGGCGGTAATTGAGGCAATGGATGCCAGTACTATTTACGAAGTACCTCTAAAAATGCTGGAAGAGCAATTAGATGTTACAGTTCTAAAGAAATTACACATCACAAATTATGCCCCACCTGTATTAGATAAGTGGAATGATTTTTTGCATAAACTTAAAAACCCAATTCATACGGTCAATATTGGATTAATTGGAAAATATGTTGAATTGCAAGACGCCTACAAATCAATATTGGAAGCTTTTATTCATTCGGGTGCTGTTAATCAGTGCAAAGTAAATATCATTAACGTACACAGTGAATTTATTACTGCAGATAATGTTAACAGCCAGTTGCAAGGCTTGGATGGCTTATTAGTAGCACCTGGTTTTGGATCTAGAGGAGTTGATGGAAAAATAGAAGCAGTAAAATATGCAAGAGAAAATAAGTTGCCATTTTTTGGTATTTGTTTGGGTATGCAAATGGCTGTGATTGAATTTGCTAGAAATGTATTAGGATTTTCAGATGCTCATTCTACAGAGATGAATGAAAATACCAGTCATCCAGTAATCGCATTAATGGAAGAACAAAAAGGAATTACCAACAAAGGAGGGACGATGCGTTTAGGTGCTTATGATTGTTCTATTGAAGCCAATAGTTTAGCTGAAAAAATATATCAATCCAATTTAATTTCAGAAAGGCATCGCCATCGTTGGGAGTTTAATAATCAATATCTTAATGAATTCATACAGTCAGGTTTATTGCCAACAGGTAAAAATAATAAAACTGGTTTGGTGGAAATTGTTGAACTAAAAGATCATCCTTTTTTTATTGGCGTTCAATATCATCCCGAATTGAAAAGCACTGTGGAAAATCCTCATCCGATTTTTGTAAGCTTTGTAAATGCTGCTAAAGATTTTCAGCTTTCCAAAAAAGGATAGTCTTTCATAAATTTCCTTGTTAATACTTACTCAGTTATTGTAAATTTGCTATATGCAAAAATTAAGTATGGAAGAGTTAAACAGGAAAACTTCCGAAGAGTGCAAGCGATCTGAGAAGACACCTGTTATTGCTGTTTTAGAAAATATAAGAAGTGCATATAATGTTGGAAGCGTTTTCAGAACATCAGATGCTTTTTTGTTGCAAGCCGTTTATCTAACCGGTTATACAGCTCAACCTCCACATAAAGAAATCAAAAAGACCGCCTTGGGTGCGGAAGACTCTGTAGAATGGCTTCATTTTTCAACGGCATTAGAAGCTATTCAGCGATTAAAAATAATGGGATACAAGGTTTTTGCAGTAGAACAGGTAAAAGATAGCATTTCACTAGAAAGTATCTCATTTCAAGTTGATGCAAAAATTGCGGTCATTTTTGGTAATGAAGTTACCGGTGTTGAGCAAGATACAATTCTACTTTGTGATGGATGTATTGAAATTCCACAATTAGGAATGAAACATTCTTTAAATATAGCTACAGCTGCAGGGGTTGTTTTATGGGAAATTATCCGAAATAGAATGAAGCGAATACATTAATCTTTAAGTATTAAGAGTAGTAATGAAAAAATATCTTTCTTTAATAAAATTTTCTCACACCATTTTTGCAATGCCTTTTGCACTTATTGGATTTTGTTTGGGGATAGAAGCTGTTCAGCTAGACGCTGCATCTATGGGATATAAGTTTTTTTTAGTGTTGTTTTGTATGGTATTTGCAAGAAGTGCAGCAATGGCTTTTAATCGATATCTTGACAATGAATTTGATTCCCAAAATCCTCGGACAGCTGTTCGTGAAATACCTTCAGGAAAAATTCAACCTAAACATGCGTTAGTATTTACTATCATCAATTCTTTTTTATTTATTTCTTTATGTTTTTTCATTAATCCTCTTTGTTTTTATTTAAGTTTTATTGCATTATTTGTCATACTTTTTTATAGCTATACCAAAAGGTTTACACCCCTTTGTCATTTGATTTTAGGCATTGGATTGAGTTTGGCGCCCATCGGAGCCTACCTTGCTGTAACAGGTGTTTTTAATTTGATCCCTATTTTATTTTCCTTTACAGTATTATGTTGGGTAAGTGGGTTTGATATTATTTATGCCCTTCAAGATGAGGAGTTTGATAAATCACATCATTTGCATTCAATTCCAGCATGGTTGGGAAAAAGAAAAGCATTATTAGTTTCCAGTTTTCTGCATTTAATCGCGGCCATATTAGTAATTATGATTGGCTTTCAGTTTGAGGGCAGTTTATTTTTTTGGATGGGTGCGTTGGTTTTTATTGGCATGTTGGTTTATCAACACTCCCTCGTAAAACCGAATGATTTATCAAAAGTAAATATTGCATTCATGACGGCTAATGGGATTGCTTCTGTTGTATTTGCAACTTTTGTAATGGTAGATATTTTCTTTCACAAGTAAACGTACACATATGTCAAGAATTATGGCGATAGATTATGGTGGAAAGAGAACGGGCATTGCTGTTACAGATCCATTGCAAATTATCGCAACTGGATTAACAACCATTGATTCAAAAGAATTGGTTCCTTTTTTAAAAAAATACTTTCTTGCAGAGCCGGTTGAGTTAATTATTATCGGTATGCCTAAAAATTGGGACGAAACAGACACTCATGGCACTCCCTTGGCAAGAAAAGCTATTGCTGCTATCTCTAAAGAATTTCCGCACATGCCATTAAAAGAAATGGACGAGAGATTTACCTCTACAATGGCAAAAAAAGCTATGATTGACATGGGCATGAAAAAGAAAGACCGAAGAGATAAAAAAATAGTTGACGAAATTGCAGCCACTATTCTGCTTCAGGAATATTTAGAAAGTAATCATTTAAAATAACCATTCCAATTTGCTAAGTCATTTACTAGCTGTAACTTTGTTTCTATTCATCGAATAATTTTAATCACATGATTTTACCTGTTGTTGCATATGGTTCTCCAATTTTAAGAAAAGTTGCCAAAGATATAGATGCCAGCTATGATGGGCTTCAACAGTTAGTAGAGGATATGTGGGAAACGATGTATAAAAGTAATGGTGTAGGCTTGGCAGCACCGCAAATCAATAAGGATATTCGAATGTTTGTTATTGACAGCGAGCAGATTTTTGAAAATCAAGAAGAAGACGAAAAAAGAGAGTTCCCTGATGCTCCAGGTTATAAAGGTGTTTTTATTAATGCGCATATTGTTTCTTTAGATGGAGAAAAATGGAGCTATAATGAAGGCTGTTTGAGTATCCCAAAAATAAGAGAAGATGTTCTTAGGCATGAGTCCGTTACAATCGATTATGTTGATGAAAACTTCAACCCATTTAGAAAAACTTTTAATGGGATCACAGCAAGGGTTATTCTTCATGAATACGATCACATTGAAGGTAAATTATTTATTGATCACATATCCGCTTTAAAAAGAACTTTGTTAAAGCGAAAGCTTGACGATATTTCAAAAGGTAAAATCAAGGTTGATTATAGAATGATGTTCACTAAATAATTTCTTTTATGAACTATTTAGTTCTGATTCTTTTTTTCTTGTTCTCATCTCAATCATTTGCTTATTCCCAAGATTCCACCATTCAAGTGGGGCAGCAGTTTATTACCTTAAAGCCTGTTATCATTGATACCAAATTCAATGTGCCTGCATTTATTAATCGGGTAAAGTCTGATACAAGTTTCTATAAAGCCTTTAAAAATCTTCATGTGCTAGGCTATTTTGCTATCAATGACATTTTGATGTTAGATAAAGGCCAACATGTTATTGCTTCATTACATAGTACTACCAAGCAAACTAGATTTAACAATTGTAGATCTATGCAAACAATGGAAGAGAAAGTTACAGGAGATATGTATCAGCCAAATCATAGTTTCAATTATTATACGGCTACTTTATATGCATCTCTTTTCTTTACAAAAGATACTGTTTGTAATGAGTCTAACATCATCGGTAATAAAGCTTTTTCAGTTAAAGATAAATCGGGTATGGAGAAACATAAAGAACAATTGAAAATGCTTTTCTTTAATCCAGGTCAATCCATACCGGGTTTGCCTTTTATGAGTGGTAAAACGGCTATTTATGACGATGACGTGGCTTCTAATTATGACCTGTCTATCGATATGGAGCTGCACAACAAAATGAGTTGTTATGTTTTCAAACAAAAAGTAAAACCAGGTAGAGAGGATCATGTCATTGTAGATGAAATGACTACTTGGTTCAACGATACTACTTTTCAGGTTGTGGCAAGAAATTACTCTTTAAGTTATGATGCCGGCTTCTATGATTTTAATGTAACGATGGAAGTAGAGATGACTCAATATAAAAACTTACTGGTACCGTCATTGATTAGATATAATGGTAACTGGAAGACGATTTTTAAGAAACGCGAACATGGCGTATTCACAGCAACCTTATTTGATTTTCAATAGCTACTTTGTTCTATTTATTGATCATTCTTGAATTGACTATATTTCCTCCATTTTTCTATTAATTGTTGCATATCGGTAGGCATTTCACTGTCAAAAATCATTTTTTCTTTTGTAACAGGATGAATAAAACCTAATTCTTTAGCATGTAAAGCTTGACGTTGGCAAATAGTAAAACAATTATCTACAAATTGTTTGTATTTAGTATAGACAGTTCCTTTAACAATTCGATCTCCACCATAAAAATCATCATTAAAAAGTGGATGTCCAATATATTGCATGTGGACTCTGATTTGATGAGTTCTTCCAGTTTCTAATCTGCATTCAACTAGCGTTACATAATTGAATTTTTCCAAAACTTTGTAATGAGTGATGGCATCTTTTCCATATTCACCTTCTGGGTAAGCAGTAAACAATTTCCTAAATCTTTGATGTCTTCCAACGTGGGCAACAACGGTTCCTTGTTCTTCTTCAAAGTCGCCCCAAACTAATGCTACATATCTTCTATGAACAGTATGGTCAAAAAATTGTTTTGCTAAATCACTCATTGCATTCTTTGTTTTTGCCATAACCATTAAACCACTTGTATTTTTGTCGATACGATGAACTAAACCATATCTAGGCAGCAGATTGTCATCTATTTCAGGATGTTGTTTCTTTAAATGAAAAGCCGCTGCATTTATCAATGTTTGGTCGGGATTCCCACTTCCTGGATGGGCCACCATTCCAACCGGCTTGTTGATTACAAACAAATAATCATCTTCATATATAATATCTAAAGGAATATCCTGAGGAATAATATCAGATGTTTCTTGATTATGCGTATCAAAAACAACTACTTTATCTCCTCCTTTTACTTTATAATTGTTTTTTATAGGTTTGTCGTTTACAATTACCCATTCGTTTTCAATCGCTTGTTGGATTTTATTTCTGGTCGCACCCTCAATTCGAGCCATTAAAAATTTGTCGATTCTGAGTGGCTCTTGTCCTTTGTCTATAGTAAAAGATAATCGTTCGAATAATTCTTCCGATTCCGATGATTCTATTTCCAAATTATGATCCATTGATGCTATTTTTTAATTGTTACAGAAATATATTCTGTGATATGTTTGTTTTAAAAATTATCTTTGCAAATTAAAACAAAGCATTGGATAAGCAACCAGTCATTTTTACAGATTTAGGTATTATTGAATACAAACAGGCTTGGGACTATCAGGAAATGCTTTTGTTTGACAATGTAAAAATTAAATCTACCGCCAGGGATCAAGATGTTTTTTCGAGTTCAAAGGATATTCCTACCCAGCATCATTTAATTTTTTGTGAACATCCTCCTGTATATACATTAGGTAAAAGTGGTAATCCAGAAAATGTGTTGCTTTCTATTCAAGATTTACAGCAGAAAGGTATCGCATTTTTTAATACGAACAGAGGAGGGGATGTTACATTTCATGGTCCTGATCAGATTGTTGGTTATCCAATATTAGACTTAGAAAAATTTAAGACAGATATTGGGCTGTATCTCAGAAATATTGAAGAGGTTATCATTAGAACGTTAGCTGAATATGATATTATTGGAGAAAGAAGTGCAGGAGAAACCGGTGTTTGGATAGATAGTACCATCTTGCACAAAGCCAGAAAAATATGTGCTATAGGGGTTCGATGCAGCAGATGGATTACTATGCATGGCTTTGCCTTGAATGTAAATACGGATTTACAATATTTTAATAATATCGTGCCTTGTGGAATTCAAAATAAAAAAGTCACGTCCTTAGAAAAAGAAATAGGGTATAAAGCAAATATGGAGCATGTAAAACATCAACTAAGGCATCATTTTGAAGAGGTGTTTGAAGTGATTCTTCAGTAAGGTTATTTATTGTTCAATTTGATGTCTTTTGTAAGGTAGAATTTGTTTTTTTCAACTAATGAAGATTCGTTGAATATCTCAAAGTTATACCACCCGCTTCTATGAAAATTTGATTTGTCAATAATCAAATAATCTTCTGTTATTTTAGTAAGTTCAAATAAAAAAACATTGTTTTCATCGTAAAAATTGATGTGATATTTAATGGTACTTGGATTTTCTAATTCAATAATGATATTGTTTTCTTTGTTCGAAAAAATCCTTTTACTAGGGTAGACGGGTTCTACTTTTTTTATGATAACGGGTTTCGTAATAGAGTCTTCTTTGTTTTGACGAACGATAGGTTGTGGTTCTTTGGTTTTATTAGTCTCTTTGATTACAAGTGTATCTTTTTGTTTAACAGGCTGATTTTTTTCAATGATTGGGTTAATAATCCCTTCTGTGATGATACTTTTTAATGTGTCTGTAATATTGATTTCTTCTATGAATTTTGGTGCTGTTATCGCTCTAGTGGATGGCCCAACTTCATAAGTTCCACCCTCAAAAGTAATAGATACTCTATAATACATTTTAGCAAATGGAGGGTTATTGTCTAAAAATCCATTTTCTTTATTTTGTGGAATCAAAACAGAACCAATGGTAGTAAAGTTTTTCAGACTGTCAAATGATCTTTGTATAAAAATATTAGTAACGTTTTTCTCATAATCATTTAACCAACTCACTACAGTTTTACCATTAAAATAGTTGATAGTGATATTCGGTAAACTATTCTGCGAAAATGTTTTTAATTGTGTCAAAAACATTATCAAGAAAATGAAGAGGGTTTTGTTTCTCATGAATAATGCAAATATAATTCTGCTTATGTTAAAATAATAATGTTTTTGGAGCTAAAGATAAGTTTCCTTGAAGCCCACCTGTATGTAGACAAACAATTTTGCTTCCATTTGTAAAATGTTTCTTCTTGATTAGGTCAAATACTCCGTAGAGCATTTTTGCAGTATATACAAAGTCTGTGGGTAATTGATATTGGTTATAAATTTTATTCATAAAGTTGAGTAAGGTGATGTCTTTTTTTGCATACCCCCCAAAGTGATAGTCATGGTAAATGGATAGATTTTGAAAAGATTTACCATTGGTTAAAAATGAAATTTTTTCATGTAAGTCCATCATGTTTTTTAATACAGGAATGGCTATGATTTTTTGTTGTTCATTTGATTTCAATAATAATCCTGCAAGTGTGGTAGCTGTGCCAACGGCTGTGCACAGATAGTCCGCATTTTGCATGATTGAATTTTTAATAATCATAGAGGAACCCAAAGCCCCTAAAGGATGATAGCCGCCTTCTGGAATAATATATAAATCTTCAATATTTTCTAGATGCTGAATTTTTTCAGGCGTTTGGGAGTATTGACTATACATACTTCTGGAAAAAAAATGTAATTCCATTCCGTATGCTTTACAATGTTCTAGTGTATGAGAAAGCTTGCTGGGTTGTTCACCCCTTATTATTCCTAAGCTTTTTATTCCTAATTCTTTAGCGTAATAAGCTGTTGCAACTAAGTGATTTGAATAAGCGCCTCCAAATGTTAATATTTTTTTCTTTTTTTGTCTGATACAATCTTCAATAAAATAATGAAGTTTAAAAATTTTATTTCCAGATACAATTGGATGTATAAGATCTAATCTAGCTATGTGTAATTCTATTCCAAACGAATCGAAAGTTGGATGTTGTAATTTTTGTATTTCAAAATTTGTATTTATTAGTTGCATCCTTTTTATTAAAATTACATTCCTTATTTTTGTTTAAAATTATAGTTTACCCAGGAATTATTGTTCATTATTTTTTGTGTGTTATTTAAATTTGAAATCATGAAACCTACATTACTAATTTTAGCGGCAGGTATGGCAAGCAGATATGGTAGCCAAAAACAGACAGAAGGGTTTGGCCCATCAGGAGAAACCATTATGGATTATTCAATCTATGATGCAATAAAAGCTGGTTTTGGCAAGGTGGTATTTATTATTAGAAAAGATTTTGCAGAAAGTTTCAAAGAAAAATTTGGTTCAAAGTTTTCAGATAAAATAGAAGTGGATTACGTGTATCAGCAATTGAATATGTTTGTTGACAATCAATATGCTACTGATAGAACCAAGCCATGGGGAACAGGTCATGCTGTTTTATGTGCATCTTCGGCGGTTAATGAGCCTTTTGCTGTTATTAATGCCGATGATTTCTATGGTGCGGACGCATTTATAAAAGCTGTTACTTTTCTAAATCAAAATTGTAATGCGAATACTCATGCTATCATTGGATATCAATTAGATAAAACATTAAGTGAAAATGGAACAGTAAGCAGAGGTGTCTGCCAAACAGACGCGAACAATAATTTAATTGCAATTAATGAAAGAACTAAAATTTATCAAAAAGAAGGTAAGGTGGTGTATGAGGAACAGGATGAACTGATTGAGGTTCCTTCTAACTCAAGTGTTTCTATGAATTTTTGGTGTTTTCATCCATCAGTTTTTTCTTTATCAGAAAAACTATTTTTGGAATTTGTTCCGAATAATGTCGCCAATCCTAAAGCTGAATTTTTTATTCCCATTATTGCAGATAATTTTATTAAAGACTTATCTAATACAATTAAAGTGATAGCAACTTCTTCACAATGGTTTGGTGTCACATATAAAGAAGATGCCCCTGGTGTTCAGCAAAGCATTCGGCAATTAATTAATTCTGGTGTTTATCCTGAAAGTTTATGGGCCTAATGAATGGGTTAATTCATCATTAGTATATTTACACTTCTTTGAAGGATATTGAAGGCAATTTCAGCCATTAAATTTTCTTTATCAAGTGTTGGGTTTACTTCTGTAATTTCAAAACAACAAATTTTTCTGTTTTGCATAAATTTACTGATCAAATCTTCTGCTTCTCTTTCTTTTAATCCATTACTAACTGGGGTTCCTGTGCCTTTAGAAATAGACGAATCCAGACTATCTACGTCAAAACTAACATAGATGTCAGTACAGTCGCTTAAATATCGTAATACTTTTCTACTGATGTTTTCAACTCCGTTCCTTCTGATTTCACTAGTATTGATGACTTTAATGCCATGTTTTTCAATTAGGTGTTTTTCTTCTTTTTC
The DNA here is from genome assembly GCA_947452965.1 of Chitinophagaceae bacterium. Classification (GTDB taxonomy): domain Bacteria; phylum Bacteroidota; class Bacteroidia; order Chitinophagales; family Chitinophagaceae; genus Ferruginibacter. The sequence continues at coordinate 28,511 of CANGEW010000014.1, read as the reverse complement.
AAAATCACGTAAGGAAATGAATACAATGTCTTCAGGTAGCACTTTAGGGTTAATCTTGCCAATTGATTTTAATTGATCCCAAAGTTTTGAAGTTTTGTCATCAATATCATGAGTTTTTGATTCAAGATTATCTTCTCCAATAGCAGTAGCCAAAGGCATTCCATGCATATTGCCTGTTGGGGTTGTGTAAGGAGTGTGTAGGTCGGCATGTGCATCAATCCAAATAACACCTAATTTACTTTTTGGCTTGGCAATTTTAATGCCTGCAATAGTGCCACCAGCATTGCTATGATCTCCGCTTACTACCACGGGAAAAAAATTATTTTTGATGCTTTCACTTACTGATTTACTAATTCGCTCATACATATTGTAAATTCCATGAATTCTTTTTGCATAGGGAGATTGTATCGGTTCGAAAAGTAAATGATTTTCAGTTTCTATTTTTTCAGAAGGGAAGTGAACAAAAAAGTTACTCATAAAATCTAAGCCTGCAATTTTAATAGCCTCGATACCCAAACTAGCACCTCTGGTTCCTGCACCAATTTCTGACGGAACTTCTATTAGTTTAATATTTTTCATATTGAATTCATTTACATTTTATGACTATGTGCTTGAATAAATTTTGATTAATAATTCACAACGGAAATATTTTTGTAAGCATTGCAATCATTTATTTAGGCACTGTAAAGCTACACTTTTCTTTTTAAAGGGTTAACCCCATTGATACTTCCTATACAATCAATTATCTTGAAACGAACAAACATATCTTCACTATACCATTTTTCCTGCCTGGTTTTTTTTACCACTTCAGCATGCTCTTTCATACTATAGGCAAACGATTTCATGTCATGTTCGCTTTCCCATATGCTAAAAGTGGCTTGTTTTATCCATGGTATTTCACCAATTCCAATGGAGTAAATATATCCTTTAGCATTCGACATCTTGGCGGCAATAGGGGCAACATGTTTCCAAAAATGCCCCATACGGTTCAATCGAATACTTGCTCTGGTCAGTGTAGCAATGGGTCCTTCGTGTGGCATGTTGTTTTTGATGTCTCCAAATACTGCCTTTTTATCCCATAATCCATGACCAGCAAATGGTTGTAGAATAAATGAGCAGGTTTCTTTTGAGAAATATTTTATCCAAACATGAATGAACTTTCCTAAGAATTGAGTGGAATCTAATGACGCAGAATGAGTAGGTTTTAAAACACACAAAATAGCCCATTGATGAATGTCTGGAGTTTTATCAAACGTGCCATTTTTACCTGAGCCCATTAATTTATAAAAGTGAATGTTTTTATTGAAAAATAAGGGTAAGTGAAATAATGCCATGGAAATAATAGCAAAAGGTATAGACCATTTTTTATACTTAATTATGAGCAAATATGATTTCATGAACTAACTATTATCACAAAGCAAGATATTGAAAAATATTTGAGAATATTTTGGCTTATTTTTGCAAATTCATTGCAACTAATTACTTTACCTATTTTTATATCATATGAAGCGGTTCATTTTGATTCTTGCCACTACCATTTTATTAATGGTTATCTATAGATTTTGTTTATACAAACCTAACAAGCCTCAACAGGAAGTAGAAAAAAAGTCTTATCAAACCAAACATTCTGCTTCATTTGATTCATCCATAAATCAAATTGTATCTACTTATTTATCATTAAAAGACGCTTTCGTTGATGCAGATTCATTAAAAATCAAAAAAACAGGTTCTGAGTTTTTCCAAGCGGTAAACAATTTAGATACCAATTTGTTAAGAAATGATACGCTTTGCATGTATGATTTAGCGATGAGTATTTTACAAGACATGGGAAAAAATGCTTCAATGATTTTAAATAAAAATGACCTGACAGATATGAGAAAAGATTTTAGTAGTCTCACTGATGTTATGTATCCGGCATTTTTTCAAACGATTCATTACGAGGGTTCTACTTTATATCTTCAAAATTGTCCTATGGCATTTCAAGATGAAATCCCTGCCAACTGGATAAGTAATTCCAACCAAATTGAAAATCCCTATCTAGGTAAAAAACATCCTGTGTATAAAGCAACTATGCTTCATTGTGGAGAGGTAAAAGACTCAATCATCTCAAAATAACTCAAATGTCAGATAAATTATCGCTCCTTTTTGTTTGCTTTTGCTTACATTCTGTTGCCTTTACTCAAGAAATTGGAATATCAAAATCTCCTAAAAGATATACAATTAATGGTTTTGTAAAAGATCAATATAGTAATGAAACTTTAATTGGAGCAACCGTTTCAATTAATGGTAGCAAAAAAGGAGTTACTACAAATACCTATGGATTCTTTTCCATTACACTAACAGAAGGTGAGTATACAGTGCTTGCCTCTTTTGTTGGCTACTCATCTTCGATACTCCAAATAAAGCTATATGCCGATACTACCATTAATTTTTCTTTAAATTCTTCCACTAATCTTTCAAAAGAAGTCATTGTGACTTCTAAAAAAAGAGAAAATAACATCAAAGTGGCTCAAATGGGAAAAATATCATTGCCGATTGAACAAATAAAATCAGTACCCGCTTTTTTAGGGGAAGTTGATCCATTAAAAGTAATTCAACTACTACCGGGTGTAAGAAATGCGTGCGAAGGTAGTTCTGGAATTTATGTTAGAGGAGGAGGTCCAGATCAAAATTTAATCATGTTGGATGATGCTGTTGTATATAATACAGGACATTTGTTTGGTTTCTTTTCAATTTTTAATGCAGATGCAATTAAAAATGTATCCTTAATCAAAGGGGGTATGCCAGCTCAATATGGCGGACGTTTATCCAGTGTACTAGACGTTTCTATGAAAGAAGGTAACAATCAAAAGTTTCAAGTGGATGGAGGGATTGGTTTGATAGCATCGCGACTTTCAATTCAAGGACCCATACAAAAAAATAAATCTTCTTTTATTATCTCTGGTAGGAGAACCTATGTGGATATTCTTGCCAAACCTTTTATCAGTAGTTCGAGCAAATTCAATGGGTCTGGATATTATTTTTACGATTTGAATGCTAAAATGAATTATATCATCAACGAAAAAAACAGACTCTACATCAGTGGTTATTTTGGTAGAGATGTATTTGATTTTGTGAATGCCGGACAAAGTCTCAATGTTAATATTCCTTGGGGGAATTCAACGGGTACCATAAGATGGAATCATGTATTTAATAAAAAATTGTTTGCTAACACTTCCGGTATTTACAATGATTATAATTTTTCTTTCAATGCCATTCAAAATAATTTTGAAGTAGGATTATCATCTGGTATAAGAGATATTACCCTCAAACAAGATTTTGATTTTTATCCATCTTCTACTCATAAAATTAAGTTTGGGGGACTGTATACATATCATCGTTTCAAACCTTCAGTGGTAAGTGGCAAGCAAGGGGAAACCTCCTTTAATCCCAAAAATCCACTCATAAAATATGCTCATGAAGCAGCTATTTATTTTCAAGACGAATGGGATATTAGCAATGATATACAAGTAAATGCTGGATTGAGATATAGTTTATTTCAACAAATCGGGCCGTATAGTAAAACATCCTCTACAGATACGGTGGAATACGCCTCAGGACAACCTGTAAAAACCTATGGAGGCATTGAACCTAGACTCACGCTTCGTTACTCTATTAATGACGAAACCTCCTTAAAAGCATCCGTGTCTCATAATTTACAGTACATCCATTTAGTAAGTAATTCTAATACAACCTTACCTACGGATATTTGGGTGCCAAGTACGTATAAAGTTAATCCACAAATAAGTTGGCTCTATGCGGCAGGACTGTTCAAAAATTTTAAAGATAATACCTACGAAACATCTGTAGAAGTCTATTATAAGACCATGCAAAATCAAATTGAATATAAAGAAGGGTACACACCTAATACTTTAGATGATACTGAAAACTCATTTGTCTTTGGAAATGGTTGGAGTTATGGAACTGAATTTTTTGTAAACAAAATAAGAGGTAAACTTACTGGTTGGATTGGATATACTTTAAGTTGGACATGGAGAAAATTTCCTGATTTGAATATGGGAGAATCTTTTCCTGCAAAGTATGATCGTAGAAATGATCTAAGTGTAGTCGCTATGTATCAACTAAACAAAAAGTGGAAGTTCTCTGCCACATTTGTGTATGGCAGTGGTAATGCTACTTCATTACCTGCAGATTTCTATTTTGTTCAAGGGGTTCTAACGCAGAATGTTGGAGGCGTCAACCAATATAGACTACCATCGTATCATAGATTAGATCTTGCAGCAATTTTAACTCCATTAAGAAATGAAAGAAGAAAATTAAAAACCGAATGGGTATTTAGTGTATATAATGCTTATAGCAGAAGTAATCCTTATTTTATTTATTTTGATCAAACTGGCAGTTTGCAAAATGGCGATTTGCAATTACAAGCCAAACAAGTTTCTATTTTCCCAATTATTCCTACAGTAACCTGGAATGTTAAGTTGTAGGGTATGTTTTTTTCTTCAAATTAAATGATTGAAGAATCAAGAAAAAAGTAGGCGTCAATACTGCCAACAAAAAAACAAAAATAAAATACTTGCCTAACGAAGGAGTTCGTTGAGAAGCTTCGCGAATACTGGTATAGGTAATGTAAAAAAATAGTAGAAGAATATTCAATTTTAAAATAGACAGTGTAAAAGCAGTTTTCTCAAAATAATTCGACGGAGTTACAGTTTGTTCTGCTTTTCTATTTTGTAACTTCTGTGGAAGTTTAATGACAGCACTCATCATAATGGTAAGTATAGTTGCAATAATAGGAAGTACCCAAATGGTATTTTTTTCTCCAAATCCATTAGCAGTTCCATAGGCATCAAAATGAGTAGGAATGATGTTTGGTAAATGCTTAAATTGTTTGATGACATATACCCAATTTAAGAGTAAAACAACATAGCTGATGATGTTTAATCCTGTTTGAATTTTTCTTGTAAGGTTTTTCACAATGCTAATAGGAATTAATGTGGGGTGTTCTTTTTTACAAATCGTATTACTCCACTTTTTTCAAGATCAGAGGTAATGCGTACTTCATATCTGTTGGGGCCATCATTTACAACCATCAAAGCGGTGTTTGGAGGGATGGTTCCAAGATTTTCAGCATACATGATTAGCTCATTGTAGGTGTTTTGCTCATCAATTTTTAAAGTGATGTTAATGGCTTTTTCACTGAGTCTTTTATTGGATAATATTAAATTGCCATTGAAGAAAACAGAAATACTGTCCCCATCAACATCTCCATTGTCATATAAGGCCACCTTTATCTCACTACTTTCTACTTCTATGGTTTTAATAACTGTATTTTTTCTTTTTTCTAATTTAGACAATTCAGTGGGTAAGTCTATATTGATGTTTGGGATTTCGGTATTTTGAGGTATATCAGTTATTGAATTGTCTTGATTAGCATTCTCATCTAATGCGGGTTTGTCTATGTTGGAAGAAGGTTTACTTTTTGATTTTTTTACAATCTTTTGTTTTGTGTCATCTGAAGTTACCATGGATTTGGAAACTGAACTTTTATTTTCGGCATTGTTATATACATTTTGTAAAGTTCTTCTAGATAATGATGTAGTTCCGAATCCGCAATTTCCAGATTGGTTAGGAGCAGGAATCCAATTTCCTTCTAATGTTTCTTCATTGCCTTTTTTAAAATAGGTGAGTTTATGAATCTGAAAACAATTTGGAATGTTTAAAGGAATATTGGTTTTGATTCTATCAACTTCTTTGATTTCAATATATTTTTGATTCTCCTTAATAATCCCTTCAAGCTTGCAAATGGTATAATATCGCTTTCCGTTTTCTGTAAAATAAGTATACGATGTGCCTGTTACTTTAGAACCATTTCCCTCTATTTCAATAACATACTCACAGCTATTGCCTCCAAAATTTCCGTTATTGGTGCTTTTGTCAATAAATTCACCTTTCCATTGCCCGGTAAAATTTTGAGCAAAAGAAAATAGGCTTACAAACAAACCCAAAAATGTGATCAATCCTTTAAACATATTTTGAAATCATTTATTATTGCAAAAATAATGAAGAATTCAGTGTCTATTTATCATTGATGCATGCTTATTTAGCAAAGACTTCGTTAAATTTGCCCTTTATTTAAACTGTATTTCAATAATCATGATAAAAATAACCTTGCCCGATGGTTCTGTAAGAGAATACGAATCTGGCACAACAGCTTTAGATGTTGCAAAATCCATCAGTGAGGGATTAGCAAGAAAAGTCATTGCCGCTAATTGTAATGGTCAAGTGAAAGATCTAAATCAACCTGTTTTGGAAGATACCAGTTTACAATTACTAACATGGGATGACGCCGAGGCCAAATCAACTTTTTGGCATTCTTCTGCTCATCTATTAGCGGAAGCCGTTCAAGCTACGTTTCCTCAGGCTAAATTTTGGGTAGGACCATCAATTGATAAGGGGTTTTATTATGACATTGATTTAGGCGACACCAAAATGACGGAAGAGGATTTAGCGACTCTTGAAAAGAAGATGAATGAATTTGCTAAACAAAACAATCCTTTCGTTCGAAAAGCAATACCTAAATCAGAAGCTATCGAGTATTTTACTCAAAAAGGAGATGAATACAAACTTGACTTGCTTTCTAATTTACAGGATGGTGAGATTAGTTTTTATACTCAAGGAAGTTTTACAGATTTATGTAGAGGACCGCACATTCCTTCTACTGGCATTATTAAAGCCATCAAACTTACTTCTGTAGCAGGTGCTTATTGGAAAGGAGATGAAAAAAATAAACAGCTTACGAGAGTTTATGGGGTTACATTTCCTAATCAAAAAGAATTGGATGAGTATTTGTTGATGTTGGAAGAAGCTAAGAAAAGAGATCATCGTAAACTGGGTAAAGAGTTAGGGATTTTTACCATGGATGATATGGTAGGTCAAGGTTTGCCCTTATGGTTACCCAATGGAGGAATCGTAATTGAAGAACTTGAGAGATTAGCAAAAGAAACAGAAAGTGCAGCAGGTTACAAAAGGGTAGTTACCCCACATATCGCTAAAGAAGAAATGTATCTTACTAGCGGACATTTACCTTACTATGCAGATAGTATGTTTCCTCCAATGGAATTAGATGGAACAAAATACTACTTAAGAGCTATGAACTGTCCGCATCATCATAAGGTATTTGATGCCGAACCCAAAAGTTACAAAGATCTTCCCTTTCGAATTGCAGAATATGGAACCTGTTATAGATATGAGCAAAGTGGAGAATTGTTTGGGCTGATGCGTGTGAGGTGTTTACACATGAACGATGCGCATATTTATTGTACCAGAGAACAATTTGCAGATGAGTTTAGAGCAGTTAACGAAATGTATTTGAAATACTTCAAGATTTTTGGTATTGACAAATATGTCATGAGACTGAGTTTACATGAGCCATCAAAAAGAGGACAAAAGTATATCGATGCTCCAGAATTATGGGAAAGAACCGAATCTATGGTACGTCAAACACTCATAGAATCAAATATACCTTTTATAGAGGTACAAGATGAGGCAGCGTTTTATGGTCCAAAAATTGATGTTCAAATTTGGAGTGCTATTGGAAGAGAATTTACCCTAGCCACCAATCAGGTAGATTTTAATAGTGGTAACAAATTTAAACTTTCATATACAACACAAAATAATGGAACAGATGTTCCGCTGATTATTCATAGAGCACCATTAGGCACTCACGAAAGATTTATTGGGTTCTTACTTGAGCATTATGCTGGTAAATTCCCAACTTGGTTAGCGCCTCTACAAGTGAAGATTTTGCCTATAAGTGACAAATTCATGGAATATGCACAATCGGTGTTGACAACGCTCAAAAATGCGGGGATAAGAGTAGAAATAGATGATCGAAATGAAAAAATTGGTAAAAAAATCAGAGATACTGAAATGATGAAAGTGCCATACATGCTTGTTATTGGAGAGAAGGAAATGAATGAAAATCAAGTCGCAATTAGAAGACAAGGGAAAGGTGATTTAGGAACAAAACCCATACAGGAGTTTCTAAAAGAAATTATCCACGAAATAACAGAAAGAGTAGGAGAATAAAAAAAAACTATTATTTTTATACAAATATTATTGTAAACCAAAACAACTAAATGGCATTTCCACCCAGACCACCGAGAGGAGCGTTCAATCCTCGTTTCAAAAAAGAGCAGCAACAAGAACATCGTACCAACTACATGATAAAAGTGCCTGAAGTAAGGCTTGTTGGCGATAATGTAGAACCAGGTATATTCCCCACAGCAGAAGCAATAAAAATTGCACAATCACAGCAGTTGGATCTTGTAGAAATATCTCCTGGAGCCAATCCTCCCGTTTGTAAAATCATTGATTACAACAAGTTCTTGTACGACGAAAAAAAGAAAAAGAAGGAAATGAAAGCGAAGTCCAAAACTAGTGAGGTAAAGGAAATTCGTTTTACGCCCAATACAGATGACCACGATTTTGAGTTCAAAGTTAAACATGCCGAAAAGTTTCTTTCGGATGGTGATAAAGTAAAGGCTCATGTTCAATTTAAAGGAAGAGCCATTATGTTTAAAGAAAGAGGGGAATTGCTTTTGTTGAAATTTGCGGATAGATTAAAAGATGTGGGAGCACTTGAAGGGTTGCCTAAAATGGAAGGAAAAAGAATGTTAGTGATGTTCGCACCTAAAGCACAACAAAAACAAAAGAAAGGTTCTGAACTGGGTAAATTGGTTGAGAAAAAATCAGAAGAAACTCCAAAAGAACCTACTCAAGAATAATTTATCATTAATAAAAATTATAAAAAGCTGTCTATCCAATTAGATGGCTTTTTTATTAGCAAACTATTTGTGGATATTAGCTTAAATAAATATATCAGCGATACAGGCTTCTGTAGTAGACGGGAAGCAGATAAATATATCGAAGAATGTAGGGTTACTATTAATGGGAAAGATGCACATAAAGGAAATCGTGTGCAAGAGGGAGATGTTGTAAAAGTTGATGGCGAACTATTAAAGAAAAAGAAATCGCCCGTGTATATTGCCTTCAACAAGCCTAAAGGGGTTACTTGTACCACAGATCGGAATGATAAAACCAATATCATCGACTTTATCAATTACAAAACTAGAATCTTCCCAATTGGTCGTTTGGACAAGTTATCCGAAGGATTGATTTTTTTAACCAATGACGGTGACATCGTGAACAAAATTCTAAGAGCAGGTAATGGGCATGAAAAAGAATATATTGTTACTGTGGATCAGCCGATTTCAATAGACTTCATTAATCAAATGCGCAATGGTGTGAAGATATTAGGAACAGTCACTCAAAAGTGTTTTGTAAAGCAAGAAGGTTCAAATAAATTTAAGATTATTCTCACTCAAGGACTAAATAGACAAATCAGAAGGATGTGCGAAGTTCTAGGATTCAGGGTAACTTCTCTCAAAAGAATCCGTATTATGCATATTGGGCTCTCCAATTTAGCCCCCGGTCATTGGCGTTATCTCAATGCTACAGAAATGAATGCCATGAATGAATTACTCCAATTCAGCAGCAAAACAAATGATACGGAGGGAATGGGCGAATAAGCGGCGTCAACAAATTTAAAAAATTTATTAATTAAAATTTTTAATAATGATTAATCTGTTATAAATTGCACATCCAATTAATTATCATATACAACAAATTTGTATTTCATGGGGCAATTTATGGCAGAGTTATTTAAGAGGAATAGAATATTGTTTTGGTTTGCTTTTTTTAATCTGCTAATGACAATATTTTGTTTTGGTTTTGCCATGTTTGATCATTTTTTGGTTGCTGGAATCAATGTTTGGTTGAAGCCATTTAAATATTATTTTTCTGTTTCAATTTTGGCATGCACATTTGGGTGGATATTATATTTTTTACATTCCAAGCTTACTGTTAAAATCATAAGTTGGGTAATGGTTATTTCTTTGTTTTTTGAAAATGCCATTATTTTATTACAAGCATATAGAAAAGTTCCATCACATTTCAATGAGGATACTCAATTTGATAGTTTAATGTATCACTCGATGATTTTCTTCATGGTTTTATTTGTTTTTGCTGTGTCGGTGGTTACTATTCAGTTTTATAATCAAAAAAAAGTGTCAATCAGTCAGCATTATTGCTGGGGAATACGTTTAGGTATGTTGTCATTTCTCATTTTTTCATTGATTGGCGGATGGATGCTTCATCTTGGTTCTCATTCAATGCCTTTGGGTAATGATACCAGTGGGATTCCATTTTTGGGGTGGAGTAGAAAATATGGTGATTTTAGAGTGGCTCATTTTCTTGGTGTGCATGCACTTCAAATAATTCCTCTCGTTAGTTATTATGCACTTGAAAAAAAGAATCAGGTAATTGTTTTTTCTTTTATTTATTTTATTTGTGTTCTTGCTCTTTTTATTTTGGCATTTATGGGACAACCAATTTTTCCGTTATAATGGGTATTTTAAATGGATAAGGGTTTAAAGGGTTAATTTTTTAGATATATTCCAAAGATCAACCCCTCGAAAATCTTATTCGGTGATAGGCTTTAATGGTTTTAGGGGTTCCAAAGGTTAACGTTTTGAACTTATTGAACATTTTAACTTCTCTAACTTCTGAAAGCTTTTGCGCCCTTGCAATCAAACATTTATCAAATTTCTTTATTACCTATTTTTTTATATTGTTGATATTGTTACGAGTAAGCAACGAGGGTAGTATTATTTAGTAGAGTTTCGTGTCGACACGCACAGTAAATAATCTATTATTCTTGTTTTTTCAGAAAATAACACTATATTTGCGTCCCGAAAAGCAATGGCTTTTCATCATTTCCCACAAGGCCCCATAAGTTTCCGTCTGTTCGGAACGCCAGCAGGGAGTAACTAAAAAAAGTTATATAATGCCAAAGGTTAAAACCAACAGTAGCGCAAAAAAGCGCTTTAAAGTTACCGGCTCAGGTAAAATTACATTCCAAAAAGCATTCAAGCGTCACATTTTAACGAAAAAGTCAACCAAACGTAAGCGTAATATGCGTATCGATGGTACGGTTGCCGATGCAAACTTGCATTTCGTAAAACGTTTGTTAGGAATGAAATAATTCCTATCGGAGTCATAATTCAATATTAACTTTAAAAAATTAAAATATGCCACGTTCAGTAAATGCCGTAGCTAGTAGAGCTCGCAGAAAAAGAATACTTAAAGCCGCTAAAGGATATTACGGCAAACGTAAAAATGTATACACCGTTGCGAAAAACGTAATGGAAAAAGGTTTGACTTACAGCTATGTTGGTCGCAAACTAAAGAAAAGAGAATACCGCACTTTATGGATTGCACGTATTAATGCTGCTGTAAGAGAAGAAGGTATGACTTACAGCCAATTCATTAACAAATTAACAGAAAAGAAAATCGACTTAAACCGTAAGGTACTTGCTGATTTAGCTATGAATGAGCCTGAGTCTTTCAAAAAATTAGTTGCATCCGTAAAATAAATGATTGGAACGAATTTTTATAACAATGATCCGGGTACTAAAGTGCCCGGATTTTATTTATGTTCTCATTCTTAATAATATCTTTGTAAACGATTTTAAACACCTAATTTTTTTGGATGGCACAAGATGGAATGAACAACACCTATAGTGATCTGGTAAATCAAACCTTTAATTTTCCTCAGGAAGATTTTAAATTAGTAAATGATTATTTGCAATATAATAACCAGGATATTAAAGCCTTGATTGACAAATATGGTACGCCATTAAAATTGAGTTATTTGCCAAAAATTGGTAAGCAAATCAATAAGGCAAAAACGATGTTTGCGAATGCTTTCAAAAAACATAAGTACACCGGAAAATATAATTATTGTTATTGTACCAAAAGTTCTCACTTTTCTTTTGTGGTGGAAGAGGCATTAAAGAATGATATTCATTTAGAAACATCCTATGCGTATGATATAGACATCATCAAAAAATTATACGCCAAAAAGAAAATCAATAAGGATACTTTTATTATCTGTAACGGTTATAAACAAAAGCCGTATACGCAAAGAATAGCCGGCTTATTAAATAGTGGCTTTAAAAATGTTATTCCAATTTTGGATAATAAGGAAGAATTAAAGGCTTATATAAAGTCTGTAAAAGTGCCCTTTAATTTAGGTATTAGGGTAGCTGCGGAAGAAGAGCCTAACTTCCCCTTTTATACTTCACGTTTAGGTATACGCGCAAAAGATATCTTAGAGTTTTATGTTGATAAAATTGAAGGCAATGAACATCGTTTTCAATTAAAGATGTTGCATATCTTTTTAAACAAAGGGATTAAAGATGATATCTACTATTGGAGTGAATTAAACAAGGTAATCAACCTGTATTGTCAGCTTAAGAAAATTTGTCCCGAATTAGACTCTATCAATATTGGAGGGGGCTTTCCTATAAAACACTCGCTTGGTTTTGAATACGATTACCAGTTCATGATCAATGAAATTGTTAGAAATATCAAAGTGGCATGTGTTCGAAACAAAGTACCCATGCCTAATATTTTTACAGAATTTGGCAGCTACACAGTTGGAGAGAGTATGGCTCATATTTATAGTGTGATTGGTCAAAAAATGCAAAATGACCGCGAAACCTGGTATATGATTGATTCTTCTTTTATTACAACATTACCAGACACATGGGGCATTGGAGAAAAGTTTTTGATGCTGCCCATTAATAAATGGGATAATGAATATCAGCGTGTTGTTTTAGGTGGAATCACATGCGATAGCCATGATTATTATGATTCAGAAGAGCATATCAATGAAGTCTTTCTACCAAAGTTAGGAGATGGGGAGCCATTGTATGTTGGGTTTTTTCATACAGGCGCTTACCAAGATCAAATAAGTGGATATGGCGGAATTAAGCATTGTATGATTCCTTCACCCAAGCATATCATTGTTGGTCACGATAAGAATGGTAAATTGGTAGATTGGGTATATGCAAAAGAACAATCAGCACAAAGCATGTTGAAAATTTTAGGGTATTAATTTTGTATTTTGTCAAATACAAAAACAACGTTTTTAAAAAATTAAATCAAATCATATGTATCCAGCAGAAATTGTTATCCCAATGAAAGAGGAGCTAACAGAAAATGGCTTTCAAGAATTAACTACAGCAGAAGATGTAACTAAATTAATGTCACAAAAAGGAACCGCATTGGTTATGATCAATTCCGTTTGTGGATGTAGTGCGGGTACAGCAAGGCCAGGAGTTTTATTAGCGGTGAACAATACCCCTAAAAAGCCAGATTTTATTACCACTAGCTTTGCTGGTTTTGACATTGACGCTGTAAAAAAAGTGAGAGAATATATGTTGCCGTATCCTCCATCTTCTCCAGCTATTGCATTGTTTAAAGATGGGCAATTGATTCATTTAATAGAGCGACATAATATTGAAGGAAGAAGTGCGCAAATGATTGCAGAAAACTTGATAGGAGCATTTGAACAATATTGTAATTAATTCACTCCAACACTAAATCAACTTCAGATGTATCCCAATTTGTATTACGTTTTTAAAGATTTGTTTGGCGTAGAATGGAAATCATTGTCATTCATTAATACTTTTGGGTTATTGGTTGCAATTGCATTTATGGTGGCCGCATGGGTGCTTTCTCTCGAGTTAAGCAGAAAAGAAAAACTTGGACTTTTATCACCTCTAGAGGAAACAATCACAGTGGGAAAACCTGCCAGTTTGTATGAAATTATATCCAATGGTTTTATTGGTTTTTTATTTGGGTATAAGTTGTCGGGAATGTTTTTTTCCAAGCCAGAAAATATGAATCCGCAGGATTATATTTTTTCTTCCCAGGGCAATCTTTTAGGAGGGATTTTATTTGGAGCTTTTTTAGGATTTATCAAATGGCAGGAAAAGAATAAAGTGAAACTAAAACAGCCAGAACGTAGAATGGTTCGTATTTGGCCACATGATAGAGTAGGCGATATCATTGTATTAGGGCTGGTTTTCGGAATTTTAGGAGCTAAACTTTTTGATAATTTTGAACATTGGGATGATTTTGTTAGCCATCCTTTACAGGCCTTGCTTTCTCCAAGCGGTTTGACTTTTTATGGAGGACTTATTCTTGCTGCTGTTGCCATTTTGATTTTTGCAAGTAAAAAACAAATAGCTATTCAACATCTTGTTGATGCCGCAGCTCCAACTTTAATGATAGCGTATGCAATTGGTAGATTAGGGTGTCAGATTTCCGGAGATGGAGACTGGGGAATATATAATAGCGCTTATGTTGCCGATGCTACAGGTAAAGTAAGATTAGCCAATGAGGGTGAATTTAAAAAATCATTACAAGCTAATACAACTTATTTTCTACAAGGGAGTGTAATTAATCATGATAGATACGAAGTGGTAACAGACAGAAAGTATGCTTCATTGGATGTGGTGCCTCACTATGCCATCAAAGCCCCCAGTTTTGTGCCCGTTGGTTTATTTGCCTATACCTATCCCCAAAATGTAAATAAAGATGGTATTTTGATGTTGGATATTATGGATGAGCATAATAGGATGCTTCCATTACCCGTATTTCCTACACCCTTGTACGAAACCATTATTTGTTCAATTCTTTTCCTCTTGATGTGGATATTGAGAAGACGTATTGCAACACCTTTGGTTATGTTTGGTATTTATTTAATAGCTAATGGCATGGAAAGGATAGTAGTAGAAATGATAAGAGTGAACAAGCCGTATTCAATTTTGGGAATCCCTACAACACAAGCACAGTTTATTGCTTTTTTACTAGTTATTTCAGGAATCGGATTGATTTTATTTGGAATATATAAAAAAAGAAACCTAACATTAAAATAAATAAAGAATTATGCCTTCATTTGATTTTTCAAGTAAAGTTGATATCCAAACTTTGGATAATGCCATTAATGTTGTAACAAAAGAAATCACCAATCGATTTGATTTTAAAGGATCTCATGTTGTGATTGATTTAAATAAAAAGGAGTTTAAGGTAAATATTGAAGCAGATAGTGACATGAAAATTCAGCAAATTGTTGATGTAATGATTAGCAGAAGTATGAAACAGGGATTGGCTGCAGAAATATACGATTTAAGCAAAGTGCCTTATGTAAGTGGAAAAGTCACTAAAAAAGAAATCCCTGTAAGAAATGGCATTAAACAAGAAGACGCAAAGAAAATAGTGAAACTAATTAAGGACAGCGGGTTAAAGGTTCAAGCTGCCATTATGGATGATATTATTAGAATTACCGGTAAGAAAATCGATGATTTACAAGAAGTTATAGCTTTAAGCAAAACTTGGGATATAGGAATTGCACTTCAACATGTAAATATGAAAAGCTGATAATATTCTTACTATTTATGTAATCATTTAAATAAAATAGCTTACATTTGCACCCTTAATTCATCTATACGGCCAAATCCGTATAATAAAAAATAAAAAATGAAAGAAAATATTCACCCCAAAAATTATCGTCCAGTTGTATTTAAGGACATGAGTAATGGTTATACATTCCTAAGTCGTTCAACTGCAAATAGCAGTGAAACAATCGTTTGGGAAGGAGATGGTCAAGAGTATCCTGTAATTAAATTGGAAATTTCAAACACTTCACATCCTTTCTATACTGGTAAAAATGTACTAGTGGATACTGCAGGTCGTATCGACAAATTCAAAAAGCGTTACGAAAAGAAAGCAAAATAATTTTCTTCTAATAATGATTACATCAATCCCAACGAATTTCGTTGGGATTTTTAATTTAAAATGGTAACAATATTCCTATTTTTATACCCATGCTAATTTATCTCGACGATCATCATTGTAAACAAGGGTTGAAGCCATTTTCTTCAACTCGACATGTTTCTGATATTAGAGTGGGTATTCTTACGATCGAAGAGAAATGGGCGCAACTTTTACAACTGGATTCAGTTGGACAACTTTCTTTTTCTGATTCAATCTCTGAAGAAGTGATTAAGGTGCCGGCAAATGTGATACCTACCAAAAATAATTACAAATCAATTTTAGCGTTAGCCAAAAATGGCAATGTAATTGAGGAAAGCGACGAAATAAAAATTCTTAACTATCCGTGGGATATTTTCCAAAAAAATGAATGGGCGCTTAACCACGATTTTGAAATACTGACTCATGGTAGGACTTCACAGCCAATTCATGCTTCTAATGCTATTCAAAACGAAAAAAATATTTTCATAGAGAAAGGAGCTATTGTTAATCATTGTATGTTAAATGCAAATAATGGGCCTATCTACATTGGGAAAAATGCTCACATCATGGAAGGAGTTTTTATTAGAGGGCCTTTTTCATTAGGTGAAGAGTCGGTTATTAAAATGGGGGCAACTATTTATGGTGCAACATCTATTGGTCCGTTTTGTGTAGCAGGAGGTGAGATAAAAAATTCAATTATGATGCAATACAGCAATAAAGCTCATTATGGATACTTAGGAGATAGCGTACTTGGCGCCTGGTGTAACCTTGGCGCTGGAACAACCAATAGTAACTTGAAAAATTCGGCAGGAGAGGTGTCCTATAAAATAGATCAATCGTCTTCTTCAATTAAAGTAGGGAATAAAGCGGGACTTATTATGGGTGATTATAGCAGGGCGGCTATCAATACTTCATTTAATACAGGAACAATCGTGGGGGTATCATGCAATATTTTCGAAAGAGGCTTCCCGCCTGTTAATATTCCAGATTTTACTTGGGGTAATGAAAAATATGATTTTTCAAAAGCATTGAGGGATATCGAGAATTGGATGAAATTAAAGAATAAAACATTGTCAATGGATCAGATTGATAAACTGAAAAATTTGTATCAAACAGAAAATTAAAATTTATATGCGTCAACAAATTGCTGCAGCGAATTGGAAAATGAATTTAAGCTTGTCGGAGACTCAACAATTAATTGAAGATCTATTATGTCAATCAATTAATTTACAAGATCATCAACAAATGATTGTAGCGGTTCCATATATCTATTTATTAAACATACAAAATCAGTTAAAAGACATTCCCCACTTTTTTGTTTCCGCTCAAAATGTGTCTGCAAATAATAATGGCGCTTTTACAGGTGAAATTAGTGCAGCAATGCTTCGTGGAATAGGGATTCAGTATGTAATTATTGGTCATAGTGAAAGAAGAGAATACTATCATGAAACGCCCGCTTTACTAGTTGAGAAATTGAACCGAGCGTTTGAATATGACTTGACCCCCATATTTTGTTGCGGTGAGCCCTTGCAAATAAGAGAAGCATCTACACAAAATAATTATGTGACCGATCAATTAAAAGCTTCTTTATTTCATCTAAATGAAGATCAGATTGGTAGGATTATTATTTCATACGAACCCATTTGGGCCATCGGTACGGGCAAAACGGCTTCAAGTGAACAGGCTCAGGAAATGCATGCCCATATCAGAAATGTAATTGCTTCAAAGTATGGAAATGAAATTGCTCAAAAGATTTCTGTATTATATGGTGGAAGTGTAAAAGCTTCTAACGCAAAAGAACTTTTTGCAAAACCAGATATTGATGGAGGATTAGTAGGAGGAGCTAGTTTGAATGCAATTGAATTTGCTGCAATCGTGAACAGTTTAAAAAAATAATCTCTTACGTGTATTAAAATCATGAACGAATGAATCTTGCTCTTTTGCTTAGGCAAAACTTAGTTGGAAAATTGTTAAATCATGCTTTGGTTTTTTTTATAAATATTCTTTTAGTAAGAATTTTTGGGGCCTCTCAAAGTGGATTTTATTTTAATGAGTTATATATTTTGAATTTTATCGCATTCTTTTTTAGTCTTGGATTAGATTATTCAGCAATAGAATGGATATCAAAGAATAGAGAATATGTAAAAAGTATACATTCTATATTTGTAAAGTTGCTGATACTGGTTGCTATTGTTTTGCTAGGTATATTATTTTTTATTTTGTTTTTTGATATACACTTCTCAAGCGTCCAAACTTTATATGCCTGTGTTTTATTTATTATTGGTAATCTGATGATGATTTTATTTCAGGGGATACTATCTGCTTTAAAAAAATTTAACATTCAAAATAAGATCTTACTCATTACTAATGGCTTGTATTTACTTTTATTATGGGGCTTACTTTTTTTTCAGTTTCAAAAAATTATTCAGGTAGCCCTAATGGGATACGCTATTCTTTTTTGTATTCAAGGAAGTTTACTGCTGATGGTTAGTTTTGAAAAAAATAATGATTCAGCTGTAACTTTTTCGAAAGTATCATTCATAAAATATGGGGGATCGTTAATGATATCATCATTGATATATTTTTGTTTTATAAGAGTCGATAATTTTTTTGTGGAATATTATTGTAATCCTGTCGTGGTAAGCAATTATGTTCAGTGTGGTAAGGTTGGTCAATATTTTATTTACTTTTCTTCTATAGTGAGCTCTACAATTATACCCTTTATTGCATCCGGCACAATGGAATATAAAGATTGGGTAAAATTAGTGTTGCCTTATGTTGTTGTGATTTTCATTGGGGCTTTCTTATTAGCTTTTTCTGGTTGTATGCTATATCCATTTTTATTTGGTGCTCCGTTCAAAGAAATGCAAACCTATATGTTGATTTTTTTACCTGGTTTTGTGTCACTTTCACTACTTACATTATTAAACTCAGTTTACATAGGTAAGCGAAATATCAGAAAGATATTTATGGGCGATGTACTAGGTTTGGTTCTTGTTTTAGGATTAGATTTTTTTATTGTGCCTTTATATGGAGCATTATCAGCAGCACTCATTAGTTCGGGTGTTTACTGTCTTGTTTTTCTTTTTTTATGTAGAGGGTTTAAAAATAATTTCACAGCAAATAATAAACTGGTTAGTTGATTTAATCATGAGATTACTTTTTTCAGTTACTGTTTTATTGTTTTTATTATCAAGTTGTAGTAGTACAAAAAAACTAAGTAACACCACTCATTCAAATCCATCTGATTTTAAAAGTTTTATACACATTAAGGAACAAGTAGATCCAATTACCATTTACACCAAAGATATTTCACCGGATAAATTAGTGGATTTTGCAGAAACGCTTAAA
Organism: Chitinophagaceae bacterium; assembly: GCA_947452965.1. Taxonomy (GTDB): domain Bacteria; phylum Bacteroidota; class Bacteroidia; order Chitinophagales; family Chitinophagaceae; genus Ferruginibacter. The sequence goes on along the minus strand of CANGEW010000014.1, from coordinate 9,431 downwards.
GGAGTCAAATATCAATTAGGGGGCTGTGATAAAGTCAAAGGTTTTGATTGTTCTGGTTTTGTGTGGTATGTATTTAATCATTTTGATATAAAAGTTCCACGAACGGCAGTTAATTATACAAATGCTGGTAAAGAAATCAAACCGATTCATTCCAAACGCGGGGATATTATTCTTTTTACAGGAATAGATCCTACTGCTGGGGTTGTGGGACATATGGGATTGATCACCAAACGGGATGAAAAAGGTATTCAGTTTATTCATGCTGCATCAGGTGGGGGAAAGGGCGTGATGGTTTCAAATATGAGTGAGTATTTCTACAAGCGATTCGTAAAAATTATACGAGTTTTTGAGTAAATAATTGCGGTTGATCGAACGGGAGTGACAAACTTTACAACCCACCATTCCTCACAAGCCCACTGAACAAAATAGTGATAAAACAATCCTTCATTTTCCTATCAAAATAAGCTATTTTTGTAGTCTAAATGAATAAAGACGTACATGAAGAATATTAGAAATTTCTGTATTATAGCACATATTGATCATGGTAAAAGTACATTAGCAGATAGACTTTTACAAACCACTAACACCATCAGTGACAGAGATATGCAGGCTCAGGTGTTAGATGATATGGATTTGGAAAGAGAAAAGGGTATTACTATTAAATCTCATGCCATTCAAATCAATTATCCTTATAAAAAGAAAAATGCAGACAGTAAAATTGAAGAGGGTATTTATACACTGAATTTGATTGATACACCCGGCCACGTTGATTTTAGCTATGAAGTGAGTAGAGCACTTGCTGCATGCGAAGGAGCTTTATTATTGGTTGATGCTACACAGGGTATTCAGGCGCAAACCATTAGTAATTTATATTTAGCCATAGAAAATGACTTAGAAATCATTCCAGTAATCAACAAGATTGATATGGATGGGGCTATGATACCAGAAGTGAAAGATCAAATTATTGACTTAATTGGATGTAAAGAAGAAGATATATTGTTAGCAAGTGGAAAATCTGGTATTGGTATTGATGAAATCTTACAAGCGATTTGTGAAAAAATTCCAGCACCTGTTGGAGATCCAAATGCACCTTTACAGGCGTTAATTTTTGATAGTGTTTTCAATAGTTTCAGAGGAATTATCGTTTATTATAGAATTTTCAATGGTTCCATCAAAAAAGGTGACAAAGTAAAGTTTTTCAGCACCGATAAAGAATACGAAGCGGATGAAGTAGGGATCTTAAAATTATCATTGGATAAAAAAGACAAAGTAAATTGTGGCGATGTGGGGTACATCATTACTGGTATTAAAAATGCCAAAGAAGTAAAAGTTGGAGACACATTGACAACGGTTGCAAATCCCACACTAGAAAGAATTGATGGGTTTGAAGAAGTAAAGCCCATGGTATTTGCTGGTATATTTCCTGTGGATACTGACAAATTTGAAGAGCTTCGAGATTGTATGGAAAAACTCCAACTCAATGACGCATCTCTAACTTTTGAATTAGAGACCTCACAAGCGTTAGGCTTTGGTTTTAGATGTGGATTTCTAGGGCTTTTGCACATGGAAATTATTCAGGAAAGATTAGAAAGAGAGTTTAATCAAACGGTTATTACAACTGTTCCAAACGTTAGTTTTATTGCCTATACCAACAAGGGAGAGAAAATAGACGTTCATAATCCAGCTACGTTACCTGATCCCACTAGAACTGACAGAATCGAAGAACCATTCATTCGTGCCCAAATCATTACCAAGCCTGAGTATATTGGCAATATCATGACACTATGTATCAGCAAACGTGGTATCATTGTTCACCAGGGTTATTTGACTGCCGACAGAGTAGAATTAGTATTTGAGATGCCCCTTACAGAAATTGTATTTGATTTTTATGATAAACTAAAATCACAAACAAGAGGGTATGCCTCTTTTGATTATCAGCCAATCGGCTTTAGGGATAGTGATATTGTTAGAATGGATATATTATTAAATGGAGAAAAAGTAGATGCCTTAAGTGCGCTCATTCATAGAAGCAGGGCTCAAGAATTTGGTAGAAAACTTTGCGAAAAATTAAAAGAATTACTTACACGTCAGCAATTTCAAATTGCTATTCAAGCTGCCATTGGAGCAAAAGTGATCGCACGAGAAAATATAAGTGCGATGAGAAAAGATGTAACAGCCAAATGTTATGGAGGCGATATCAGTAGAAAAAGAAAACTATTAGAAAAACAAAAAGAAGGTAAAAAAAGAATGCGTCAAATTGGAAATGTAGAAGTTCCTCAAGAAGCCTTTTTAGCTGTTTTGAAATTAGATGACTAATTCTCTTTTTCTCTACCCTTTAATTTCGTGTCATCAATCGTGCCTTTTTCATCTCTAATAGGCGTGGGTATAGGAACATTGCCCTCAGGAGTCGCTTGGGTGAATATTTTTGACACAAAATTCCATTTTTGATTTCGCCAAACAAATCCATCATAATCGCCATCTCCAACAAGTGTTGATTTTTTAGAGGGCTCATTTGTGTTGGATACCAGATGTTCTTTCATAATCATTTCTAATTCATTGTCATAATTTAGTTTTGCACCGGCATCTTTTTTGTATTCCATAATAAATCGAACAGGCGATTTTGATTGGGTTTCTTCTTTAGGTAATGTAAAGAATTTACCACCAAATACGGGTCTTCCATTTTCAAAATGCATGACCTCAATAATTTTTTTATTTGTCTCGGAATTATTTTCGTCAAATCCGATTAAGGTGTAAAAATTGTTATTTTGTATAGTATGCATTATGATTTTATAATAAATTGCGCCAATCCAATTTACATTTGATACAATTGTATCCTCAAGATTAAGCATAGCATCTGATCTGTCAAATAATGGTATTAATTTTAGGGTGCCATCTTCAGTGTGTAATTGAATGGCTCCGTGTTGAATAATTAAGTTTGGATTTATGTTTATCTGCCAAGTAAAAATCCTAAAGCTGCTATCTGGAGCATACAGTTTTGAAATAGTATAGAGTGAATCAAATGGGTAATAAAATGAATTTTTGGTCTTTAAACAACGAACCAACTGCTTTGTAAATGTACTATCTGAAGTCATTCTGTTTTGTAACATTGAATCTTGTAAAACGCTCAAAGCATATCTTTTCATTGAATCTTCTATCTTGTAAATTTTTTTTACATCATCAGAATTTATTTTTTGAGTTATGCCCCAATGACTTAAAAGAATCAAAAGAAAACTCAAAATAAAATGTTTCATTTGTATGATTTTTAGAGATTTTTTGTAACGTATGAATCTGCTTTATGAAGGTATAAAAAAGAAAGTAGAGCAGATACTCAGCGATTCGGGATAATTGGGTTTAACGATTGATTAGCATATTTGAAAAAGTGAGTAAAGAATCTGTAACTAAATCAATTCTTGGGTCTTCAAATGAAACTTCAGGTCTTGTAGTAGGTAAAAATATGGTGTAAGCGCCGATATTTCTACCAAATTCCATATCGCTTATCGTGTTGCCAATCATTATGGATTTATTAAATTCAATACTGGGAAAATCTTGTTTTGACATTAAGCCCATACCCGGATTGGGCTTTCGATTAGGGCTGGATTCTTCTACATCTGGACAAAAATAGATTCGATCAATTTTTCCTCCTTTAGTTTCTATAATTTGGGTCATGTTTTGATGTATTTCCTTAAGGTTTTCGAGCTTGGTTAGTCCTTTCCCTACACCTTTTTGATTGGTAACCACTATTATTTTGCCGAAAATTTTAGCATAAATACTCATTGCTTCTGTTACACCTTCATAAAACTTGAATTCATCCCATGTATGTATGTAGTCCTGATGTTTTTCGTAATTAATAACTCCGTCTCTATCCAGAAATAGTGTCCAAGTTGAATCAATTTGTTGAATCGGAATTTTGATCATAATTCGTTAGTTTTTTTCCCATTTCCCTGATTTCATATAGAGAAAAGCGATGATGAAAATAGTTGACCAATAAATGAATTCATTACTCCAGGCTACAGCTAATGAGATGTAGTGAAACTTCATGAAATAAAATGTGTAAATTAAATATAAAGAAATCGCAACAATTTCAATCATTAAATTAATCTTCGTTTTTCCTGTTCCGGTAAGTCCATTCAACCAAATGTTTGCAACGCTCATAAATAATATACCTGCTGAAACCACTCTAATGACAGGTATTCCATCTTGTAAAAAGGTATTAGTTTGGCCAAATAATTGAAAAAAGTTTTCAGGAAATAAATTTAAAATCAGGATAATGATACTTGATAAGCCCAAACTCCAATAGGATATTTTTTTAATAACTGGGATTACCATGTTGTGTCGGTTTTGACCGATTAAATTGGATACCATTGTGTTGCTCGTGCCTGCAAATGCCCAAATAAAAACACCTGCCAGACCGAAAACATTTCTCATCGTGTTGCTAATAGCTTTGGCTGTTGGACCTTTAGTTTCAATGAGCAGGAAAAACAATAACCAAGTTGTTACACTTATGATGAATTGAAATACCAGCGGTACAGCAACTTTATAGATTTGTTTTGTAACAGTTTTACTATAGGTGAGGTTGCTAAATAATTTAAATTTTGATTTTAATCCAGAAAACACAATCACACCATAAACAGTTAACATACCAATAATTTCAGAAAATACAGAGGCCCAAGCTGCTCCATTAAAACCCATTGCAGGGAAACCTAATTTTCCAAAAATTAATAAATAATCCAACAGAACGTTCACAAGGGCTTCAATCATAAATCCTATTAATAAAAGACGGCTATTTAGTGAGGCAATGAGAAAAGCATTTCCCATTTGAAACATATACAAAAATGGCAGACCTAAAATTCTTATACGTAAAAAACTCATTTCGGCAGGGTAAGAGCTTTCATTGGCAACTTTTTGTAATATGAAAGGGGCTAATATCCATGTAAATAGCATGAAAAACAAAGCCATTTGTAGGCATATTCGAATTCCTTGCCATAGTACAATTTTAAAGAATTCAGGCTTCCCTCCACCTGCATATCCTGAAAAAACAGATTGCATGGAGCTGTTCATGCCATGTCCAGCTACGGCAAAAATCAGGTAGAAAACACCTGTAATGCCAGCGTTTCCCAGTGCTTCATTATCTAAATGCCCTAGAAAAATACTATTCACCAACATATTCAGCTGAGGAATGAGTATCGCCATAATGATAGGGAGTGCGATAGATAGGATTTGCTTATTATCAACTTGAACTTTTAGATCGTCAAAGGTTTCATTTCTTTCCATAAAGTGAGCAAAATTATTCTTATTTTGCCACCTTAAATTATTTATTTGAAAACAACTGTTCAAATACCATTAACACCTGAAGTCGATAGGCCATTGTTTTTGTTATACGAAATCAGTGATACTTGTATTTTCTCTGTTTGGTATCATAAAGAACCGAATAAAATTGTAGGAATATCTTTTCATGAATTGTCTAAAAAAAGGGCAATTTTAGATTATTTTAAACTAATTCATGAGGACAATATTACAAAAGCGTCACCAAAAGGCATTTTGATTAGTTATAATGCAAGAGAGATGCTTTTGGTTCCTGAAATTTATTCAAAATCCGATTCTTGTAATTCGATGCTTTCATTAGTTTTTGGAGATGTGGAAGCTACTACATTAAAAAAGGAAAAAATTACAAATAGTCAGATAGATATAATTTATCGAATCCCCGTGTTGATGAATGAGTATGTAATGAATGATTTGGGTTGTAATAATTGTTTCCATTCCGGCGCTAAATTAATGACGGAGGATTCGATTGAACCTACTATTTCTTGTGTTGTTTACGCCAATTTTATTAGACTGTTTGTTTGTAAGAATAATCAAATTCAACTGCTTCAGTATTTTGATTATTCTTCACCTGAAGATGTAGTGTATCATATTTTAAATTGTTGCAAGCAGTTAGAAATAAATCCAGCTGATTTATTTCTAACAATCAGTGGTCTAATTGTAGAAGATTCCAATTTGTATAGATCAATATATAATTATGTAAAAGGTATTACGTTAAAAGTTCCCGCAGATTCTTCAGGTATTTTGATGGTTTCGGAAGAATCACCTATCCATTTTTTTACACATTTAATTGAATTGTTGTTATGCGTATAATTAGTGGTACACATGGGGGTAGAAGAATTGCCCCGCCAACGAAAATGCCGCATACGCGTCCTACTACGGATATTGCAAAAGAGGGGTTGTTCAACATAATTCAAAATAATCTAGATATAACCCTTTTAAAAACATTGGATTTGTTTGGAGGTACTGGATGCATTAGTTACGAGCTAGCCAGCAGAGGTGCGCAAGATGTAACAATTGTAGAAAAGGATCCCATCATGTATGAATTTATTAAGAAAACAAAAACAGCACTTGCGTTTGATGATTTTTTAGTTATCAAACAGGAAGTGTTCTCTTTTATGAATACGTGTTCACAACAGTATGATTTCATTTTTGCAGGACCTCCTTATGCACTCACAACCATTGATGAGTTACCAAAATTGATTTTTGAAAAAAAACTTTTGAATAAAAAGGGCTGGTTTGTTTTAGAACATACTCCTCGAAATGATTATAAAAAGTTTCCTCATTACAAAACGGAAAGAAATTATGGGACTACCATTTTTTCTATATTTATTCAAGATTAAAAGAAATAAAAATTGCTTAGAAGCTTCAGATATTGCTTGTTCCCATTTTCTATACTATATTGGTGTATCATATTTGTTAGAAATAAATTATTCGATTGGAATGTACTAAAATCAGCATCTTTTAATTTCCCACTTATCTGCGTTGGAAACCTAGCTGTCGGAGGAACAGGTAAAACACCTATGACAGAGTACCTGATTTCCATATTGAAATCAAAATATCAAATAGCTACTTTGAGTAGAGGATACAAGAGAAAGACCAAGGGATTTGCTATTGCAAATGCTGAAACTACTGCATTGGAAATAGGGGATGAACCTATGCAGTTTTTTCAAAAATTTCCAGAAGTAACAGTTGCAGTAGGCGAAGAAAGACTAATTGCAATACCTCAAATTCTTCATCAACGTCCGAATACAGAAGTAATTATTTTGGATGATGCTTTTCAGCATCGTTCTGTGAGACCAGGATTCAATATACTGTTAACAGAGTATAATAATCTTTATAGTAGAGACTTAATGTTTCCTGCAGGGGATTTAAGAGATATTAGAATGAGTAGTAAAAGAGCAGATGTGATCATCGTAACAAAGTGTAAGGAGACTCTTAATGAACAGGAAAGAATTAAAATTCAAAATGAATTACAATTATCTTCTCATCAAAAAATATTCTTTACAAAAATTGTATATCAGCAGCCATACCATCTTTTTGATCTGAATAAGAAGATTGAACTTGAAAATGATCATGAAGTTCTATTGTTATGTGGCATTGCCAATCCTTCAGCAATGAAACAGTTTTTAAATAAGAAAGTACATGCCTATCATATGTTGAAATATGAAGATCATCATATTTTTTCTTCGGATGATCTCATTGAAATCAAAAATGAATTTGAGAAAATGACTTCAAAACATGCAGTTATCATTACAACAGAAAAAGATGCAGTACGTTTATCTAAATTTAAAAATGAACTCTTGGAATATCCAATATATGTGATCCCAATTCAGCATCAATTTTTGTTTGAACAACAAGCTTTTTTTAATAAAACAATCGTTGATTATGTAGATCAGTATAAGCATTCTTTGATGTTTGCAAATAATTAACAATATCATAGCTTAAAAGAAAGCAATTTGCATCGTCATTTTAGGGAAACATTACAATGTAAATCATCATGAATAATAAAGTCTGTTTTTTGATTCTTATCTTTTTTTTATCATCCAATAGTTTATTTTCTCAACAATTGAAAAGTGCTAGAGGTAGAGTGAAGTCTCTAGATGGATTAGGGTTGTCTAATGCAAGTATTTTGCTTCATTACTCAGATCGATCAGATTCATTAAAAACTATTTCACAAGAAAATGGTTTGTTCTCTTTCAATAATCTTACCCATTCAACATTTACGATTGAAATTACCTATGTTGGTTTTCAAAAAATTATCAAATCATTTGATTTTTCAGATAAAACAGATCAGGTGATCATTGATGATATCGTTATGTACCCAAGTGCTGGGTTGATGTCAAATATTACATTAGAGTCACAAAAAATACAAATCAAAGAAGATACGGTTTCTTACAAGGTTGATAGTACCATGTATCGAAAAAATGATAATGTAGAGTCATTATTAAAAAATCTTCCAGGAGTACAGGTTGACAAAGATGGAACGGTTACGGCTCAAGGAAAACAGGTTACCAAAGTAAAAGTAAATGGAAAAGAATTTTTCAATGGGGATGTTTCAACCGCCACAAGGGAATTAAATGCGGATATGGTAGAGCGCATACAGATCATTGATGATTATGGAGATCAGGCAGCATTTACAGGTATTAAAGACGGGGATCCTACAAAGACCATGAATATCGAACTTAAAAAAGAAAAAAACAAAGGATATTTTGGAACCGTTTCAGCTGGAGCAGGAACTGAACAAAGATATTTGGGATCATTGTCTATTAATAAATTTAATAATAATCAACAGATTTCACTTATAAGTAACGTAAACAACACCAATGCTAGTCTTTTTAATTTTGGTTCAATGGGTGGTTCAATGGGTAATATGATGAATACTATGGCCAGATCTATGGGTATTGGAAGGGGAGGAGCAGGCGTTGGATCTGTTATTGGAAATTTAGGAAATAATGATGGGTTGAATACAATTTCATCTGTTGGTGTAAACTACAGAGATCAATGGGGTAGTAAAATAGATGTATATGGGAGTTATAGTTTTTCTTCTAAAAAAAGTGACGTATCAAAGGAATCTTTACAGGAGAACATTAGTGAACGATCCGTTAATGATTATTTTCAAAATTCAAATACTAGAGCACTTACCGATAATCATAGGGTATCATTGAATCTGGAATATAAAATTGATTCAGCTAATTATTTAAAAATAAATCCTTCTTTAAGTTATAATAAAACTCTTTCAAATTATAATGCTGATTTTAATTCCAAGATGAATGAAAAAATTTTGTCAAAGGGTATTATGTTCGACACTAGTTCATCAAATAGTCCGAACCTAAGCGGCAGCTTGCTGTATAATCATCGTTTTCATAGAAGAGGAAGGTTTATTTCATTTAGTGTCAATATCGGGAATTCAACGAGTTTATCTGATGAAATCTATGATAATATTACCGATAATTTTTCTCCATTCGGCGGCAGTAATTATTACAGACAAACACAGCAATTAAAACAAAACAATCCTAATAGTAGTTATAGTGTCAAACTTTCATATACTGAACCTCTAAGCAAAAAAAGAAGTTTAGAATTAAATTATTCTTTCAATCATCAAAATATTG
>CANGEW010000013.1 GCA_947452965.1 Chitinophagaceae bacterium | reverse complement strand
GCGAATGAGGGAGGAGTAATAACAGCGAGAGTGATGGATTTACAGGGCAGAGTGTTGAAGATGGTGAATATAACACCGAATCAGACTATGAATCTTGGTTCAGATCTTAAGGCTGGTACATACTTAATCGAAGTTCGTCAGGGTAAAAATACCACTACAACTAAAGTGTTGAAGTACTAAGAAAAGAAATCAAAATTAATTGCCATAGCTAATGTATATTAGCTATGGCTTTTCAATTAAATACATTTTATGCAAGTATCAAAAATCTGTCTCATTACATTGTTTTTTTGTGTTACTAAAGCAAATACTTTTTCTCAAAATGTTGGTATTGGAACTGCTACACCAAATGCTTCTGCAAAACTGGAAGTAAATTCAAATACTAGTGGTTTCTTACCTCCCAGAATGACTTCTCAGCAAAGAAACTCAATCTTAAATCCAGCACAAGGGCTGGTTTTATATTGTACAGATTGCGGAACGAATGGAGAATTAGAGGTGTATAACGGTATAGGATGGACGAATATAATAGGTGGAAGTACTCAGGCGCCGATTACCATTGGACAGTTGTTGCATTATTGGAATTTTAATACTCCTTTTTCATTAACCCCAAATATTAGTTTGATTAATGGAAGTTCACTTTCATTCGATTATAGCACCGTAAGTTTAACACCCGGATTTGTTGATTCTGTAAGCAGAACAGATATACTCATTGCAAATGCACAAAATGGTGATTCTGCCGGAAACGCATTAAGAGTTCGTTGTCCAGTTACTTCTATGATTATTAATGCTCCCACTACCAATTATAAAAACATTTCACTAAGTTTTGCAGCAGCAAAAAGTTCTTCAGGACCAGCAACAGACAGCGTTTATTATTCATTAGACGGAGTTAATTATACCACAGCAGGACTTTCTTTTCCCGTTTTTACTGCATATACAGATCCTGACTACAGGGTAAATAGTTTCGATTTCTCAACAATTACAGCAGTGAACAATAATCCAAATTTTAAAATAAAGATCGTGTTTGTTGGCGGTAATACTTTAGCAAGTGGAAATGGACGGTTTGATAATATCGCTATTAAGGGAACTCATTTGTAAGCTTGTTGAACAAACATTTGTTATTACACAAAAAAGTGTGCAATTGTATGAATGAGACGGATGTTTTGTAACATTTGTTTTGCTGTTTTATGATTTTTAGAGAAACCTTTAGTGAAACTTTTTGAAAAATCACCCCAACAAAAAACCCTCACAACTCACGCTGCAAGGGCTTCTGTAAAATAAAAACCGGCTGTAGGGGAAGGGTTCGAACCTCCACGAGGAAGTTAGCCATAACACAAATGGTTTCGGTGGTCGATCCCGGATGTTATATTGTTGCCAATACAACAACTCTATGTTACGTTTATCCTTTGATCCTCACCCCCGAGACAAGAGGGCATGTCTGCCAAAAAATTTCATCACCCCACAGTATAACCTTTCGGTTTGCATAAGAACTTAATAGTGTAAAACTAAATAAAAGGCTATTATTTTAAAAGTAATTCAAAATAAATTTTGAAAATATCGAAATATTCCAAATATTTGCATATTATTTTGAATCATTACAAAAACAACAAATCAAAATGGCCGGAAAATTAAATCTTGACAAATTAGACCTTCAAATTATTGAGGCAATGATGGAAAACGCAGAGATTTCCTATGCCGAATTAGGTAAAAAACTCTTTGTAAGCGGCGGCACCATTCATGTTCGTATAAAAAAGCTCCAAGAGTTCAAGATAGTTAAAGGTACAAGATTAAGCGTTGATTTAAAACTTTTAGGATATGATATTACTGCTTTTGTAGGTATTTATCTTGAAAAAAGCTCTTTGTATGATTCCGTCGCTAAAGATCTAATGAAAATTCCAGAAATTATTCGCCTCAACTATATCACCGGTAATTATAGTATGTTTATTGAAATTGTATGCAAAGACATTACCCAATTAAGATTCGTATTACACGACGAGCTTCAAAAAATTAAAGGCATTGAAAGAACCGAAACTTTTATTTCATTGGAAGAAGGTTTTTCGAGAAATGTACCTGTAGCACCCGCCTCTTAATATTATTTAACTGATCTTGATTTCCACTGGTAAGAACCAAACTTTCCTAAAAATCCGGCTATAACGGTATAGCATATGTGAAAGGGTTGTAATAAAGGGAAAATCCAAAGCGTATCTCGTTTGTTAAAAAAATCTGCTACCGGAAATAGATAGATTAACTCAATTACAGTTTTTCCCATCAAAGCTATTGATAAAACTTTCCAATAAAAGGGGGTGCCTATAATAATAATAGTTAGGAAACTCAATAACAGCATCACGTTTAAAAAATAGACTAGTGCTAATACCGGAAGCAGACTTTTATCTTGATACTTCTCGGCTTTGCTTGCCCATCGTATCCGTTGTCTAAAAAAATCTTTTATAGTGTTAACAGGAGCTGTTTGAATAATTACCTCTTTTGATTTTAAATATAGAATCTTATTATTTGGATCAGTAGCAATTTTTTGTAATAACAACATGTCGTCTCCACTAGCAATATTGTCTATTCCCGAAAATCCCCCCACTTCCATAAACACTTGTTTTGTATAGGCCAAATTCGCACCGTTGCACATTCCATGCATTTTTGAGTATATGGCAGCCCCTGTAATACCTTGCATACACATAAAATCTATACTTTGAAATAATTCAATAAAGGACTTCGAAGGACTTATTAATACAGGCATAACAATCATTGCCGGCTTGTATGTTTCATAATATGATGCAATGTTCGCCAACCAATTTTCATTTGCAACACAATCGGCATCTGTTGTAACCAATAACGAACCCTTGCTCTCCATTACTCCAATTTCAATTGCCTTTTTTTTAAAAGAATTGATGGTAGTTTCTGACACATAATCACTCAATGAAAGTAAGCGGATGTTGTCATAGGTATACTTTTTCACTATTGAAGCTGTTTCATCTGTTGAAAAATCATCTATAATCACCACCTCAAAACTATTTCTTGAATACGTTTGTGCAAGAATAGATAGCAATAGATTTTCAATATTCGCAGCTTCGTTTCTAGCCGGTATAATTACAGATATAAATGTGGTTGCATTTATTTTGTTCGTTGAAAAGAAAGGAATTTTATTCCATTGATATTTGTATACCCACAATAATATTGAATACATCAATAACAATACCCAACAAGCTATCATCAATACAAACAACATATACGCTAAAGCTAAATTAAAAAGGAATAATCGCCACAAAAATAATTGTTTACAAATGAATCTAATAGCTAACTTTATGCATATACATATTTACTTTTTATGCAGAAAGTACTCATTCTATTATTTTCATTGTTTTATGCCGGTGTTTTATGGGCACAATCTCCAAAAGATGTTTTTATTAAATTAACAGAACCTTCTTCGGAAGAAAATCTTGTAAGCGTTTCGCAAAAATTTATTATTGGATCAACTTGTAAGTCTTGTACAGTAAAAATCAATAATGAAAACGTAAAAGTGTATACTACCGGAGCTTTTGCAAAAGAATTAAATCTTAGCGAAGGCGCTACACAATTTAATATTGTAGCTACGTCCACAAAAGGAAAATCTGTTTCAAAAATCATCACATACAATTATAAAAAACCGCTTCCCGAAACCGCCACACAAGGATATGCAATTGAACGGATACAATCCTTTCCAGAAGGCGATTTGATAGTAAAGCCTGGCGATGTAATTAATTTTAAAGTGAAAGCAACTCCCAATTGTAGTGTAAAAATAATTGGCCAAACGTCTCTATTTGAAATGCCCGACTCTCTCACCAAAGGAATAGCTGGTATTTATCAAGGAAAATATACGATTCAACCCGCGGATACTTTTTTTACCAACAAGATCAAAGTTTCTATTGATAGTCCTGGAAACCCCACTCTAAAAAAAGACGCAAAGTATACCATAACAGTGCTAACCAATCAAATGTCAGACATGGTAATGACCAAGGGAAGATTGGCGCATTTATTATACGGAACTGGTGAAGACAGGCTTGGCGGCGCAAAAATTGGATATATAGACAGTTTGATTCCATTGCACGTGATTGGAAAAATCGGCACCAATTATAAAGTTCAACTCGCTCCGTCAAGAACGGCATTTATACCAGATGAATTAGTTAGTCCTTTGCCAATAGGATATAATCCCGTCAGTTCATTAACAGATAAAATTCGCGTATACGGAGATACGTTATATGATTTTGTAAAGCTGCAATTATTTAATCGACTGCCTTATCAAAGTGTTCAACAAACAGACCCGAGTATGATAGTGGTAGATGTTTTTGGAGCAACTAGTAATACTAATTGGATTGATCAACTCCAAACGGCTAAAGAAGTTAAAAAAGTAGAATACGAACAGGTTGCAGACGAAATTTTTAGACTAAAAATCAGCTTACGCCATCATCAACATTGGGGCCATCAAATATTTTATAGTGGAAATGTATTAGTAATAAAAGTCAAACATCAACCCGCTGAATTATTAATTAATAAATTAACTATCGCTATTGATGCGGGTCATGGCGGCACCAATACGGGAGCAGTAGGGGCAACAGGGATTGCAGAAAAATTCATCACGTTACCCATAGCGCTTGCATTACAAAAACTTTTGTTGGCACAAGGCGCAAAAGTAATCATGACAAGAAATACAGAAACGTTTTTTGACAATAAAGAACGCATTTTGTTTTATAGAGATAGTACGCCCGATTTGTTAATCAGTATTCATTTAAATTCTGCAGTTGATCCTTTTCGAGTATCTGGCACCAGCACTTTTTACAGATACGAAGGGTTTAGGCCACTAAGTAATGCTATTTATAAAAGAATGTTAGAATTAGGCGTAAAAGAATATGGCAATAATGGTTCTTTTAACTTTATGCTTAACAGTCCTATCGAATATCCAAATGCGTTAGTAGAAACTTTATTTCTTAGTAATTTAGAAGAAGAAGAGAAAATATTGAACGAAGGTTTTCAACAAAAAATTGCTCAAAAAATTGATCTGGGCATTAAAGACTTTTTAAAAAGCTGCGAGTAGTATTATCCAGATTTTGCAAGTATTCCAGTATCTTCGTCTAACCTTCAAATATAAAACTACCCATGCAATTAGAGGCGCAATTATTAGAAAGAAGCAATCATCAATGTGAATTATGCACTGCAACAACAGAATTATCCTTACACGAAGTTTCGCATAGTCCTTATAGAGATGTAGAAGGATGCATCATGATCTGTTCAAAATGTAATGCTCAAATCGATAAAAAAGAAGAATTGGATTCCAATCACTGGAATTGTTTAACTGCAGCAATGTGGAGCGAAGTTTCTGGAATACAAGTGATTTCTTGGAGGATGCTCAATCGTTTAAGAAATGAAAGTTGGGCAGCCGATAATTTAGACATGTTGTATCTGGATGATGAAAAGCTTATCTGGGCAAAAAAAACCGGAGATCACGAAAACGACGCAAGCGTTGATTTACATAGAGATTGTAACGGGCAAATCTTACAAGATGGAGATGCTGTAGTGCTCATTAAATCATTAGATGTAAAGGGATCTACCCTAAATGCTAAAATGGGTACGGTGGTAAAAAACATTAAACTGGTTAAAGACAATACAGAGCAAATTGAAGGAAGAGTTGAGGGGCAATTGATTGTTATATTGACAAAGTATGTAAGGAAGCAAGGTTAATCTAATTCTTTTTTTATTTCATTTAAAAGCCTTTCATAATACTCTTTACAAGTAAAATAGAATTGTTTAGGGTTAATTAGCGAAACTAGTTTTTTGGATTCTTCTTTCTTCCCCATTTTTAATAGTGCTAAAGCCTTGAACATATATAAATGATCATAAAAACCTTTCCATTTAAACTCATCTGTTTGTTTAAAATCGCTTAAGGCAATATCACTAAGTTGATACAGTTCATCATAATGTTCGGTGTATCTTAATCCATCGCAAGTGTTGTAATGAAAGCCCGGAAAATCAAGAAACATACCCGTTTTATCTCTTGGCATTGTTTTCTCAACCATAAAAATTTCTTTTAGTATTGAGGGCGTTTCTTTGGGATCAAAAAACTTGCTTCCAATTAATGATACTTGATAATAACGACCTAGTACTAAAGGATGAATTTTTTTTGAAGGGTTATATGTTTTTAAAATTAGTTTCCAGCTTTTTTCAAGGCTATCCCAGTCTTTTACCCAAAAGTGTTTTAAAAACAAAATAGAGTTCCCATACATTTTACCTTCATAGCCCTTTTCGTGTTCTAGATACTTAATAAATCCTTTGTACTGGAAGTCAACCAATCTATCATAATCCGGAAATAGTTCGTAATAAAACGCTCTTCCAAATTCACTTTCTGCAATGGGCCCCATTGCTTTTTCAAAAAGAAAAGCGTTTGTTCTGATATGAATAGCCATGGATCTACAAGTTGCTTGCAAACTAACATCTGCCTTGTCGATTTTTTTAAAATGTAAGGGGTTGAAAAATGCAACAATTAAATCAGTGGTCTGTTGGATGCTTGATTGTTTATTGTTTTCAATATTCAAAAACTCTTCACAAATTCTGATGGTATCATATGCTGGCGCAAAAGCACTTTTATGAAAACCTAAAAATCGTTTTAAAGTAGAAGCCGAAATGGTTTTTCCTGTTACTTGATACATATGTTTAGAAAGAGCTTCGCAGTCTTTTGGGAATTGAATGGGGATGTGGCTGTTTCTGAGTATTTGATTTTTAATATCCTCAATTGTTTCTGGACTTATGGAGTTTCTAATTCTAGACATATTATAAAAATAATATTAAATTTTAATTAATGAACATTAATGAACTGTGATTTCAAAAAACTAACCTTTAATTTTACATCGTTAATAATTTACGGTAAGTACAAACAAACGTTTTTATTAAATTTAAAGTTTGCCGGGGACTTCTCTAAGTTTCTGGCTTTTTTTTGTCTTTTCTTAAAGAAAGTATTTAAAAATCTCACATTTATTCCAAGACAATAAAAAAGAATCAAATTTTTTACTGAAAATCAATTAGTTACAAGGCATCGATAAAAAAAGATTGTTTTTTATTCTCTTAAACAAAAACTTAATCCTACTTTTGCACTCCAAAAAATAAATTGCCGCAGGGATAGCTACGGCATCATCTAAAAAAAAGAAACATGAGTAAATTACATTTCACCACTAAACATGCGAACGAGGCTACCGTGCAGCGTAACTGGTACGTTGTGGATGGTACTAATCAAACCGTTGGTCGTATGTGCGCAAAGATTGCGTCTGTTCTACGTGGAAAGAACAAAGCCTATTACACTCCACACGTTGATTGCGGAGATTTTGTTATTGTAACCAATTGTGAAAAAGTTAAATTCACAGGAAACAAAATGGAGGATAAAGAGTATTTAACTTTTAGTGGGTATCCTGGTGGACAAAAAGGGGAAGCTGCTCAAGATTTATTGAAGCGCAGACCTGAAGTAGTAATCGAAAGAGCCGTAAAAGGTATGTTACCAAAAAATCGTTTAGGTCGTAAAATGTACAAAAAATTATTTGTATATAAAGGATCAGAACATCCACATGGTGCACAAAAACCAACTCAATTAACTTTTACAATCATTAAATAATCGGTATATCAAATACCAAAAAGTATAATAAATGGAAAAGCAAAAAAACGCAGTCGGCCGTAGAAAAGAAGCTGTTACACGTGTTTTCCTTTCTAAAGGAACTGGTAAAATAACAGTGAATGGCAAAGACTATAAAACTTATTTCCCATTAGTATATCTACAAAATCAAGTAGAAGCTCCTTTAAAATTAGCAGAGGTGGCTGATAAGTATGATATATTAGTAAATGCTGCCGGTGGTGGTGTAAAGGGACAAGCAGAAGCAACTAAATTGGCTATTTCAAGAGCATTACTTGAAGTAAACGCTGATTTTCGTCCGGTATTAAAAGCGGCAGGTTTATTAAAGCGTGATCCAAGATCGGTTGAGCGTAAAAAACCAGGACGTAAAAAAGCAAGAAGAAGCTTCCAGTTCAGCAAGCGTTAATACTTGTTGGCTTAGCTCTTTTGTTTGGGTTGGTTTTAACCTTACACAATAAACATTCAAAATATAAATTAATATAATGGAAAATACATCATTACAACAGCAACTTTTAGAAGCAGGTGTTCACTTTGGACATTTGAAGAAAAAGTGGAATCCAAAAATGCTTCCTTACATTTTCGCAGAGAAGAAAGGAATTCACATCATCGATCTTAATAAAACAGTAGAAGGATTACAAGAAACAGCCGCAGCTTTAAAAGCGATTGCTCGTAGTGGAAAAAAGATCATGTTTGTTGCTACAAAAAAACAAGCTAAAGAAATCGTACAAGAGTGTGCTAAGCGTGTAAATATGCCTTTTGTAACTGAACGTTGGTTGGGTGGTATGTTAACTAACTTCAACACAGTTCGTAAGAGTGTGAAAAAAATGCAAAGTATTGAGAAGTTATTAGCAGATGGTAGTGCAGAAAATCTTACAAAAAAAGAAAGATTGACTTTATCAAGAGATAAAGAAAAAATGGAAAAAGTATTGGGTGGTATCGCTCAAATCAGTCGTGTGCCTGCGGCATTATTCATGGTGGATATAGGCCATGAGCATATTGCGTTAGCAGAAGCAAAACGCTTAAACATCAGCACATTTGGTATGGTTGATACCAACTGCGATCCTAACAAAGTAGATTTTGCTATTCCTGCGAATGATGATGCTACCAAATCAATTGCTATCGTTGTAAATTATATTACTGCAGCTATTGCAGAAGGTTTACAAGAGCGTCAAGCTAATAAAGAAGATGACGATCAAGGTAGCGATGTTGAAGAAACACCGGAAGCAAAAGCAGCACGTTTTGAACAAAAAGAAGAAGGTGGAGATGATAAAGGTAAGCGTTCAAGAAGTGCGGGAGCAGGTGCGCCAGCAAAACGTCGTTCTACTTCACCAGGTGGAGCTAGAAAACCAGCAGGTAAATAATTTGTTTACGAGTCAAAGTAAACAATTAGTGAAATTATTATTTTATTAACCATCTATACAATAGAGTTTAAAGGATATTCATATGAGTACTATTACAGCATCAGATATTAATAAATTACGTCAGGCAACCGGAGCAGGAATGATGGATTGCCGTAAAGCATTGACAGAAAGTAACGGAGATTTTGAAGCAGCGATTGATTGGTTACGTAAACAAGGACAAAAAGTTGCCGCAAAACGTAGCGATCGTGAAGCAAAAGAAGGTGTGGTTTTAGCTAAAACAACTGCAGATAATAAAGCCGGAATCGTATTATGTGTTTCTTGCGAAACAGATTTTGTTAGCAAAAATGCAGAATTTGTAGCTTTTGCAAATAGCATTGCCGATGCAGCGATTGCACACAATGTAAATTCAGCAGAAGAATTAAATAATCTTGAAATTAATGGTGCGAAAGTATCGGATATGATTAATGATAAAGTAGCTGCAATTGGCGAAAAAATTGAAGTGTCTAAATTTGAAAGAGTAGATGCTCCATTTGTTGCTAGTTATATCCATGGTGCAAATCGCATGGGTGTTTTGGTTGGATTAACTGTTGAAGCAGCTGAAGCAGGTAAAGACGTTGCAATGCAAATTGCAGCAATGAATCCATTAGCAGTTGATGAGTCTGCTATATCTCCAGAAACCATTGCAAGAGAAAAAGAAATTGCAATTGAATTGGTTAAAGCAGAAGGAAAACCAGCGGAAATGGCGGAAAAAATTGCAATGGGTAAATTAAACAAATTCTTTAAAGACAATACACTAATGGCGCAAGCTTTTGTGAAAGATGGCAATAAGTCGGTTGCAGATTATTTGAAATCTGTACATGCAGATTTAAAGGTTACTACATTTAAAAGAGTAGCGTTAGGATAAATTATTTCAGCCCGGTTTTTTTAACCGGGTTTTTTTTGCATATTGCTTAATAAAACATCAACACCATGTTACCTAAATACAAAAGAATTCTATTAAAACTTTCTGGAGAGTCTTTAATGGGCGATAAAAACTTCGGACTTGACTCTGCTGTAATTGCCCAATATGCAAAAGATATCAAGCAAATAACTGAAATGGGTGTTCAAGTTGCTTTAGTAATTGGCGGAGGTAATATTTATCGTGGAATGAATGAAGCTGAAACGGGAATTGAAAGGGCTCAAGGTGATTATATGGGTATGTTGGCAACTGTAATCAATGGAATGGCAGTACAAAGCGGCTTAGAAAAAGCGGGTGTATATACACGCTTACAAAGTGCTATAAAAATGGAGCAAATAGCGGAACCGTACATACGAAGAAGAGCTATGAGACATTTAGAAAAAGGAAGAGTGGTTATTTTCGGCGCAGGTACCGGTAATCCTTATTTTACAACAGATACAGCAGGATCATTAAGAGCCATTGAAATAAAAGCAGATGTTATTTTAAAAGGTACAAGAGTAGACGGTATCTATTCTGCCGATCCTGAAAAAGACCCAACTGCAAAAAAGTATGATAAAATTTCTTTCTCAGATTGTATTTCTCAAAAGCTAAGTGTTATGGACATGACGGCTTTCACATTATGCATGGAAAACAATTTACCTATCATTGTATTTGATATGAATCAACCGGGAAATTTAATGCGCGTAGTTACCGGAGAAAAAGTAGGAACACTTGTAAGCTAATTTTCAACATACAAATTTTCTTATATCTTCATTTTCAAAAATCATTTTTTTGTTGTTGGATAGCCCAACAAGGAACATGGTTTTTGCCAAATGATTGGATGTGGTCCCAATATTTGGATATACAAAAGAAAGAGATTTGTATAATATTCTTAGTAAGCGGTACATTAGATTCGGTTCTTTTCTTTTCACGCTTGGGTAAATATATCCCGGCCTGAAAATATGTAAGGCATCAAATTTTGTATCGATTAGAATATTTTCTGCAATTCCTTTTTCTCTTGCAAAAAGAATCTTGCTTTTTTCATTCAAGTCGGCGCCTTGGCCGCTTAAAAAACAAAAACCAGCTCCAGGTGAATTACTCTTAAGTGTTTCTGCAAAAACACGAGTATAATCAACAGTAATTTTTTTAAACTCCTCAGTAGGTACGGCGCCTGTGTATACGCCAATGCAATAAAAGCAAAGGTCTTGATTTTTGAAACTATCTTCAATAGCACAATAATCCATAAAATCTTTATGAACAACCTCAATAAGTTTATTATGTTCAATTCCTGAGCTTCTTCTAACTATTGAGGTAACTTTTTGTACACGACTATCTTGTAAGCACCATTCCAAGATTAGTTTTCCAATCATCCCGCTAGCACCGGCAATTATTACATTTTTCATTTGATACTACTTGTTTAATTAATGCATCACCTCTAATCTATATCCAGCATTTACATTTACACTTGCTTCGGCTGCATTAAGTCTAATACTTCTGCATACTGCATTACTACTGATTATTACAATTCCGGCAGGAATGATTGCGTCGGTATACATATCTGGAATTTGATTACAATTCCAGTTGGCAGGATTTTCCCAGGCGCTATCGACAGCACCGGTCCAAACACTTTCGAATTTAATTTTAAAAACAGTGCTGTATCCAACACCATTCACTCTACAACGATATTGATTGCCGTAAGATGAACTTTGTAATTGAAGTGATAATACAGAATCGGTTTGATTGCTTAATGCTGTAAAACTAGTACCTGTATTTTCTTCCCATTGATAGCTTGCGCCTTTGACATCAGTTGATAAAGAAAAGCTTCCGTTACCCGGACAAACTTTTTGTACAGATAAAGGAGCGGTTATATTATTTAAGTAATTTTCAAGCATCGTGTATCCATTACTGTCAACCTGGTTTCTATCTTGTGAAAAATTAGGATTTAAATTATGTTCAATTTCCCACTCATCTGGCATTCCATCATGATCGGTATCAGTGTTACTGTTGCAATTATTAAATAAAGGCCAACCTCCTACTGCTGATGGCGAATCAATAATACCCGGCTTGGCCGAAGATCCAGTGCCACTCGTTGTTCTGTTTTTTGTTTCATTTACAATTCGCAAATCAACTGAATCTCGTCTTGGTAAAATGGCACCTACTGTTTGAAGCACCGTATCGTACGCATTTTGTGCCGTCTGTAAATTGATGGGCTGTGAAATTGAAAAAAGTGTATCAGATCTGGATGAGTCTCTGCTTACAAGAGGGATATATGAAAAATCTACAGCCAGCCAATTATCGGTAGTACGAGGTATATTTCCATCAATGATATTGCCTTCTACATGAAATCTTCCAACGCCTGTTGCATTTGCAGAGTAATCGGGACGCATGAGTTTATGTGTGCTTGAGGTTGCGGGTCCGGGTTTGTAATAATTATTGATTTCATTTAAACGAGCCATACCTCCGTTAATTTCTACATCACCGCCGTAAGTAGCACTGGAAGTAACCCAATTATAGTTAACGTTGTTTCTATAATCAACCAATGCCGTAGTGTCATGAGCTCGTGCCCCATTAAAACGAGGCGTTCTGCTGTTTTGATGAGCCAGTAAATTGTGATGATAGGTTGAAAACTGACCTCCCCAAACGCCGCCATATGCACGAATTCCTTTTGGATGATACGCATTGTAGAGTCCTTCGCTTACGATACACCACTGAACGGTGGTATTTTTGTTGTCGTAAATGGCCAAACATTCTTCATTTGCCCAACTGATAGAACAGTGATCAATAATTACATTTTCGTAATTCTCAACGTCTAAACCATACGTAACAAATGTTGAAGTAGGAATACCATTTGTATCAAGCGGTACTCCTGGTCTAAAACGCATATAACGTACAATTACATTTTTTCTTCTGGGTCCCCAGTAAAACAACTGATTGGTTGTAGCGCCATTCAACAGAACAGATCTGCCGGCAATACAGATACCATCACAAGGAGCCGTTTGACCGGCAATGGTAAGGTTATCTCTGTTTATTTTCAAATCTGATTTTAAGGTGATAATTCCTGAAACAGCAAACACAACGGTTAAGGGTTGATAAATTGTGATGGGGAAATTCGGATTGGCAGAATCTTTGTAAACATTAATCGTATCAATATATTGACTAAGCGCCCAGCGTAAGCTACCTTGTCCATTGTCGTTAAGATTTGTAACAGTTACAACTTGTCCGCCTCTGCCCCCAGTGGCGTATTTACCAAAACCTTCGGCACCCGGAAATGCAATCTGCTGCGCGTTGGTATGCATACACAATATTGCAGCGTACAATCCAACTAAAAGTATATATTTCATAAAGAGCAATCGTTTTGTTATATAAAATTCGCCAAAATTATGATTACCTTATTATTATTTACGAAATCGTTACCGAAACAGGTATAAATAGAAATTGAATATATGTAGGGTTATTAGTCGTTTATAATGATATTTGTAGAGTAGTATTTTCTTCAACATATCGTTACTTCAATTCTCAAAAATGAAATTAAACATTGAAACACCGGCGTTGCTTTTTTCTGCCACTACACTTATTTTATTGGCTTATACGAATCGATTTTTAACCATTGCACAATTAATAAGAGCGCTAAAGAAATCGTACAAATCAGAAGAAAACAAAAACATTTTATTAGAGATTCAAAATCTTAATTTGAGATTGAATTTAATTAGAGCGATGCAGTTAATGGGTGTGTTATGTTTGTTTTTATCTGTATTGGCAATGCTAGTTCTATTTTTAGAAATGCATCAATTAGGTATTTATCTTTTTGCTTTTAGTATTCTTGCTTTATTGGTATCGTTAGGTATTTCATTTTGGGAAATAAGCATTTCGGTGAATGCATTAAAATTGCATTTGAAAGATTTAGAAGAAGAGAGAGAAGCTTCGGCATAGGTTTTGGTTTAGTGGGTTGAAAAATCAGTAATTCTAATTGCTGAAATATTTTTTAAAGAAAACTATAGCGAAATTTATAACATACAAGAGGCGATATCATTTTTGATATCGCCTCTGCTTATTTACTAACCCAAACCAAACCTTTTAGCAACTATGCTTGCATTTCTTTAATTTTTTCTCTGATTTTTCCTTCAATTTCGTTTGCCATTTCGGGATTATCAACGAGCAATTGTTTAACCGACTCGCGTCCCTGACCCATTTTATCATTATTGTAGCTGAACCAACTTCCACTTTTTTGAACGATACCTAACTCCACACCCATATCAATAATTTCACCTACTTTAGAAATCCCTTCACCATAAATGATATCAAATTCTGCTTGACGGAAAGGTGGAGCAACTTTGTTTTTCACTACTTTCACTTTGATGTGATTGCCAACAACTTCGTCGCCATCTTTAATTTGCGCCATTCTGCGAATATCCAATCTTACAGATGCGTAAAACTTTAATGCGTTTCCTCCTGTAGTTGTTTCGGGATTACCGAACATAACTCCGATTTTTTCTCTTAACTGGTTGATGAAGATGCAACAACTATTTGTTTTAGAAATAGTAGCCGTTAGTTTTCTTAATGCTTGACTCATTAATCTAGCATGAAGACCCATTTTGCTATCACCCATTTCGCCCTCTAATTCTCCTTTAGGAACCAATGCGGCAACAGAGTCAATCACTACCACATCCAATGCACCGGAAAGAATTAATCTATCAGCAATTTCTAAAGCCTGTTCTCCATAATCAGGCTGAGAAATTAATAAACTATCAATATCAACACCTAATTTTTGAGCATAACTACTATCAAAAGCGTGCTCTGCATCGATGAATGCACAAATGCCGCCTCTTTTTTGTGCCTCTGCGATTACATGTGTTGCTAAGGTTGTTTTCCCTGAAGATTCTGGACCGTATATTTCAACAATACGACCTTTCGGTAAACCACCAATGCCAAGCGCCACATCTAATCCGATAGATCCGGTAGAAATGACTTCTTGTTCAATATGTGTTTTTTCGTTCATCATCATGACAGAACCTTTTCCAAAGTCCTTATCAATTTTGTCCATCGTTAATTTCAGCGCTTTTAATTTTTCTGTGTTGCTCATGTTTTTGGTTTTAAGTGATGTATCTAATAAGTATCTAAATATCTAAGCGAGTACAAAGATAAGGAGATTTTTTATAAAACTAATTAATTTAGTATTTTTTTGCTAATTTTTTTATACAGGATATGAAAAGAATAAAACAGCCCTATTTTGAGTAAAAACACTTTTTTAATCGATAAGTTCACTAAACATATGTCTTACAATAAAAAACGCCTCATATAGAGGCGTTGTGTAAATATGGTTTTTGCTCAATTAGTTATTTAACATCAAAGGCATCACTAACATTAATAAATCTTCGTCTTCTGCTTGTTCGTTTGGCTTTATTAAACCCGCTTTTGTAGAGCTGCTTAACTCCATAACAATATCTGAAGTATCTGCCCCACCAAGCATTTCTATCAAGAATTTTGCATTAAAAGCAATTTGAAGATCTTCACCATCATAATGACAAGCCATACGTTCATTTCCTTCGTTGCTAAAATCAACATCTTGTGAAGTTAGTTGTAAGTGATTGCCACTAATGGATAAAGCAATTTGATAAGTACTTTTATTACTAAACACACTTACTCTTCGTAATGCATTTTGAAAATCATTTTTATTAACGACCATTTTATATGGATTATCCGAAGGAATAACCACCTTGTAATCGGGGAACCTTGCATCTATCAAACGACAAATCAATTCTGTTTCCCCATGTGTAATAAACAAATGATTGCTATTATAAGAAATGGTTAGTTCGTCTTCGTTGTCTGGCAATGCCCCCTTTAATAAGGTTAATGGTTTTTTAGGGACAATGAATGAATCTTTTTGCGGACACTTCACATCTTTTCTAGTATATCTTACCAATCTGTGCGCATCAGTGGCTACAAAGGTGATTCCTTTTTTATCCAACTCAAAATATACTCCTGTCATAGCCGGACGAAGATCATCGCTACTCACAGCAAAAATGGTTTTATTGATAGCGGTAACCAAAGCGCTTGACATGGCTGTAAAACTGGTAGCTTCATCTGCCTTAGGCTCACGAGGAAAATTATCTGGATTTTCTCCCATTAATTTATACTTACCATTATCGCTGGTAATTTCAATGCCATAGCTTTTATCTACATTAAATGTAAGCGGTTGCTCGGCGATATTTTTTAAAGAGTCAATCAATAGTTTTGCCGGAATACAAACCCTTCCGCTATCTTTTGCTTCAATTTCCATGTGTATTTTCATTACGGTTTCCAAATCCGTAGCCACAACGGTTAGTTTGTTTTTTTCGATTTCAAACAAAAAATCTTCCAAAATAGGCAATACCGTATTGGTATTGATTACACCACTGATTTGTTGCAATTGCTTAAGAAGTGCAGAAGAGGAAACAATGAATTTCATTTATATTAATTTTATGTTTTTGTCACTGGCTGTAGCCTATGTTATGATTCCTAATTGATAGGATAATCATGGAAAAGGCTTTTACTGGCAATGATAATTTTGAGGCCAAAGATAATAAGATTGGCAGTAATGAAACCAAGATATTTATACCTAATTTCAACATTCAATGTACACAATTATTCACATTTCATGGCAATTTTAAATATTGGTATTCAGGAAGCGCTTAAAAAAATAACTCATTTTTGTAGTTATCAGGAAAGAAGCCATCAGGAAGTAAGGGATAAATTATATGGGTTTGGTTTGTACAAAGATCAGGTAGAGGAAATTGTTATGCAATTGATTCAGGAAGACTATTTAAACGAAGAGCGCTATGCAACGGCTTTTGCGGGAGGTAAATTCAGAATGAAAAGTTGGGGAAAAGTAAAAATAAAGTATGAGCTAAAGCAAAAGGGCATTAGTGATTACTGTATTAAAAAAGCATTGGCCGACATTGACGAAGATGCCTATTTGGCAAAGACTACGCAATTATATGAGGGGAAATTAAAAGAACTAACAAAAGAAAAAAATAGCTTTGTCAGAAGAAAAAAAATTCAGAATTATTTATTGCAAAAAGGGTATGAGCTTTCTATTATCAACGAAATTATGAAAACAGCAGAATAGCATTTATGGCAGAAAACTTATCGCTACATACTGGAAACAAAGAAGCACAATATCAATCGTTAATCCCTCAAATAAAAGCACTGATTGATGGAGAAACCAATATCGTAGCGAATCTGGCAAACATTTCAGCTGCTTTAAAAATGCAGTTTAACTGGTGGTGGGTTGGTTTTTATTGGATTGACCAAAATGAACTCGTGTTAGGTCCGTTTCAGGGACCTATTGCTTGTACCAGAATTCAAAAGGGTAAAGGGGTGTGCGGCACGGCTTGGAACGAAGTCAAAACAATCATCGTTCCTGATGTGAGTAAATTTCCGGGCCATATCGCTTGCAGCAGTTTTTCAAAATCTGAAATTGTGGTACCCATCTTTAAAATCAATGAGGTGGTAGGTGTGTTGGATGTAGACAGTGAACACATCGATTATTTTGACGCTGTTGATAAACTGTACTTAGAAAAAATCGTTGCTCTTATTTCTTTGTAAGGACAGGTTGTTACAATTTTGCGCCCCATAAATACCTGCAGGCATATGTTTTATAGGGGCTCCATTTTTGAGCAATGGCTTGCATTTTTATTTTCATTTCCTTTTTATTGCCAGCATTTATATCATATATCGCGCACATTTTTTGTTGAATGCCCAAATCATCTGCTGCAAAAACATCTTCTCTTTGCATCGCAAACATTAGTATCATTTCAACCGTCCACCTGCCTACTCCTTTAATTTGAGTGAGTAAATCAATCAAAGCTTCATCGGACATCTTATATAACTTTTGATCGGTGAGTTTATTTTCAATAAAAAATATACACACATTCAACAGGTAATTTGTTTTGGAATCAGACAAGCCAATACCTTTCAGTGTATCAAAAGGTGTTGTGATGATGTCATTGAGCGAAGGTTTTTTCTTTTTGTATAAATCAAGGAAACGCTGCTGTATTACTTTAGCAACTTTAGTGCTTAGCTGTTGACTGATGATGGAAAAACAAAGATAGAGGTAGATGTTTTTTTCAAATGGCAACACAACGCGCTCTTGGTGTTTGATATACCGATAGAGTTTTTTGTCTTTACTTAAATGTTCTAAGTGATCCATAAATCTATGCGATATTCCAGCTCGTATTGCCATCCTTTTCGTCTTTTATCACTATACCCATTGCCGTTAGCTGGTTTCTGATTTTATCGGAAGTGGCAAAATCTTTTTTTGACTTTGCTTCTTTCCTGATTTCCAACAGCAGTTCCATCACAGGCTGTAATACTTCATTGGTAGCGCCATCTATGCTTTTTAATCCAAAAATATTTTCTAAAAAGGTTGTAAACCTTTCTTTCATTAATTGAAGTGTACTGACTTTTATGGCATCGATTTTGATGAGTCCATCTTTAATTGAATTAATAACAGGCGCCAATTCAAACATATTAGCAATCACTTTAGGCGTGCTAATATCATCATCCATAAATTCTTCAAACTGATGCAACCATTGAGTTACTTTTTCATCTAACTCTTTATCTGAAGCGTTTTCATTAGACCCCGGCACTAATTTTTTTAAATTTTCGTAAGCTTCCCACAATCTTTTGAAGGCTTTTTCGCTGGCAATCAAAGCGTCATTACTAAAATCAAGCGG
The DNA here is from genome assembly GCA_947452965.1 of Chitinophagaceae bacterium. Taxonomy (GTDB): domain Bacteria; phylum Bacteroidota; class Bacteroidia; order Chitinophagales; family Chitinophagaceae; genus Ferruginibacter. Next base: position 33,478 of record CANGEW010000013.1, on the reverse strand, counting down.
ACTTCTATAATGACTTTGTAAAATAAAAAATCTTACCGTCATTGGGTGAAAGGGTTGACTTAACAAAGGATGAGTGCCACTAAACAATTCCGTTAGTTTTATTACATTATTGTAGCTTTTCCCCATTTTTCTGCCATTAATCGTAATCATATTATTGTGCATCCAGTATTTCACCGGACTGGTATGATTGCAAATAGTGCTTTGAGCAATTTCGCTTTCATGGTGAGGGAATTGTAAATCCATTCCACCGCCGTGAATATCAAAACTTGTTCCCAGGTATTTGGTAGCCATGGCAGAACATTCGATGTGCCATCCTGGAAAACCCTCACCCCATGGACTTTTCCAGCGCATGATGTGTTCGGGTGGCGCCGCTTTCCAAAGGGCAAAATCTGCAGCGTCTCTTTTTTCGTCTTGTCCTTCCAAATCTCTTGACACCTGAGTTCTATTGTTAGCTTCGAGTAATTCATCAATTACTCTTCCGCTTAATTTTCCGTAATCGTGATGTGCTGCATATTTTTTTACATCAAAATATACAGAGCCGTTTACTACATAGGCATATCCTTTTGCAATAATATCTTCTATCATTACAATTTGTTCAACAATATGTCCGGTTGCGGTAGGTTCAATACTGGGTTCAATACAATTAAATTCTTTCATAGCCCAATGAAAAAGATTGGTGTATTTCTGTACCAGTTCCATAGGCTCTAATTTTTCGAGCTGTGCTTTTGTACTGACTTTATCTTCTGCTTCTCTGCCTTCTTCTTCAAAATGTCCGGCATCGGTAATATTGCGAACATAGCGAACTTTATAGTTTTTTGCTTGCAGAAATCTGTATACCACATCAAAGCTAATGTAAGGTCTTGCATGTCCTAAATGACTTTCTCCACTAACGGTGGGTCCGCACACATACATGCCTACATGTCCGGGTGTGATAGACGCAAAAACTTCTTTTTTTCTGGAGTAAGAATTATAGATAGATAAAGACATACGATTACGATTTATAGTTCAACAGCAAGAGCGGTTTCGCATACAAAGATAAATATAACGAGTTAAAGCCATAAGCATTCCATAACACTTTGTATTGATAATGATAAAGAATTGCAGATATCGGCTTACTTTTACTTAATATTGGTTTGAATAAATTATAAACACATTGATAGAAAAAAAGAAAATTGTAGGGAAGGAAGAAAATGCCATTTTGGTGGGATTAATTCAAAAAGATCAAACAGAGCAACAGGTAACAGAATACTTGGACGAGTTGGCTTTTTTGGCAGAAACAGCCGGCGCCACCACCGTAAAACGTTTTACACAAAAAATGGCTCATCCGGATAGTAAAACATTTTTAGGAAAAGGAAAGCTGGAGGAAATCAAAAACTATATTATTCTAAAAGGAAACATTGATCTGGTAATATTTGATGACGAATTAACCGGTGCACAAATTATCAATATAGAAAAAGCAGTAGGAAAAAAGATCATTGACCGAAGTGATTTGATATTAGACATATTTGCCAGCAGAGCTAAAACCGCCCAAGCCAAAACGCAAGTAGAATTGGCGCAGTACCAATACATATTACCACGACTCAAAGGAATGTGGAAGCATCTGGAACGTCAGGGAGGTGGCGTGGGTACACGCGGACCGGGAGAAACGGAAATAGAAACCGATCGAAGGATTGTAAAAGATAAAATTGCGTTACTAAGAAAAAGATTAGCGGAAATAGATAAGCAGTCTTTTACTCAAAGAAAAGAGCGTGGTGAATTTATTAGAGTGGCATTAGTAGGATATACAAATGTGGGTAAATCTACCTTAATGAATGTCCTAAGTAAGAGCGAAGTGTTTGCCGAGAACAAGTTATTTGCAACATTGGATACGACTACCCGAAAAGTGGTGTTTGAACAAACGCCATTTTTGTTAAGTGATACAGTAGGATTTATAAGAAAACTACCCCATCATTTGGTAGAGAGTTTTAAAAGCACATTAGATGAAGTGAGAGAAGCAGATATATTGATGCATGTGGTAGATATTTCTCACAGTCAGTATGAAGAACAGTTGCTGGTAGTGAATAAAACATTGTCCGATTTAAAATGTGCGGAAAAGCCTACCATAACTGTTTTTAATAAAATGGACCGATTTGAGACAGTTACATTTGACGAATGGTTGGAGGAAGACGTGAAGCAAGATATATTAAGAGAATTGAAGGAACGTTGGCAAGAGGAAACTAAAGGGAATTGTGTATTTGTTTCGGCAACTGAAAGAAAGAATTTAGATGTATTGCGACAAACCATTTTGAATAAGGTGAGAGATATGTATCAGATAAGATATCCTTACAAAGCGGAGTTTTTTTACTAAAAATTAGAAAGTAAAAATTCAAAAATTGAACGAGGGGGTTGCTTAAAAAGCTGTAACTAAGAAGTTTAAAACCAATAGCCAGGCCAATAAAATTTATACTTTTGACTTTTTAATTTTGAATTATTATGATCTGGCATAAAATAGCAGAGAGCAGAGATGAATTGCAGTTTAGTGATCAGGGGTTGTTGGAGATTGAGGTTGCGGGTAAGCAGATTTGTTTGAGTAGACATCAAAATATATTGGGCGCATGTACGGCTAAATGTCCTCATGCCGGGGCTAAAATGTCAGCCGGCTATATAGATGTGTTAGGAAACATAGTTTGTCCGTTGCATCGGTATAAGTTCAGCTTAAAAAATGGCAGGAATGTGAGTGGGGAGGGTTATTTTTTAAAAACCTTTGCGATAGAAGAGCGTAAAGAGGGTGTTTTTGTTAGGTTTTAGGATAAAAAAGGTGTAATTCAGCAATATTTTTTCAAAATCAATTTGTTGAAACATTGAAAAACATTATTTTTGCGACCCAAACAATTGTAATAGCAACATTATAGTGGTTTAGGGAAACAAATTCCTCCTTAGTCGAGACGAAGCCTATCTTGTCTCGATGCCGAACGGAAGCGTCGGCACTCAGTTGATAAAATTGATTTGAGGTAGCAAAATAAAACAAATTCCTCCTTAGTCGAGACGAAGCTTAGCTTGTCTCGATGCCGACCGGAAGCGTCGGCACTCAGTTGGTAAAATTGATTTGAGGTAGCAAAATAAAACAAATTCCTCCTTAGCTCAGTTGGTTAGAGCATCTGACTGTTAATCAGAGGGTCGCTGGTTCAAGTCCAGCAGGGGGAGCCATAATGGACAAGAGGTCGTTTTCGACCTCTTTTTTATTTTTAGAACCTTCCAAAACCTTACCGGTATTGATTAAAACCTGAACAGGTATCAAAAAGGGGGGTAGTTGCAACTCTTCCTTTTTCCAAAACGACTTTTTCAGAAAAGATGCAACTAAGAATCTTGTATTACCCTTTTTTATTTTGAATATCCAAAAAGTGTACATATATTTGTACAATAAAAAGTACATAAATGTTAACTACAACACTTTCTGACTTCAGAAAAGACATTAAAACCTACCTCGACAAGGTTACTCAAAGCTTTGAAACCCTCATCATCAATCGTGGAAAGGATACAGGAGTGGTCGTTATTTCTTTGGAAGAATACAATTCATTAAAAACTACCCAACACGAGCTATCATCTAGAATCAATCAGCAGCGTTTGGATGAATCGATTGAAGCGTTGAAATCAGGTAAGAAAATAGTTAAAAAACTAGAGGAATAATGAAATGCCCATAAGAGTTAGCTCATAGTGAACCGAGATGATAATATGGGCATAACATGTGGCCATTAAAAAACAAACTACATTAATACACATGAAATTTCTTTTCACAGAACTATCTTGGGAGGATTATATCTTCTGGCAAAAAAACGATAAGCAAAAATTGAAGCGCATCAATGAGTTGCTGAAAGACATCTCACGGAATCCTTATGAAGGGATTGGAAAACCCGAACCATTAAAATTTAATTATGCAGGCTTTTGGTCAAGAAGAATTGATGAAGAACACCGATTGATTTATAGGGTTATTGATGATGAGATTCAGATTGCCAAATGCAGATTTCATTATGATTAAAAAGAGAATTTACTGCATCTTTCATCATTAAGAGGAGCAGAAAAGTAAAAAGGGTATAGACATCAATGTTTGTAACCTTTTTTTATGCCCCTACAGGTAGCAAATCTGTTAAGCATTTAGGAAAACCTTTTTAACCATCTTAAAAAAACTACAAGAAATCTAAGATTTTTATAAATATTTCTTTTTACAGGATAAAATATCAATAGCTGTGAAGTAATAAATCATAAACGTGTCAGTAAAGCAATTAAAATGTAACAACTACAATCTTAAAGCAAGTAAGAAGTAGTACTATTAAACAATATTTATCAATCAGCGAAAATTATCTTACAAATAACTTTATGCCTAATGTAATGATCTCAAATACGATGATGCCTATCAAAATACGGTAGATCCATTTTTTGACAATTTCCATATGTGCAATTTTACTTCCCCAGTACCCACCAAAAAAACTGCCAAAAGACATTACCAAGCCAATCTCCCAATGGATTAAATTATTGAGTGCAAAAATTAGCAGAGAAACAAAGCTAATGATGATTAAAAAGAAATTCTTGATAGGATTTGCTTTTGATAAATCAAATCCGCACCCAAGGATTAATTCGAATAATATCAATATTGCAGAATCCAAAACAATCAGTCCTGCCCATATTCCAATCAGAAAAAAAACGATGTGGTTTTTAATCGAGATATTTGTTTTAATCATACTTCTCCCCTTTAAAATTTTTCTTGAGTTAGTAACGATCAGAATAAATGAAAATATCATTGCAACTAAAAGTATCCATTGAATTTTGGTTGAATCAATAAATTTGGTCGAAAAAGTTCCTACGATGACACCCAAAAACAAAGGGATAGAAATTAATAAAGTTTTTGACCAAATTATTTCTTTTGATCGTTGAAAATTATACACCGAGATGGTTGATCCAACTAATATTGGCAATCTATTGGTAGCATTAGCCATTGATGGGGGAACACCCAAAAACACCATAACAGGCAATGTGATTGCAGAGCCGCTGCTGGCAAGCGTATTCATTAATCCACTAAGAAGCCCACAAAACAAAAAAAGAATTAAAGCAGAAATCTCCATGGTTATTGATTTTTTTATCCTGAAAAAATATCAAAGAAGACAATGTTACATTTTTTATTTTGCAATTATTGATAAAAATGGAAAATATAAGGTATGCAATTTTAAAGAGTGATTATTTCAATCACTTATTTAATCTTTGTAATTCACAATTTAAAATGTAATGTCAAAACTAAGAGGTAAGATTTGTTGCAACATTGGAGGGAATGGGATGAAATAAAAAATCAAAACTGTTGTATCAAATTAAAATATTCAACACTTTTTTTGATTTTATAAAAAGGGAGCGTTTCCATTAATGCTTTAACCTCTTCCTCTTCCATATCTTTAAAAATTAAGACTGCCCCATTTTTAGCTTCTCTCAAAAACAAATGCTCAAGAAATCCTTGCAACTTCCAATTAGCAACTACTTCTTGCTCTTGTTTCAATAACTCAGGAAAGTTACTAGGAAGGTTTTCCATATTGAGTGTTAAAACTACTTGTACTCTGTTCATATTATTCTATTGATTATAAATGTACGATTCATTATTTGTCTAAATATGATTTATCTATTTTTATCCCTTCCAAAACCTTACCCGCATTGATTAAAAATTTTAGAAAAGCTGCACTTTATAAGTTTGATGAAATACTATCCCAATTCAAAACTTGTAATACCAAATATTCTATCAGACATTTTATCAGGCGGCGTTCCATAATACATTCTTGCACATTCAAAAACATAAGTAGCATTATAATCTTTAACCAGTTGAACAGCTTGGGTATTAGAACAAGGGATATCTAAATATACAGACTGGTCAATAGCACTATTCAGACAGCATTCATACAGAGATCGTGCTATGTTTTCATTTAGAGCAAACAAAGGCCCTATTTTATAACCCTTTATGCATTTTCTTATTACAGCGTATCCACAGATATCATTACTTTCTTTACATAAAAAAGTTTTGGCATTTTCTGAAAATAGCCATTGAGATAAGAATTTATTTCTGGGTACCCCAAAACAAGATTTGTCAAACTCTTGAAGTGCTTCAAAATCGCTTTGTTTTATAATTTGAATATTGGAATTCACTTCAAACTTACTTCCCCTTCGTTCATAACGCTCATCACAAAAAGCAATTTCAAACCCTCCTTTTTTATAAAAAGGTTGCATGGCTAATACGCCATCCATTCCAATAGCAGCGTCTTTTTGTAAACGACTTAGTAGTTTTTCTTTTCTGAGTGTCCAAAGTTTTTTGCCGATTCCCTTGCCTCTATAGTCACTATGTACAATAAAAAATCCCATAAATCCAAATAGCCCATCATATGATACAATAGACCCTCCTCCTATAAGTCTATCTTTATAAAAACAACCCATGTATCCATCAGGATCTGTATTCCAAAATATGGTAGCATCATCTATTCCGGGATTCCATCCTTCATTGGCAGCCCAACTAACTAACAATTGAAATTCATCGAAAGTCAATTGTCTGAAACTATAATCTACGGAATTTGTATCCATTACTTTTTTGTTTTGAATAAATAAAGCAAACTATTAACCATAGCCCGAGTACCAGCAGGGATGGCATTTTTATAATCAGGAGCAAACCTGGCACTGTGAAGAGAAGGGATTCCTAAAGGGTCATTCTGATAATTTTTTAATTGCACGCTACTTAATACACCTAACCATATCAAATAGCTGGGAATAGTATTTTGTTTGCTGTATATCCCAAAATCTTCACCAATCATAGTAGGAGACACAGGTACTATAGAAAAAGAATTGCTTAAATGTTCTTTCAAAGAGTTACCTAAAGAAACAGAATTAAATACCGATGGAATCGACATGTCTAAAAGATCATATTTTGGTAATCGATTTGCTTCAAGTCCGGCCGCTAATGCCAATTGATCTCCTATAGTTTTTATGCGACGCAACACTAAATCTCTACTTTCAGCAGAATAAGTTCGAATAGTAAGTTTTAGCATTACTTCGTTTGGAATAATATTACCTACAGTGCCGCCATTTATAGCTCCAACGGTTATTACTGCAGGGTCATTTGGTGACAAGTTTCTACTTACAATGGTTTGTATTGCTGTGATGAATTGCGCTGATAAAAGAATGGGATCAATTGTTTTTTGAGGTTCCGCTCCATGTCCGCCTTTCCCATATATTGTTATGTTCATCATGTCAACAGCCGCCATTGCATAACCATCACAAAAACCTAATTGGCCTACTTCTAAATTTGCATTACTATGAAATGCCAATTGAATAGCTGGTTTGGGGAGTGTATTCCAGTTTTTTGAGTTGAAAATACCTTTAGCACCTTTACCTAACTCTTCTGCAGATTGTGCTACAAGTACTAAAGTTCCACTCCATTTGTTTTTTGATAAATACATTTCCTTAGCCACATTTAGCCAAGTACTCATATGTATATCATGACCACATGCATGCATGATGGGAGTAGATACACCTTCTTTGATGCTTGACTTGGAACTTGCAATAGGCCAACCCGTTTCCTCTTTGATGGGTAACGCATCCATATCGGTTCTGTATAACAAAACGGGTCCCGAACCATTTTGCAACACTGCGGCAAAGCTATAATAACCCAAAGAGTCAATAATGGTGTAACCCATTGAGTTTACTACATTTTTTAAATAGTTTGATGTGGCAAATTCCTGAGTGCTTAATTCCGGATTTTGGTGCAAATGCTCGTACCAATCTATATATTTATCATTATTCCCTTCAACATCATTAGTTGATTTTTGTGCTTGAATATTGCTAATAAAAAAAATGAGAAGCAGTATAGCTGTAAGAAATCTATTGATCAAAATGATTGTTTTTTATTGTGAATATTAGTTTTTCAAAAACAAATGTATACAAAGAAAAAATATTCCGCTGTTGTTGGTGTTCCCAGCAATTATAGCGGTCACTCTATACATTGAAAATCCTTTAGAATAATATAGGGTAGATGTTAAAATTAGATTGTTTGGTGTTTCTTAACTTCATTAAAATAATTAAAACTAGCTCATCGATTTATAAATAATTCCGATTACCCAGAGTTGATGAAAGCCGCATCTTTGTCCATTTTATAGTCAATACTTTTGGGCGGCTGCAATTTTTAATGATGTTTATACATCCTGCAATTGATTTTCAGTATATTTTTTGAAATTGTCTAATATCATTTGCCAGCCCTTTTGTTGAAGTTCTATCGTATTTTCTGTTTCTGGTTCAAAACTTTCTGTGAGTAGCGTTCTGTTTTCTGTTTGCTCAAATAATACCGACATTTTTCTTCCATCTCCCAATACTATTTCTATAAATTTTTTGGATTCAATATTCTCATAAGTACCCCAAAAATCAAAACTCATTGAATTGTCTTTTGCAGCCATTATATAATGAAATTCGCCACCCTTTATTAAATTGTTTTTTGCTGTAGGACAATGCCATTCCGGGCTTGCGAAGTTCCATTGTTCGATATGCTCTTCCTTGGTCCAACATTCCCATACTTTACTGATTGGAGCATTAATGTTTGATGTTATTGTTATAAAATTCATTCTTAGACTTATTTTCATCAAAATTATAGTTTTCGTAGTACTATCGCTGCAACTTTTATCATTCAGCGGAGCCATAATAGACAAAAAGTCAATTTACCTCTTTCTTTTTCCAAAACGATTTTGCGGCAGCATTTACACCTCCAAATTTGATAAACTGTAAGGGTTAATAGCCAATATTTTTTATTTAATAGAATTATTATTTTTTTCCATTAACAACATCATAGATCATTTTGATATAATGAAGCTTAAGTTTTTTTCTGTCACACTCAACCATTTTTTACATCTATATTAATCTTTAAGGAGTGGCCACAAAGAGTCAAAATTTACATAGCAAAATCACAAGTTTTTATACTTTATTCGAGTTGATCTGATCTTTTAACTAATTTGTGCTCAAATTTGTAAACATGTCAAAGAAATTTGGATTTTCATTTTCATGGAAAAGAGCTCTCGGGATTTCAAGCGCTAAACAAAAGTTTGCGAGAGAAACCGGCATACCAACAACCAAGTCTGGTGTGGAAAGAAAACTCGGTGGGATGCTCTTGAAACTTCTATTTGGGAAAAAATAGTATTTCTTAATACTTATATTATACTTAGTAAATCTTGGAATCTTTCTACTGTTATTAAATACCAACCTGTTTTACAAAAAATCTAATTATGTAAATAGATAATGAAATAAAGAAAAAACAAGGCTTTTTGTAAATGTAAATTTATCTATTCAATTTTATTTTCATAATACTTCTTAAAACAAGAACCGACTTAACATGAACTTTTCCTTATAATGCTAAGGATTGTTTTGGGTTGTTTTTAACTTTTTTATTTTAAAACTCCTTTTTCAATAATATTTTTTTCAAACAAAATATCATTATAAAATCATTATATTTATAAAAAACAAAAATTATGAAACTAACTATTATCCATCAAGAATCTTATTCGAGAGGTCAATTATTGTCAAGAACTTTCTTTGGTGTCTTTTACATAACAATACCTCATTTATTGATGATGCTTTTTTGTCAGATTTATGCTTCTGTTTTATCTTTTATTGCATGGTGGGCAATTTTGTTTACCGGCAAACACCCAAAAAGCTTTTTTAATTATCAGATAGCTATGCTTAGATGGAGTATTAGAGTAAATGCAAGACTAAATAATTTGGTAGATGGTAGTGTTTCTTTTTTTCCAAGAGGAACTGATGATAAAACTAGTCTTGAAGTACCATACCCTGAAAAAATGAGTAGAGCTAAACTTTTGGTTCGAACTTTTTTTGGTATTTTTTATATACTGATCCCACACATTATTTGTTTAGTTTTTAGAGAAATTGCAGGAGTATTGCTTCGTTTTATTGCATGGTGGATTATATTATTCACTGGTAAATATCCCGCTTCGATGCACGCTTTTCAAGTTGGATCGATTCGTTGGGGAATTAGATTGAGTTTGATTTTAGGAAATCTTACCGAAGAATATCCAAAATTTAGTGGCATGGAATAATTCTTTTTGCTTGTCAATCATTCAACATTTGCTTCCGTTGGACACGGAGTACCCCCAAAACTAGAAAGGTTTTCAGCGAAATAAAAAAGCTGAAAACCTTTTTTAATCTATATGCACCACGTTTTTTCGATATTAGTATTTTTCAATTCGCTAGGGCAAATTTTCAAAACATTTATCTCCTCCAATAGATTGCGGTTTGGCTATGTAATTTTAAGATGGAACAAAAACGTAAAGTTGTTATATGCCTCTTGTCTCATTATTACTCTTGTTAAAATGTCCAATGATATTTATTAAGCAACGACAAATTTTGAGAAAATATAGCCAGTATAAAACATGGAAATCCCATCGAAAAAATAACCGAAAAATATCAGCCAATGAATTTTGACATCACCAAAGAAAAAATTTTAGAGTTAAAATCGACTCTCAATGTATTAGTGAAAAAGAAGACACAGGCGGCAGCTCTACAAAACTGGGAGGCTGCTGCCGGTTTTAGAGATGAAGAAAAGATTATGAGCGATTATCTTCAAACCCTTAAAAACGAAATCACAGAGGAATTAAAGAATCTGAAGCAATTACCATTAGAAAATAATAATGACATTATTTTACTTGAGGAATTATTGGTTTTGATTGATACTTAGACAGAATGCAGAGTTGTATAAAACAAATAAATAAAAATAATTACTAAACAACAATCAAATGAATAAAATAGTATACGTCGACATGGATAACGTCCTCGTTGATTTTAAATCAGGAATTGAAAAATTAACTCCCATAGAGCTGGAGCAATATAAGGACAGGTATGATGAGGTTCCACATATTTTTTCCAAAATGAATCCTATGGAAAACGCAATAGAATCTTATATCAAGTTGTGCTCAAATTTTGATACTTATATTCTTTCAACATCTCCTTGGGAAAATCCTACTGCACTTAATGATAAGTTGGATTGGGTGAAAAAATATTTAGGTAAACATGCTTACAAAAGATTGATTTTGTCACATAATAAACATCTCAATCATGGCCATTATCTTATTGATGACAGAGAGAAAAATGGCGCCGATAAATTTACTGGCGAATTGATACTTTTCGGAGGAGAAAGATTTCCTGATTGGAATACAGTTATTGAATATTTGATATAAACTCTTTTACACTCCTCCAATAGTTTGAGGTCATGCAATTTAGTTTTACTAAAAAAACAACATGACCACAAATGCACTTGCAAAAAAACTCCAAAAAATTTACATTGAAGAGACTTATGGCAAGCCTTCAACTGATAATGATTATCTGGGCGTTAATCATGGTATTCAAATAACAGTAATTTATGATCCTATGCATAATTTGCGTTACAACTATCATAGAGGCGAAGAGGGTTGGCTTCGTCCGGAAAACCTTGCTATAGAAAACGGATTACTTAAAGTAGTGGATGCCCCACATTGGGATGTGAAGAAAGATGGTTCTCAAATCATGAACTCTTGGGGTCCAATGAATTTTTATTTCTATAACGTTAAAGAACTTACTGAAGAAGAACAAGTTGCTTTTAAAGAACAGAAAATTTTAAAAGACATCGAAAAATCAAAAAGAGAAGAGGCGTTATCTATACTTAAAGACAAGCTCGTTAGAAAAATGCCATCACTCAATTATTTGTTTACTGGTGATCTCGAAATCAATTATGGCATTCACCTGAAAGAAATCAAAAGAGGCATGCATATGGAAATGCCCTATAAACCTAGATATGGAACCACAGGCTGGGTGGCTAATCAGGTTTTGGGCTGGGGATCTAATATAGGCTGGGATATTACACTCGACGGCAAGATTGTTTGTTGTAGAGTGCATTATGATGACTACATCAATTTTGAAGTGGAATTATTGAGCGAAGAAGAAATAGAATCCTACAAATTAAAATATCAACAAACCAATAAATCATTAATCAATAGATTAGCAACCTTAACCGAAATGTTTGAGAAGGAATTGATTTCTGAAACAGAGTTTCAAGAAAAGAAAACTCAAATTTTAAATGAGGTTTAATTATAAAAAATAATATATTTACTAAACATCCTACAAATGAATCATCAAACTCCAACACCACCTCTTAAAGAAATAATTCTTCAAGTATTTGGTGCAACCCTACCTATTAAAGGAGATATGGGTGATAGTATGGATAACGCTGTAATCATTGAGCGTACTATGCCTTTTAATGATTATGTTTCTATTGAGCACGAAGTAGTTAACTTTATTGCAAAGGGACGAGAAGTACACTCTTGGAAAAAGATAAAGCAACAACTGTTGTTTGAAAACGGAAAAACCTACGATAAGCTTGAAGTAGAAGTGGTAATCAATAAAAATGGAAAACTCTTTAATCAAACTGAGAATTATTTTTTTGATATTACAGAGTGTTTTGGTCCTGAAAAAGAAATCCCATCTGATGAAGATAAAAAATTAGCAGAAATGAAATTGTTTCTCGACAAACTCAATGAAGCTATTGATCATAAAGAAAACCAATAATGAAAAAAGAAAACGGTCAATTTGTATTTTCCCCTACTGATTTAGCTGGGTTTATTAATTGTAAACATCTTACCCAATTAAATAAATTGGCCGCTGAAGGTGTAATAACAAAACCTGTTCGTAAAAACAGGGTTACAGAAATGCTTCAGCAAAGAGGCTTAGATTTTGAAAATGCTTTTCTATCAACTTTAGAAGCGGAAGGCAAATCTGTTGTTAAAATACAACAAGATGATCCTAACGCCTTTAACAATACGGTAAAGGCGATGCGTTCTGGAGTTGATGTGGTTTATCAGGCACGTCTTGAACAAGATAATTGGAAAGGCTGGTCTGATTTTTTAATTAAAATCAACAAACCGAGCAATTTGGGTGATTGGTCATATGAAGTAATGGATACCAAGTTGGCTACTGAAACGAAAGCGGGTACCATTCTTCAAATTGCATTGTATTCACAAATCGTTGCTGAAATCCAGGGATTAATGCCCGAAACGATGCATGTTCAAACCCCTGAAGGTCATTTAGAATACAGGGTAGATAATTTTATTGCTTTTGTAAGACATACAAAACGAAAATTTTTGTCGTCTGTACAAATTGCTACCAACACTTATCCAGAACCTGTTTCTCACTGCGATGTTTGTAACTGGTGGGAAGAATGTAATAGTAAAAGAAGAGAAGATGATCATCTTTCTTTTATTGCAGGCATGGGTAATGCACAAATGAAAGAAGTAAGAACGCATAATGTGAATACGCTGGAAGCTATGGCAGAACTGCCATTACCTATTCCTTTTCAACCCTCTAAAGGCGCGGTTGAAACGTATACTCGATTAAGAGAACAGGCTCGTTTACAAAACGAAAGTCGTTTGCAAAAGCGTCCTGTTTATAAAATACTACCTCTTGATACTGGATTTGGATTTTATAATTTACCTGAACCTACTTCATGGGATATTTATTTAGATTTAGAAGGAGATCCTATGGTTGACCCCGGTGGTAGAGAATATATTTTTGGTTGGTGGTACCAAGGTCAGTATAATATATTATGGGCAGAAGATGCTAATCAAGAGAAACAAGCTTTTGAAACATTTATTGATTTTGTAACTCAAACTTTTGCACAGCACCCTGATTTGCATATTTATCATTTTGGTGCTTACGAGGTTTCTGCTTTTAAAAGATTAATGTCTAAATATGCGACTAGAGAAAATGAAATGGATGATTTTTTGCGTAACAGTGTATTTATCGATTTGCATCGAATCGTTAAGCAATCTATCATGGCAGGAGTAGAAAAATACTCTCTAAAAGATTTAGAAAAATACCATGGCTATGTTAGAGAGATGGATTTAAGAACGCTGTCGGGAGTTAAGGCAGAGTATGAATTGTTGCTTGAGACTAACAGAGTGTCTGAAGTTACTACTCAAATGAGAGAAGTGATTAGGGTTTATAACATGGATGACTGTATCAGCACAGAGCGATTGCATCAATGGCTTGAAAGATTGCGACAAGATCAAATTGATAATGGAGAAGATATACCTCGACCCATTTTTCAATATACACCTCCAAAAGAAGATCTTAGCGACTTTCTGCAATTGATTCAGTATATACACGATCGCTTAACGTTGGGTTTACCACTAGAAAAAAAGGACAGAACACCCGTTGAACAAGCTAAATTTATTTTAGCAAACTCATTAGCTTATTATCGTAGAGAAGACAAATCATTTTGGTGGGAATTTTTTAGAATTATAGGTTTAACAGAAGATGAATTACTGGATGAAAAAAATGCATTATCAGGTTTGGTTTTTACAGGTGATAGAGAGTTTGTTAATAGCAGTGTGATTGATTCTTATTCTTTTCCTACTCAAGAGTGTGAATTAAAGAAAGGCGATGGTTTAATGGATTTCAGCCAAAATCATATGGGCAGTATTCAAGAAATAGATTTGAATACCCGAATTGTAAAAATACTAAAGGGGGAGTCTGTAACAGAAAATCATCCCACCAGTATTATATTTTTTAATTTTTTCAGGAAAGGAAAGAAGGAAATAGCGTTAATAGAATTTGCAAACTGGGTAGTGGAAAACGGAATGGATAGTCCGTTATTAGAGTATAAAGCCGCAAGAGATTTACTACTTCGTAATCTTCCAGAAACTTCAGAGCCATTAGAGCCAACAACAGATTCATTAATAAAAGCCATTGACTGGTCACAAAAATTAAATTTTAGTACACTTCCTATTCAGGGTCCTCCAGGTTCCGGAAAAAGTTATACTGCCAGCCACATGATTGTGGAGCTGGTAAAGCAAAATAAACGAGTAGGTATCACAGCATTAACTCATAAGGTAATTACGGCTCTGTTGGAAAAAACATATGATTTAATTGAAGAAGAAGGACTCGGTTTTAAAATTGTACAAAAAACAAAAGAAAAAGGAGAAACCAGATGGAAAATACGAACAGATGCAAAAGGTTGGGACAAAGCGGTTAAAAAGTTTGACATCATAGGGGGTACTTCGTTCATGTGGGCCGACATGGAACTTAAGAATAGTGTGGATTATCTTTTTGTAGATGAGGCTGGGCAATTATCATTGGTAGACACTTTAACGATGGCACACGCTTCTAAAAATATGATTTTATTGGGTGATCCTCAGCAATTGCAACAACCTCAGCAAGGCGTGCATCCCGAAGGAACAGAAGTGTCTGCATTAGAGCATGTACTGGGTGATAATCAAACGATTACGGAACAACAAGGCATATTCTTACCTGTAACGTATAGGATGCACCCAACCATTTGCGGATTAGATTCAGAATTGTTTTACGACAATAAACTTACCGCCTTACCCGCTTTACAAAATCAAAGAATAGAAGGCAACACAAGTTTTACTGGATCTGGTTTCTTTTTACATGCCGTTAATCACTATGGCAATACAACAAAATCTTATGAGGAGGTTAATGCGGTTGAACATATTGTAGAACAGCTCTGTAAAGGAGATGTTCAATATATTGATAAGGATAATAACGTTACAACTGTAACAAGACAGCACATAAAAGTGATTACGCCATTTAACCAACAGGTATTTGCATTAAAAGATAGATTGCCCGATGTATCTATTGGCACAGTAGATAAATTTCAGGGACAGGAAGCGCCAATTATTATTTTTAGCATGGCAACCTCAACTGTTGAAGATGCGCCTAGGGGAGGAATAGATTTTCTGTTCAGCCCTAATAGAGTTAATGTGGCTATTTCAAGAGCAAGAGCTATCTTTATTTTAGTGGCTAATCAACAAGTGTTAGAGCCTGATTGTAAAAATCCGCATCAAATGAAACTAACCAATTCTTTTTGTAGATTTATGGAGGTAGCGACGATATAATTTTAAAAGTTCTGAAATTCAAAAATAACATTGTCAATAAAAAAATAAAAATGAGCAAATCAAATCATGAGGATCAAATTCTTCTAGAACTTTTCAAGGAAAACGACGGTTTGACTTTGAAAAAACTAAAAAGAAGTATAGGTGTTGCTGATGATGAATTTGAAAAAAGAGTAGACAGCTTAGTACAAAATGAATTATGCACAATATTTAAAAAAAGATATACCATTACCACAAAAGGATCTGAGCATTTGATACATTTCTTTACAAAGGACATATCCATAACAACTAATAAAAAAAGCATTGTAGAAGAAAAATTTTCAGGAAGAAAAATAAATATCAATGAATTTTACATTCCCCAGAATTTTGAAAAATAATTTTACGTATGTTTGAAAAAATAAGGGAAGGTATTCAAGAAACTAGCACAAAGGAAGTGCATTCGCTTCCAAGGTTAAGGTCAGATTTAACCTCTACCCATAAAGTCAAAATCAAATACTTTGATTTCAACTTTATGGGTCCTCGCTCAGCAGAGCTGAGACTCGAGGTATTTAAAGTTCCTTATTTTGGCGATTTCGCCTCAATAATCAACTTTAAATACACAGCTAAAGTTAAGAAAGTAGTTAATGATGCCTTCCCACTTTTATGTCAGTAACCAAAACATATAATCATTGGAAAAGAAGCTTCGAAAAGTCGGGCCTTAAGCCTGAGCTTATTGAAGAGTATCTTGCTTACATAAAACCCTTACTAAGAAAAGACCTTCCAATAATTTTTGACTTCAATCATTTATGTTTACTGCTTGGAAAAAATCCAGCCTACCTTGCTTCAGTCATAAATTCAAACAATAATCATTACAGAGAATTTTATATTCCTAAGAGAAGTGGTGGAGCAAGAAAAATCAATGCTCCTTATCCAATTCTTTTAGAATGTCAAACATGGGTTTATGAAAATATCCTTAAAAAGATTCAAATTCATCCTTCTGCGCATGGATTTACTTTTAATAAATCAATAATTTCCAACGCCAAGATACATGTGGCTCAAAATCATTTTTTAAAAATTGATTTGGAAAATTTTTTTCCATCAATAAAGATGAATAAAGTCATAGCTTTTTTTAAATCTTTAGGGTATACCCATAAAGTTTCCTTTTATCTCGCTTCTATTTGTTGTCATAATAAAGAATTACCACAAGGAGCGCCTACCAGCCCTATTTTGAGTAACATTATTGCAAAAAGCCTGGACAATAGACTTCTAAGATTTTCTAAGAGATTTAATTTAAAGTATACAAGATATGCTGATGACTTAGCCTTTTCGGGCGAATCAATACCAGCAAAGTATATTGAATATATAACCCACATTATTAAATCTTGTGGATTTGAAGTCAATGATAAAAAGACAATCTTAAACCAAGATAAACATAAACGAATTGTGACAGGTATTTCTATCGCTGAAGATGAAATTAAGATTCCGAGAGAATATAAAAGAAGGTTAAAAGCAGAAATTCATTGTATTAGAAAATATGGCATCGCCGATTATATCATAAAGAATAAAATCAAAGATATAGATTATTTACAGACTGTAACAGGCAAAATTAATTTTTGGCTTTCGGTTGAGCCTAATAACAAATTCGCAAGTCAGGCTTTAATTGATCTTATCAAAAAACCAGTTGTCAAAACAATTCATAAATAGACAAATCGATTTCAACATGAACGTTTTATTAGGTATAAAATTTATTTAAAAAACGTATAGATTAAATTAAAAGTCTCAATCATGAACTTAAAGCATAGGAATCTATTCAGCAATATTTATTTTATTGTCGGGTTGAGTATAATAATTCTTGTAGGAGCTTTACTTTTTAATTATTATATGTTTAAGGCTCATCAATTTGGACATTCTGATTTAGGGCAGTTTGGTGATTTATATGGCGGAGTTCTTGGTACGATTGTTTCTGCTATTACATTAATTTATTTAATTGTTACAGTTGATGAAATAAAAACTCAAAATAAGTATATACGCAAACAAATTGAGCAAAGCGATTTCATGATGCTACTACACAATTATCATGAAATTATAGAAGATTTAGATTGTGAGATAAAAGACGAAAACAATAATACAAAAGAAGTTAATGGAAGAGAAGCAATAAAGGCAATCCTTAAGAGTCCAAATTTCGATGAAACGCATATGCTAAATCACATTGTTGAAACGGCTGTTTACATCTTACGATTTCCTCCAAAAAACATTGACATTGGTGGTTATGAAGCAAAAAGAATAGAGTATAATCAAGCCTTTATAACAACATTAAGCGAAAGTGAAAAGATAGCAATTTTGAGACTTAAAAAAAATGATCGAACAATAAATTCCCCAGAAGGATTTGAAAGTTTTGTAGCTACTTTATAATATCTAGTGCTTCACTACCGGATAATAAACCTCTCCCCAGTCTTCGTTTCTGTTTTCCATCATAATATCGATAATGATGGGGATGAATAACTTCAGAATATTACAGGCATCTCTTACCTGAGTGCGATTCACTTTGCTTTTATAGGTAGCTCCGCCGTGCATAAGTTGATTTCGGAGCATATATAATCTGTCAAGTACCACTTCAATCAGTTTGGCCACTTCGTTTTTAGCAAGAAATCGATTTGCATCTTCGATTGATTTTTCAAACATTTTTTTCCAATTTACTTTTAGTCCGCGCTGAGCATCCCAGAAGGGCTTGTAAATAAATTGATTTTCAATGATCATTCGAACAGGCCCTGAAAATTTTTGCCATAGTAAGTTATAAAATCTTTTTTCATGGTCATGACTTACTAGTTTTGATATAAATTCATTGAATTGTTTTCTTTCAGTAAAATCATCTTCCAGTTTTTCATCAATCGCGTAACAGGCATTATAGGAAATCCATAATGATAAAAATTGCAAATCGTGATTGGTTGTGTTTTCTTCTCCACACTTCAACCAACTGATAGCACGGTGCAATCGAACAGTTAACGATTCAGGAATGTCTTTATGTTGTTTAAGCTTACGTTTTAAATCGGCAGATGACATAGAATAGTTTCATTAATGACACTAAAATCTTGTTAACTTATTTTTATTATTCAAGTAGGCTTTTTTAATTATATCAGCTAATTTAGAATCATTTAAATCTTTCAAAGAAGACTCAATTGTTTTTTTAATAACATCATAATCTACCCCAATATTAAGATGTTGCTCAGAAATATTTCCATTTATAATTTTTGATTTATAATGCCCTTGCCAACTAGAATCATTACTAAATAGTTCAAATCGAAAATCTATATTGATAATGTTGTTGCCTTTAACCGTTACATATATACTGCCTGTATTGTTTTTCAATCGAACTTCTAATTCCATACAATAAATTGTTTATTAATTATACTAAAGATGTTTTTTACAAATGTAATAAAGATCAGGCGATAGACATTTATTAAAACTAACTCACCATCAACAGCTGCATACTCGTAATTACTTCTTTTGAATGTGCTTTTACTTTTTTAACTTCAAAAAAATTACTTTTCATCGATAACTGTGGTTCGATATAATACCCTATAAAAGATCCGTTAGCACAAAAAGCAGATGCATGTGCTACATAAATTTTTTGTTTATTGATAAAAAAATAAAAGTAATCTTCCAATTTGATAATTGTAAAACGAACCGATTTTTTCATATTAAATTTAGGGAGCTTTCTGTTTTGAAATCTATGAAAAATCCTATGGTGATCTTTTTCATAGTGCATAATCAATGCACGTTTTCCATCTGCTGACAAAGTAAAACGATTTAAGTATTTTCGGTCCTCGTCAAAACCCCATACCAATCCAAAATGTCCATATACATCTTCTTTTTTTTCAAGTTCTATAATTGTTTCGATGATAAAGTCCTGCCCTTTTCTTAAGGATGTTTTTGTTTTATAAAAATTCCACCTATTTCTTGAGGTATTGCTCATCCAATAATAACCATCTTTGATGATTGCTTTTTCAGATTCTATATCTATCTCTTCCCATTTTCGCTTATTATTTATAAACGTTTCGGTGAGAACAGCCCTACAGCTTTCAACTTCAAACAAGTCAGTAATAATTTCCATTTTTTTAGCAATTTAAATGCTTACAAATATGCAATTCCCACACCTCCAACTATTTGAGGACTGAAAAAATTAATACGTATCAAAATAATAGAGGCCGCTATCTCATATATTTGAAGTGTATTGACTAAATTGAAAATCTAAATCAATCTTATATGGCTAAACATCACCAGGAATTAATTTCTTTTTTACAGAATAATAACTTTAAAGCGGATTGCTCGCAATGCGGGACTCCGTTTCAAATAAAAGATGCAGTTCTTTTTCCGATTGATGAATTTACTCCCGAAGCAAAAGAAAAAATAAGTGAAATCAAGTTAGCTTTAAAAGAGAGAAAATTAACTCTTCAACAATTAACAGCCAAAAAGAAACAGAGAATTGAAAACACTACTCAGAGTGTAAATATGGGATTTATCTTAGAGCGATTGGCACCGGTTCTGGAGCAATTTCGGTTCAATAAAAATGATTGCAGAAGTTTATTTGATCCTATTGATTACGTCATATTTGATGGTTTACACAAAAATGGAAATGTGCAAAAAATTTTCTTTATTGATATAAAATCGGGTGGAGCCAAATTAAAAAAGAATCAAAAGGCCATCAAAACAAAAATTGAAGAGAAGCAGTTGGAATTTAAATTATATTAATACACTTAAAATTATTTGATATGCAACATCAGGAGACGTTATTGTTTTTTCAATATCAACGAGAAATATTTGGTATTTGCCCATGCTGTGATGAATTTATTCGTTTGAGCGACTGCAAAATTTATAAAGATGAACGCAAGAGCACAGACTGGCTCGACAAATTAGGAAATGAGGGAAGAAAACTGGATTTGCTTGAGACCAAAATAGATGAAGATCTGAATTTTTATAAAGAAGTCGCTCGAGAAAAAGGCAGAAAAGAGGCAAATAAAAAAATGAAGAAGGTTGATAAAATTTTTACACCTCAAAAATTAAATCCTGATGATGCCAAGGTTATTTTTCATCCGGTTGATTTTGTCGTATTTAATGGCATGAAGAATGGTAGCAATGGCGAAGCGTTAAAAAATATTATTCTATTGGATGGAGAACGAAAATCAGCTGAACACAAGCAAGTCCAAAAAAGCATTATGAAAGCAGTTGAGAAAGAAAGTTATGAATGGATTACGATGAGAGTAGATGAAGATGGAAAGATAAGTGAGGAGTAGGTATCTAGTTAATTTAAATAAAATAAATTTAGATCACAACCAACCAAACCTGGCGACTTCAATAACGCTGAGTCAAGTACACAAAAAAGCACAGCATGAACCTTATTGCAAAAGCAACTATTGTTATTGCATAGACAAAGAAAAAAATTAAGGCAATACAAAAAATTAGATTCTACTCCTCAAAAAGATGGAGGTTTCCCATAATAGCTTTGAGTTATCAAAATCAATGCTATATGCCAAATCAAAAATCACCCGCGCAAACAGACTCCATCCAAATTGATTCTTCTATTCTTGAAGAAATATATGAATCCTTTCAGGAAGATGGACAAACCATTGTCCACTGTAATTATGTTTCCAAGAGAAAATACGCAAATGGCGGCTGGATAAATATTTATCCTACAACTTATCTGGTTCGCTATGAGGAAACGCTACCGCTATTACATGCCGAAAACATCCCTATGGCACCTCAAATGCACATGTTTAAAAGAGCGGGCGAATTAAAACAGTTCACTTTAGTTTTTCCACCTGTACCCAAAGAATGGGAAAAATTTAATCTTATAGAAGAATGTCCTTCAGGTAATGGATTTGTTGTAAAAAATTTACAACGTAACAACGCAGGTGTATATGAAGTCGCTTTGCATTAATGCAGTTTCACAAAAGGAAAATCAATTAATTTCTAAAATTGTTCAGTCATGAAAAGAGGCTTCACTATTGATATTGGCAACAAAACTAATCAAAGCCAGGCTATAGAACTTTTTACAGGAAAACCGCTTCCGGAAGGAGTTATAGTAAGTAGTCTTCGCGCGAAGTTTTATTATCAAGATTATTTTTTACTCGATCCGGGAAATGAAAACATTCATCATGATTATGATGATTTATATGCCATTGCACGTATGACAAATTTTAACGGCAATACTTTTTTGATAGATTGTTCTAAAATGGTAACCATTGAGATTATAAAAAATGGCATAAATACAAAATCAATAGAATTTGTACGAAATGTTAACGTTGATGAAATAACCATAAACGGATCAGATGAATATATCATATTTCATTGTCCTCCTAATTCTGATGTGATTGTTGTGTTTGAGTATATGTAAAAACTTTTTACTCCTCAAATAGTTGGAGGACTGGTTATGTAAGTTTACAGTGTAAAAACAAAAATGTATGATACAAGATGTTATAAATTCTCCTTTTATTTTGGATAAAATAAAAGACACAAGCTGGGAAAACCGAAAAAGCATTAACGATATGTTGTTGCTATTTAGGTTGATGAAAAAACACAAATTAAGCCCTGCAGAAGGACAAGTGTATTTTTTACTACGTAACAAATATGAAGATGTGTATCTGAATTTATTAAGAGAAATGGATTCTAATAGGTATCAGATCTATTTACAAGAACAGGAAGAGCTGTTTCATGAAAAAAAAGTAGCAATTCAAAATGAAATAGAGAGACAACAGCAATTGGTAGAACAAGAGCGAAAAGAGTATGATGAATGGTTAGTCTTTCAAAAAAGAGCCTAAAATTATTTTTAAACTATAAATTAATCAACATGCCAGAAGTTACCGCAGCGTTATTTGCCACAAAAAAAAGACCACATGGTCAGGAACACAGTTTACTAGCACACGCTTTATTATTTGAAGGATCTAGACCTTATTGGGAAATTTATATAGGCGAAAAGATTTTTAGATTCATTGCAAATCCACATTTTTTATTAGAAGATGGATTGTGGCAACTCCACTCTTATTGTCAAATTTCAGAATCCGAATATAAGCATGATGTAAGCGGAAATGAACCATTAACATTGGAGGAAGAATTCGGAAAAGATATATGTAAAGAATCCAGAGATACTATTACAAATGAATTAAAGGAATCTGATTTACATATCAAATTAGTACAATGGCCAGGTTTTTGGAATAATAAATGGAACGAGAAAATAAAAGTTATGCAAGAGAAAGGCGTTTCTATTACCATTCATCAGTAAACTATTTATATTGGGCGATTGTTTTTAAAAGAGAATCTTTAATTTGATTTTTTAGTTTGGCAGGTTGTATCACTTTACAAAAGTGACCCATTGATAAAATTCGATTATACAACTCAGGATTCACATGAACATACACCTCGATTTTTATACTTTTCGGCGTATGTGTAACAATTTTTTGAGAATGATGAAGTGGTTCGAGTTGAATAAGTTTGTGATAAGGATCTTCAATTTGTAAAACAACTTTCTCTGCCTTGCCGTCACCTTCCATAATTCCAATGGAATATTGCAAGAAATTATCGGCATTAAAATCCAAGCGGTGTCTTTGTACATTTTTAATTGTAGCAACTTCTTGAATTCTATCCAATGCGAAAGTTAGATAATCTTCTCTATCTGCTACCCATCCAATTAAATACCATCGGTTTCTATGTTCTTTTAAAAGTTTTGGATAAACAGAATATTCTTTCACTTCTTTTTTATAAATATTTTCATATCGAATATTTACAATCCATCTGTTTTTTACTGCCGGCAAAATTTTACTAATCCAATTATATCCATTAGTGGCAATCCCAGTCTCAAATTGGATATATCGATCAAAATCCTCATCTTCTAAGTCTATCAATAAATTAAAGCGGGTATTTATTTTATCAATAGCTTGTTTAAAATCTTTGAATAGGGTAACATTTGAGTATTGGTGCAATAAATTAGCTGCGTATCTTAATCCGTCCCACTCTTCATCAGATAACTGTAAATCAGCGATTGAAAACCCTTGTTCTGCATAAAAATATCCTTTGTTGATTTTACTGTATTCTATAGGAGCATCATATCCATTTGGATAATTTAATTTCATTTGTCTGATATCTTTTTCTATCGTAGACGTAGAAATGCCTTCTCTGATTCTCTCACTACACTCTCTGGCTAAATCCTCAAGTGTAGGATAGGGCCTAAGGTTATTATTTAAACATGCATCAATGATATGGTAACGCGAAACGGCAGACTTGATTTTAGGCATGAAGTAAAATTATTGAAAAAAATAATGTAAAAACCTTTAAGTAAACTATAAAATTATTCTTCTTCGTATAAGTCAAAATAATCCTCAGGTGATTTTTCCAAATAATCGATTTCACCCTCGAAAAGTCTATGTAAGATACTAACAATTTTTTCTTTTTCGTATGCAGCCAGTTGATAAGGGTGGCAGGTTGAAAAATCATTGAGTGCATCTCTGCAGATTTGAAAGTAACATCTTAATTTTTCAATTTCAATTTCTTGTTTGTCTTCTAAATGGAAGTCCATATTTATGATATTTGTTGTAAAAATAGAAGCATTAGACCTCCAACTATTTGAGGAGTGATATTATATTATTTTGTTTTTAGTTTAAAAAAAATCATAACTTGAAGGGTATCAATAATTTTTTGAAAATCATCTATGACTATAAATTCATCAAATCATCTAAAAAAATGAAAATAACAATAACAATAACAATCATTCTTGTATGCATAACTTCTCTAGTATTTATAGGTTGCGGAGGTTCAACAGAAAATAAAAATATTCCCAATATAGATGTATCCAATTCTTCTGTTGTTCAGGAATCATCAGAAACAAACCCAAACGAAAAAACAGATGAATTGCTTGGAGTTTATCATGGTGTTCAGCCTTCGTATTATTTAAAAAATCAGTATGGTGAAGATATGGTTGTAAATGGAAGTAAAATTCCTGTACCATCTATAGATTTTACGTTTAACCTTCAAGAGAATGGCAATGTGGATTTGGAGCAAATAAATTTAGAAGATCGAACTCCTGTATATTATCACGGAACATTTTCTGTTGTTAATAATAGCGGATTGACTAAAATCGTTTGTAGTTTAACTGACAATCACTCCTCTAATCCAACGTATACTTTAATACTTGACAAATCGAACAATACTATTAAATGTGTGGGCCACAATGAACCGGAATTTGATGTTGAAAAAACCAATTCAAATAAAGCCAATTCTACAACAACAGCAGACCTGCCAAACCAAGGGGAAGAAATGAATATTGATGGAATGTACAGATACAAAGACGAATCAGCCAATATATCAATCACAATTAATGGCGATACATGGATTGGACAAACAACTATCATTTCTGGAATGGGAGACGAATACGATAAACCCGCTTACGAATCAGGTGTTATTAAAGGACAAGAGCTGTATGAAAGTTCTGGAATGGTAAAAATTGGGTATATACGCGGAAGAAATTTAATAACAACAATTGGGGGTAATACCGTTACTTTATCTAAATAATATAACAAATAATAATTTATTTTATACCTTTTAAGTTAAGATAAAAAAATAAAAGCAATTGAAAAGCTACAAGCCTTTTAATTGCTAATGGCCTTCAATTCAAACTCGTCATGTAACTCCATCTGTCTATTAAATAAGCTTTAGCGGCATTTACATCTCTTGACGCAATGGGCCAACGATCATCGTATTCAATTTTATTAATGAGACCATATCTTTTAGAGGCTGCTTCTTGTATGGTTTCATCTGTGACTTTTGTTACTTCCTGTAGTTGCAACATTTCAAAGTAATAAAAAATATGTGGTTCAAATAACTGTCTGCCATTCGAGTAATATTGATAAGTCTTTTCTGGCATCTTTCCTTGAAAAGGTTCAATAGCTGTGGGTTTAGGTTCTTTTTTATTATAATCTTTCAGCAGCAAAGACACAATCCAAAATAAAAGACCGAATGGAAAATAATTTGTCATGATTAATATGATTTTGGTTGAGGTCGTTTTATTTCATTTTCTCTAAAATAGAAATACGGTTCAACGAAATTAAATTGGATTTTTCTTTTCGAATGTCTAGTTCTTTTAGTTTCTCTTCACATTCATTTGCAAGTCTATTAGGAATGCTTTTATGAAAATAGTCTGCAAGTTTTGTGACAATTAAGAATGCTTCTTCATATTTTTTTAAAAAATAAAATGATGCAGCGAGTCCTATTTTAATTTCATCACAATCATTTCTTGTTTCTAGCATATCTTGATACATATAACTTGCTTGTTCAAATTCATCTTGGTGAAACAATTCATGAGCTTGCTGAAGCTTCTTTCCAAATTTAGTATTTGCATCTTTTACATTTGTTCGAATGGGAACCCAATGAACAATTTCGCGATCACTTATTGGACTATTGTCTATAATAAAGGGTGAAATAGGTAAGGCAATATAGGGTTGCTTAATTTGTACACTATTTCTGATAGCTCTTTGCAAGCAGTAACCTACTTTTTTGCAAGAGTCACATAAGTAAGCGTCGTTATTTTCCAGCTTCATTACTATTTTTTTATTTTTTCAAAAGTGGTATCTAACCCAAAACATTGGCAACACCCATCATCAGCAGACAAAATTCTTATTGAATCTCCCATTCTTTTTACATAATCAATTCCTTTTTCTCTGTCGCCCAAATGGGAGGGTATTTGGTATAGCCTTTTCCATTTATGATTTTTATAGGTATATACTTCATATGACCTACAAGCACCACCATAAAATCCTTGAATTATTCCAATTTCATTAGTGCCATCACAATTTAAATCACCTTCATCGTAAAACCAAACCCCAATCACATCATTAAAAGTCAAAGCTTTCTTGAATTCACCTCTAACAAAGAGTTTACAATTAAAATGTAATTCAGCACTCGTTACCTCCATGTCAAGTGTATCCAAACGATTGGCGCTACTAAATTTACCAACAAAAGGAATCTTCATTTCGGGTAGATTTAAGCAATTCAAAAATTCGGGTATATCATCCTCAAATGAAGGATTTTTCTTTTCCATTACAGGCATTATTTTGTCTGCTTCTTTTTTCTCCGAATGACAACTTAAGATTAATATACAGAATACGTAAATCCCAATATTGTTTTTAATACGAACTAATTGTAACATGAAGAGTCAATATTTTTTGTAAAATCACTTTTTTCTAGGCATTGCAACAGCCCCCATTAAATGCTTTGCCTTATCAATCCTTGAGGTATCAATTTGGTTATCGATTTTATCATCTTTTTTGGAATGATTGATACAACTTGAAATAAAAATAGGAATTCCCAATAGTAGCAACAGTATATATTTAAACAGAGTATAGAAAATGTTTCTGTTTTTTTCATCTAATAAATCTA
Source organism: Chitinophagaceae bacterium (assembly GCA_947452965.1). GTDB lineage: Bacteria > Bacteroidota > Bacteroidia > Chitinophagales > Chitinophagaceae > Ferruginibacter. The sequence continues at coordinate 6,140 of CANGEW010000013.1, read as the reverse complement.
TTTTGTTTCTAGTATCAACTTGAGTATAATTAAATCTTCCACAAACATAAGATTTGTCAGCAAGGTATTTCTGAATTTGAAGTTCAGTCATAATTGAAAAATCAACAACAGTTAAATTGCATACATTGCAAAATCTGCCATTCTTATTTGTTTGCATTTTTTCCCAGTCCTCATTACATGATTTAGGCACAGAAATTTTTGTATTCATATTTTTATTCTCTATGGTTTTTTTAAAAAACAGTACTAGTTTTTAAGTACTATTTTGATGTCTTCAAAAGACTTCTATCGAAATCAATCCCTTTTTTTTGACCAGATTCTCCCTTTATGTAATAATGTTTTGCGAGGTCTGGACCAATTGCTTCTTCGAACACTCTTTTAATTCTTGACATTTTTTGACTTGCAGAATCGTTGAGAGTGTTTACCATATCATCTATTCTGACTTTCATTTCTGCCAGATCCCCCATTGTAGAAATAGAGGCATATATTTCGTAGAGTTCTTTTCTATGTTCACTTAAGCTACTATGAAATAATCCCTCTGGATGTCGAAGAAAAAGAAAATACAAAGCTTTTTCTAGAGGCCTGAGTTTGATTTCAATATTCCCGAAGTCGGGCAAATAGATTTTATTCTTTTTGTTAATGTAAAGTTTACTTAGTGGAGAATATCTTTTTAAATTCTGTGCAAAAAGCATTTTTTCTCTGAGTGAGCTCATGATTTGCAATGAGTGATGTAGTTCCGGAAGACTGATTTTTTCAGCTGCTCTTTCGATGCATTCTTCACATACATCCCCTGTTCGAAGTTTTAAGATGATTTCATTTTTGTGTAAACAAAAATCATTTACACATCCGATAGGACTTTGATGAATTTTAGTTCTGAGATCATACAATCCATCGAACATGTGTTTTTGCAAAATAAGAGCTATTACTTCGTATGCAATTGGAAATGCAGCAGAACATTTAATGTAATAGTCCCAATCATCTGTGTGTATAAAACCATTATATGGCATTTTTTCATCCAACGCCGCAAACCAATTTTCTTTGTTGGCGATATCAGTAAGGAGAATCACAAACTCATCATTAGGGATATTATTTTCTTTTCGATATTGGCTAGCTTTTTTAAATAATCCACCCCAGGTTGTTGTTTCTCTTTCCATAGGAAAATCCATGACTTTGCAATTATTTACAGATACATGAGGGGTTATTTTTTTTTCGAAATGTTCTTTATCTCTAATTTGATACATAAAGACTTCCTCGTCTTCAAAATAAGTAGTGGCATGTATGTCAAAGACAAACTGTATTGGTCCGGGAATAGATTGTAAAAAGTCGACCACCTTGGTAAACAAGGCGGTGTCGACTTCTATTGATTTTAATAAGTGTACTTTCATTTATTAATTATTTTATTCAGAAAAGAATTTACCTAAATCTTTTCCTTTCCTTTTTTTATCCATGTAATTTTCCATCGAATTTGATAGTTTATCAAATAGTCCAAACTTCATGTTTGATTTTTCAAACATGAAACTATTTTCTTTTTTGATGGCCATTGAATCTGCCACATCTACTGCATCTAAAGAGGCTCCAATAAAACTAAATGTCCATTTTCCAGTTTCTTCGAGTCGAGATATGGTCCTTCTAATCTTTTCCAATTTAAATAATTTAGATGCATTTTCATAGCCATCAGTTAAAATAACGATTACTACAGTTGTATTTAATTGATTTTGAATATGTTGTATATCTTCCTCTATTCTATCAATTGTCATACCGATTGCGTCAAGGAGAGCAGTATTTCCTTTTGGAATATAGGTGTCTGTGTTTAAGCTTCTTACAATAGATGGTGGACATTGAAAGAAATGATGATACACTTCATGATTGAAAGTAGTTAATCCAATTGTCAACTCTTGCTCAGGGTATTCATTTTGTAATTCTTGAATTTTGCAGACTTGTTCATTGAAGCCACTTATGGTTTGTTCAATACAGTCGCACATAGATCCACTTTTGTCTACAATAAGATGGTAGATTGTTTTTTGTTTTTGCATGATTTTTGAGGTTTATATGTTATGAAATAATTGATTAATAACGATAATAATAGTATCCAGATGTGTTATTGTATGGTGAAGAATAATAGCCATTAGAATACGATGTGATTAAATATTCGTTATTATAAATCTGAGTTGAGTAATTGGAGTTATAATTATTATAATCCGAATAGGTTTTTGTTCCCACAGAACCAGTATATGGGTTTATATTTCCGTAAGTGCTCCAGTTGTCGGATTTGGTGGAGTTAGGAGAACTTCGATAGTATCCCTCTACATAAGTTCCATTGCTTTTGTAATATTCGTTTACATAGGTTTGGGAAAAAGAGCTAATAGCTACCAAAAAGGCAATTGATAATAAGATGGTTTTTTGCATGATTTTTTTATTAGTGGTTACATTAGGGAATTTATTTTTTGGACAGATAGATATTTTGTGGGTATTCTCCCTGGAAAACATACTCTGCAACTGGACAAAGCCAAAGAGTATGTTGAAATGTCTTATGATTGTATTTTTTCACATTGTAGTAGGCTCCATAGTTAACAGGAGCATGACCAATTTTGTCTAATAATTCCTGGTTAAGTCCGATTTTTAATTTTTCAAGGTGGATTGAATGATTTTCAAAAGGCTCTTTACTCAATGTAACCGCTACATTAGATCCATTTGAAGATAAAAGATCTAGAAAGGTGTCGGAGCCGTCTACCATCAGCAGGTTGGCTTTAGTTCCTAAGCCAAGGGATAAAAACTCGGGAAGATCTGCGTACCAGAGTCCATTTTCTTTGTAAAAGCCAAGTGTTTTTGTTTTGGTTCTTTTTTTTAGTGTTTGCATATGTTATTTATTTGAATGCAAATTACACTGGCAAAAAGGCGATAAGTGTTTTTTACAAGCTTGTAAGATTTACACGTAGAAGATTACTTTTTTTGATTAGAGAGAGAAAATAGGTTAATATTATCTCATGAATTTTTGTTTATGAAATACACAAAAAACATTTCTGTCTTTTTAATAGGGTTCGTTGCCTTAGTGACCTTGCTTTTTTATAATAGCTATTCATTGATTCCAACTCAAAAAGACACTCAGCGATTTTCCGTAGTTAACAAGAATTTTAAAAGCGACACAATACAAATTGTTTGTCTAGATTTCACAGAAAAAAATATTATTACAGTACTGTCAGCTAAAATCGAGTCGTTTTATCATTATCCTACTATAATATGTGAAAAGAAAATGCCCAAAGATGTTATTTCTCCAATTCGGTATAGATACAATGCAAACAAGATTATTAATTTTTTAACAGCCCAAAATGAGCATCATTATAGATTTGTAGTAGGCTTAACTAGTAGGGATATATGTACACGATTAAATGGCATAGAAGATTGGGGAATATTTGGGTTGGGAAGTCTTGATGCTAGCGGTTGTATAAGTTCGGTTTACAGATTAAAAAAAGGTGTTTCTGAAAGCAATTTGATAAACAGACTAGAAAAAGTCGTTTTGCACGAAATAGGCCATAACCATGGTTTAGCACATTGTATTAGTCCATATCCTTGCTTTATGAAGGCGGGTAATCATAAAATTTCAGAGGTTGATAAAGAGCCTATGGATATTTGTGTAAAATGTAAGCAGATCATTAAACATACCTAAGTTTTCTTTTCCTAATTGATCCAGTAAAGTAAAATAGGCTTTCTAACATGTTATCAGTTCAATATTACAACCAAAAAATTTTAGCACTTGTTATTTATTAATATGTACTGATATTTTCATATCTTTAATTTTTAATAACATAAACAAACAAATATGAAACAATTATTTTTAACAATTTTAATTGCCCTTTCTTTTTCTTTTGTGTTTGCACAAAATGACAAAGTTTTCTTTCATAATGGTAAAAAGGTTGAGGGGTCTGTAATAAAAGTATCTGAATATTCTGTAGAATATAAATATGCAGGAGAAGATGCTATTCAACTTGCGAGTAAATATGCTATTGAGAAAATTGTTTATAAGTCTGGCAGAGAAGAAGCATTGACTCCAAAAATAGAAGTGAATGGAGAGGATGACTGGGAGAAAGTCTTAGTTTTAGAAGACAAGCTTCAGATAGCAGGTTTAACCAGAGTGCAAGACATTGTTTCAAAAACCGCTTTGATTAATTTTCATACTGCAAATACTGGAGATCGAAAGGCAATGAGAAAACTTCAAAAAGAAGCAGCCGCTTTAAATTGCCCAATTATTTTGATAACTTCTGAAAGAGAAACCAATTATACAGGTGCTTCAGGGAAAGGATTTGGAAACTTACAAGAAAAAAAGAAGGCTATAGCATATAAGTACTAATCCTATTATATTCAAAACGTGCAGTAAAACAAAAAGGTTCATCTACTATAATAGATGAACCTTTTTTCATTATTAATGCATTATTTAGGTTTTTTTACATCCAATCAATCGATTTTATGAATATATTTTATTCACTTAATCTTCTAAAAATTTAATCGATAATTTTTCCTTCACCTATATTTGCTATTTAAACATTAGCTAAAAATGCAAGAAAAAGTTCATGAAACAGTTTTATGTAAAATATAAAAAACCTATAGTTATTGTAGTGTCGATAACTGTATTGCAATTGATTTTTGGATTTGATCCAAAGTTTTGTATCATTAATATTATTTGGCTTTTTGTATAATCGGTTATGAAAAAAATCTTGATTCTTTGTACGGGAAATAGTTGTCGTAGTCAAATAGCACATGGTTATTTGTCTAATTTTTGTATTGGTAAAGCAGAAGTATACAGTGCAGGTATTGAAACTCATGGTGTAAATCCTAATGCTATAGAAATAATGAAAGAAGACGGAATAGACATTTCTTCTCACACATCTAATAATGTAAGTGAGTATGGGCATATTAATTTTGACTATGTAATTACTGTATGCGATAATGCTGCAGAAAGGTGTCCGGTTTTTTCAAGTAATGCTATTAAGCTACATCATAATTTTCTTGATCCTGCTAAAGCAATTGGAACTCAAGAAGAAATTAAAGAATCATTTCAACAAGTGAGAGATCAGATTAGAGAGTATTGTATGGATTTTTTCATCACCTATATTAAATAAAGTTAATTAAGAATCAATCTTACATATAAGTCTTCTACTTGTTTTCTTGCCCATGGAGTTTTTCTAAGAAATTTTAGACTAGAAGTAATGCTTGGTTGATTGTTAAAGCAGTTTATTCTGATGTGCATACCTAATTCCTCCCATCCAAAATGGTTTACTAATGAAGTGAGAATGTATTCTAAAGTTTTTCCGTGCAAAGGATCTTTGGAAGTTTGAACCATATACAATATTAATAAATTTACATGTGAACATGGAAACACACCGTTATTTTATTCTTAATAAGCCTGTAGATATGGTGTCTCAATTTGTGAGTACGCATCAAGTTAGATTATTGAAGGATATAGGTTTTGATTTTCCAGAGGGCACTCATGCTATTGGAAGACTAGACAAAAACTCAGAGGGTTTACTTTTGCTTACGACCAATAAAAAAATTACGAAATTATTGTTTCATGGTAAACAACCACATGTTAGAAAGTATTTAGTTCAGGTAACGAATAACATTAATCCATCTTCCATTCAGGCATTATCTAATGGGGTTTCAATAAGTTCTTCAGGGGGTAAACAATATGTAACAACTCCTTGTGAAGTTTTTTTAGTGAAGAAGCCTTTTTATATCCAAGAAAGTAGAGAAACCCCGCTACATAAAAATGTAACTAGTTCTTGGATAACTATATCTTTGACTGAAGGCAAATTTCATCAAGTAAGAAAAATGATTGCTGCTGTCAAACATAAATGTTTGCGACTCATTAGGGTTTCTATTGAAGATATATCACTAGAAGGAATTATGCCTGGCGAAGTTCGCGAAGTGAGTGAGGCGTATTTTTTTGAGAAATTAAGGCTGTAAAAAAATAGTCATTTTTCTTTTTGTATGTGGTGTGGGTGTAAAATCCGGCTAAACTGACCCCCTCATTCCGTTTCAAATTGACCCCCTAAAAAACGATTTCAAAAACCTCAGGACTGGGGCCTTAAAAAGAAGGCTAAAAAAGTGATAAAGAACTCGTGTTTTGCAGAACAAAAATAATGATAATT
>CANGEW010000012.1 GCA_947452965.1 Chitinophagaceae bacterium | reverse complement strand
GTTCCTATGCTAGTGGATGTTTTTGATGGGGTGGTCGTTTTTAGGAATGAATCAACATCCTAACTGATAATTGTGAATAAAAAACAATCGTTATAATAAATTAATAATCAAATAGTTATAAAACTAATGCAACTTTAACGGTTCGTAATTGGAGTACTCATACCAAAAAATATTACCTTCAGCCGAATTGATAGTAACGTTACGTTGAACAAAAATGTACTATCGTTGTTTAATAGTTTAAAAAAAAATAATAAATATGGCTTTTAAGAAAGATGTTCCGGAGATTATAGAACCCCGTGATGTATTTGTTGGCAATCCAAAAGCAGATGTTACACTTGAAGAATTTGGAGAATATGAAAGTGATGTTTGTGCTAAAGCAAATGAAATCGTAAAACAACTTTTAGAGGATTACGATGGAAAAATAAGATTTAATTTTCGTCATTTTCCATTAACTAAAATCCATCAAAGAAGTTTGAAAGCAAGTGAGGCTGCAGTTGCCACTGCTCAAGAAGGTAAATTTTGGGAAATGCATAATACTTTATTTGCCAATAGAAGAAATTTAGGTACTACAAGTTTGAAACTACATTCAAAAGAAGCAGGTGTAAAAAACAAACGTTTCTTAGATGATTTAGTAAATGCTACCTATGGATGGCAAGTTCAAGGAGATTTGAAGGAAGGAATCGATCGAGGAGTGAAAGACGTTCCTACTTTCTTCGTGAATGGCACCTTGGTAACCAAACCTACTTATGAAGAGCTCAGTAAGGCAATTGAAACAGCTCTAAAAAAGACAAAGAAAAAGGCTCCCGCTAAACAAAAAGCAAAAGCTTAAAAAATAAAAAAACCGTCATAATAATTATGGCGGTTTTTTTTATAAAGAATGTTTATAAAATTACATTAAGTTCATTGCCATTGCAAAGAAGGTAACATTAAAAGGAAGCACCATTGAACAGTATCCTCCACCTATTTGGTATACCCAAAAGAAGCCTGCGATTGAAGCAAAAAACAAAAGCCAAAATATTCCTCTTGATTTTTTCTTATTTTCCATAAAATTATTTTTTTGCAAATATAGGGCAGAAAACAAAATAGATAAAATTTTTCATTGTGAAGGTTTTAATAGAAAGTAAACGAAATTGCAGTCGATAATTCTGTCTTTTACTTGATTGTTATGTAATGAACAACTTATGAATGTAGCATATAAAATCGTTGAATTGCCGTTCACGCACCCTTTTACTATATCTAAAGCTTCCAAAACGCATCAGCCAACCTTCCTGGTTGAGTTAGATTATTTTGGAATCAAAGCATATGGAGAAGCCCCAGCTATTTCTTATTATCACATTCCTGTTGAGAAGATGGCAGAAGACTTTGAAGCCAAGAAAACTTTTTTAGAGAAATTTTCTTTTTCAGATCCAGAAAGATACTGGCATTATCTTCATCATCTGTTTCCTAATAATTCTTTTTTAGTTGCAGCATTGGATATAGCGGGGTGGGACTTGTACGGAAAATTAAAGAAGAAGCCCTTATATAAATTATGGAATTTAGATTTAGAACAATCACCCATTACAGATTTTACAATTGGTATTGATAGTATCCCAATGATGATTCAAAAAATGAAAGAAAAACCTTGGCCTATTTATAAAATAAAAGTTGGATTTGAAAATGATATTGAAACCCTTTCCATATTAAGACAACATACTGATGCAATTTTTAGAGTAGATGCAAATGAAGGCTGGGATTTGGAAACAGCTTTAAAGAAGCTTCCAACTCTAAAAGAATTAGGCGTCCAATTTGTAGAGCAGCCCTTGGCCAAAAATAACTGGGAAGACATGAAGGTCCTCTATGAGCACGCCTGTTTGCCAATTATTGCAGACGAATCCTGCGTTTCAGAAATTGATGTAGAAAAGTGTCATCATTTTTTTCACGGAATCAACATCAAATTAACTAAATGCGGAGGCATTACTCCCGCCAGAAGAATGATTGAGAAAGCGCGTTCCTTAGAAATGAAAGTAATGGTGGGATGTATGAATGAGTCTTCAATTGGCTCTGCTGCTATTGCACATTTAGCACCTTTGCTGGATTATCTTGATATGGATGGGCCCTTACTGCTGGAAGAAGATACAGCAACTGGTATTGCTTTTGAAGAGGGCAAGTTGATTTATCCTGAAGGGAATGGATTAGGTGTAACTGTGAATCATCTATTTTAGACAAGGCTTGTTTTGATATTTTTTTTGTAAAATATGGTAAAGTAGTATTTTAATTTTAAGTTTGATATACTTACATTAAACACAAGTAATCATTTTGAGACTATCAGTAATTATTGTCAATTATAAATCAACACAGTTATTGTTGAACTGCTTGAAGTCATTGTATCAATTTGATAACCATTTTATTGAAGTGATTGTGGTGGATAATTTTTCTCAAGATGATGTAGAAGCAATACTTCACAATCAATATCCGGAAGTTAAATTTATCCAAATGGGATATAATGCTGGCTTTGCAAGAGCTAATAATGCGGGTATTCGAATGGCATCCGGCAAATCTATCTTATTATTAAATTCAGACACAATAATTATTGATGACGCGGTGAATCGTTGTTTACATCAGTTTGAAATGTCAGATTATATAGCTTGTGGTGTTCAATTATTAAATGAAGATGGAACGCCTCAAATTTCTGGTAATTTTGCCATGAAAGGAGGATTGAATTATTTATTACCACTTCCTATTGTAGGTGATTTAATAAAGTTGATTGCCACTTTTTTTAAGGTTAAAAAGCCTAATGTTCCAGATGCAAAAGGTATTGTAGAGGTGGATTGGATTAATGGTGCTTTTTTGATGGTGAAAAAATCTGTCATAAATAAAAGGGGGATGCTAGATGAAGACTTCTTCCTGTATGCTGAAGAATCTGAGTGGTGTAGCAGATTACAAAAAGAAGGGAAATTGTGTATTTACGGAGATTGTAAAGTATATCATTTACAAGGTGCCACTGCAAATGAAGTGTTTGCTTCTTCAGGAAAAGGATATTATAATTTGTTTGATAAAAAAGGGTATCAAATTATGTTGAGTAATTTTGTTCGTATCCGAAAGCAATTTGGCGTGTTTTGGTTTTTATTTGATTGGTTGATTTACTTTTTAACCATACCAGTTTTCTTTCTTAGTACGTTGGTTCATAAACTTATTTTTTCAAAAAAACCAATGTATCGATTTTCAAATAATGTAGATTTTATAAAAAATGTAATGTCGATATTGTTATTGTCCGTTAAAATAATAAAGAACAAGCCCCATTTTTATAAAGTATTATAATTAGATCGCTTTTACAATAAGCGTCAATATCGTTATTTTTACAAAAATAAATTTTCATGGAAACCATCTCTTTTATAATCATCAGTTATAACAGGCCTGCAGAAACAGTAGAGTCAATCAGAAACGTAATGAGCGAGATTGAAAAAGTTCCAGGATATCTTTTTGATTTAATTGTAATCAATAATGGTTCTACAGTAGATTATAAAGAGGTAGAAGAGTTTATACAAACAGAACAGCTTCAATTAAATTATATCAATAGTCCCGAAAATTTAGGAGTGAGCAGAGGTAGAAACCTAGGAATAAAAAATGCGAAAGGAAAGTATGTCGTTTTTATTGATGATGATGCCATATTTAAGACCTTGGACGCCCCTAAAACAATCGTTGATAAATTTGAACAATATCCTGATACAGGCATCATTGCTTTTGGTATCCACAATTATTATACTGGTATTGAGGATCATCCAGTGAAAGACAAGGTGTTGTTACAACAACAAGAATTTTATAATAATTTATTTTGGGGTTGCGGATTTGTTGTTAAAAAGGAAGTATTTGATTTAATTGGTGATTTTGATGCTAGTTTTTTTTATGGTATGGAAGAATATGATTTAGCTTATAGAACCATAGATGCCGGGTATAAAATTTTGTTTACAAAAAATGTTATTGTCTTACATAAAGTATCTCCAAAGGGGAGAGAGACCAACATCGTGAAGTTTAGTCGTCAGTTTGTTAACAAAACAATCATTGCTTATCGGTTCCTTCCATACCGATTTGTAGTTTCACATTTCATTATGTGGAGCGCATATTTTATTGTAAAATCAAGATGTAATCTTTTTAAATGGGTGACTTCTTGTTACGAATTGTTTTCAAGAATGGTTAAAGAAAAAAGAACCCCGATTTCTAAAGATTCATTAGCGTATTTAAAAAAAGTCAACGCAAGGTTGACTTTTTAATAATGAAAAATGTATAGTTGTTATTCATTTCTTTTGAAATGCATGACTAATGCCCCTAATAATATTGCCATCAAAAGCCACGATGCGATATTGCTTATATTTTTTCCTACGTAAAAAGAAGCTGGTTCAAATATAAAGTCTATGGTGTGTTTCCCAGCAGGAACTACCATGCCTCTAAGTACATAATTTGTTTTAAAATAACTGGCTGGTTTTTTATCAATATATGCTTTCCAGTCTTTATAGTAGATTTCGCTAAATACAGCTACATGATTCGCAGTAGAATTGGATTGGTATTGTATCGTGTCATTATCAAAGGAAATCATTTTAATACTAGCATTGCTATCAGCAGGAACGTAATCAGATACTAGAGATTTGAATGAATCATCTACAATGGCAGTGTCTTTTGGATTAAAGTTACTGATAGCTCTCATTTCATTGGCTGCACCATGCACAAATGCAACAGATTTTACAAACCAAACATTTCCAAGTGCAAAAGGGTTTTGTTGAGCAATTTTTTCATTGCCTTGTTGTTGAATAAAATATTTTGTATTCAACATGTTCATAACAGACATGTTTAGATTTCCTTTGAATTGATAAGCGATTAAATCATCATAGATGCCAAGTTTTGCAGGGTGGTATCCGCCTATAGATTTATGATAATATGAAGTGTGAGATTCTTCCATGCTTCCAGGAAACACTCTGAAATTAGGGTCCTTATCATTTAAGATGGTTTTATCTGCATTGCTTAAAGGAAATTCATTTGCTTCATGATTTTCTTTATTTTCAAAGCTTTTGTCGTTTAAGTAATTCGAATCAAAATCTAATAAATCTAAAGTAGATAGCGTGGTAATACCAATGATTAAAATAGTAGCGTTTAATTTTTTCTTGAAATATAAAAATAAAAGAACGGCAGCAAGCAAAATTAAAATGAGTGAACGTACAATATCTGAAAGGAGAAATGCAGCTCTGTCTTGACGTAAAGCACTAACAAATTCTCTGGCAGATTTTGGGGCATTCATGTTGGGATCTCTGCTGATATTGCTAATCATTCCTTCATAAATTTGATTATCAATTTCTGGCTGGAATTGAACATTCAACTGTTGAAGTTTTTGAGAAGCTTCAGGCCCTCCCTCATTGTAAATTTTATTAAATGCGGCGGTCCTGGCTTTGTTTTCTTTACTGAAATCGCTGGATGCATAGAAAAATCCGATAAGTACAAAAATGCCAATGGTTGCGTATCCACTCCATTTGAAGGCATTCCATCTGTTGTCATTTTCCTGTTCAATGAATTTATTTACCACCAATGAAGCCATCAATGGAAATAATAATTGTGGGATTACCAATATCATGGTAGGCACTCTAAATTTATTATACAGAGGGAAATGATCAAACATAAAATAATTGAAGGAAGCGAAATTTTCTCCCCATGAGAGCAGAATAGTAAAAACGCAGGTTGCTAATATCCACCATTTATGCTTTCCATCTAAATAGAATAATCCAAATAAAAACAAGAAACAAATTACCGCCCCAAAGTATACAGGTCCATTTGTAAATGGCTGATTACCCCAATATATCGCACCATTCATTTGTCCTGCAATTTGATCAGCCGGAAATTGAGGTAAGTTCTCATTCATATATTTCATGAGATAGCCATCTTCTTTTAATTTTGGAAAGATATGAACCTCTCCATCTCTTTCTGCCTGATGTGACCCATAGCCCATTACACCTGGTAAGAGTAAGCTCCATGTTTCTGCTTTTCCATAACTCCACATAAATGCATAGTCTTTGTTAAGGCCTACAGTTTTATCATTTTCAACTTTCTCTTTGCTGGCAGTTGATTTATCCATTACCAACATGCCGGCTCTTTTCGATTCTTTTGAATAATCATAGGTGGTATATAGTACCAAAGCATTGGCAGCGACTCCAATAATACCCGCTAATAAGATAAGTGGAAGCGATTTTAATAAATGTGGTATTTCTTTTTGTTTGATAAAATAAATCACATAGGATAAACACATGATACTCATGGTCAAAAACAGATAATAGGAAACCTGTTGATGCATTTGGCCTATTTGGAGTGCGGTAAAGAGTGCAGTTAATGCAAAACCTACTATATATTTTTTATCAAAAATTAATATCACGGCACCTAATACAGCTGGTGCGTATCCTAATGCTAGCATCTTGGTCACATGACCTGCCGTAACTATGATTGGCGAATAACTACTGTAAGCAAATGCCAGTGCGCCTATAATCGCAGCAAAAGGGCGTATTCTAAGACATATACAAAGAAAATAAAAACTGATGCAAGCGAGAAAGAAAAAATTAAATGGCTGAGGTAATCCTAATTGAATCAATGTATTTATAGTGGATAAAGGAGACCAATCACCTTCCATAGCAACTTGATATGCTGGCATACCACTAAACATGTTAGTAAGCCACAATGGGAAGTGACCATGTTTTTCTTTATATTCTATAGATTGATGGCTCATTCCTTGCCAACTGCTTACGTCATTTTGCTTTAAAACAATACCATTTTCTAATCCGGGTTTGCAGAAAATAAGAGTTACTAATAAAAAAATAGCTATCGCTATTACATGCGGAAGGAGGGTTTTAAATTGAAAAGATTTCATATTGATTATATTATGCTCAAAAAATGATTTATAAATTATTGAGTTAGATGACTGATCTTATTTAATTTTTCGGTTGGAACGAAAAGGATATCACCTTCATGAAGTTCTCCCTTTTCATCAAATACCAGTCTGTCTTTATGTAATGTATATGCATTATAGTCTAACTCTTTCATTAATTTCATTACCACAGGTTTATGGGTACCCCAGGTTTCAATTTGAAGAATAGGTCTAAATTTGTTGAAAATACATCTAATCTCAGGGATTACATACTCCTCATAGCCCTCAATATCACACTTTATGTAATCTATTTTAGACAGATTGATTAATAATTCACTTCCAATAACCATTTGTGTTTCAAATATGTAGGAGTCTTTTTTTTCAGATTCATCGGAAGGTATGTGAGGTAATCCTGTTCGGAATACACCATCTAATTTTGGTAATACCAACTCAACAGATTTTTTTTCGGTACCTAGTGCATAATTATAAATCGTGCAATTTGGGTATTTCTTCAGGCCCCATTGTAAGGTTTCGAAAAATGGTTTTACAGGTTCTATACAAATTACCTTGCCGGATGTTCCAGTTAATTTGGCAAATATGGAAGAGAAGTAACCAAGATTAGCACCTATGTCAATCACAACATCTCCTTTTTGGATAAGGTGTTTTACAAAATAATTAAACTTGTAATTCTCGTTTCCTTTTAGGAGTTGACTTTGATATAACTTTACGAAAGTAAAATGTAAAAGTTTTAGATAATTGGGTAATCCTAAAACTAAAAATAAAAATCTTTTTATTTGTTTAATCATAAGCATTGGGCAAAAATGATTTTATTCCTTTATTTACAGGAATTTAATTGGCAAAATAATGTTTAATTTTTGTAATTTGCCAATATTAATTTCTAGAAACTCCAACACAACCATTTTCAATTTTTATTAATTGGTTTTTTATTGGAACCACTTTCCAATAATCCCTGTTACTTAACCGGGTTTTTCTGTAAAATATCTCGATACGGAATCCTGTTTATTGATTGAAAATGTGCCATTAATTCATGTAAAATAACGCGAATATTAAGAAAATGACGCGTTTGTTTATTGAAATAGCTCAAATAGTCAATAAGTATTTTATTGCATCTATTGGTCTATGATTTATTATTAACTAAGGAGTATGTTCAAAACCATCATTGTTGATGAGGATATCAAAATTGTTCAAGCACTGAAGAAGTTGCTAATTGAACATTGTCCAATGATAGAATTGGTTGGCGAAGCAAGGTCACTTCCTGTCGCATTTAAGTTAATTCAGAAAATAAAACCTGCTTTAGTGATTTTAGATGTTGTGATATCTAAACAAAGTACATTTCAACTGCTTGATAAATTAAAAGATAATCATATAGAATTCGTTTTCATTTCTGCTCACGAAAAATATTCATATAAAGCTATCAAATACAATGCAATCGATTATTTGATTAAGCCTGTAAATCTTGCACAGGTTAAAGTAGCAATGGATAAGGCGATAAAAAAAATTAGTGAGAAGCAAGTGAATCATCATTTATCCTTGATGATTGCTAATATCAAATCTGTTCAATCTCAATTTCAAAAAATTGCAGTACCAACCCTAGAAGGGTTTATTTTTGTGCTAATTGATGATATTATTCGTTGTGAAGCCAAAGGAGTATACACCTATATTTACACAACAAAAAAAGAAAGAATTATAGCCTCGAAAAATATTAAAGAATATGAGGAGTTTTTGCCCCAAAAGAAATTTTTTAGAATTCATAATTCTCATCTAGTCAATATCAACAGAATGTTACGTTATTCAAAGGGTAGAGGGGGTATGGTTGTAATGGAAGATGGCACACAAATAGAAGTGGCTACCAGAAGAAAAAGTGACTTTTTGGAACTTTTTTCATAGATTTCTTTCACTTGGATGGCTTCATGATTTTTTACGCTCTTTTTTCAAAAATCAATTTTGATAGCGTTTACTTTTTATTTACTTTTGTACTCTTGAATTTAAATGGTGGTTGTAGCTCAGTTGGTTAGAGCACCAGATTGTGATTCTGGGGGTCGTGGGTTCGAGCCCCATCATCCACCCAAAAATCTCTCTGAAATGAGAGATTTTTTTATGTTATGTACTCAAATTTTTTTCGATTTTGTTTAACAAATGTTTATTAACTAAATAGCAGGCTTTTTTTCTAAGCAATTCATTTTCAATTATATTTACATGATGCATAAAATCATCTCTTTTATTATGAGTAAAAAATTTATTCCTGTTATTGCTGTTCTCACGCTTCTTAGCCTATTTATATCTTACACCAGTTTGGGTCATACCGAAGGGAATGATGATCCCAGAATTAGGTATACAAAAGTATTGACTCAATTTAGAAAATTGATTGATAGGGAGCATTACACGCCACCCATTTTTGATGATGTGTTTAGTAAAAAATTATTTAAAAAGTTTACAGAAACATTGGATGATGATAAAGACATTCTTTTGCAATCTGATATCAGTCAATTAAAAAAATATGCCACAAAAATAGATGATGAAATCAAGGGGGCTCCTTTAGAATCTTTTTTTGAGATTAATACATTGTATTTGAAAAGAATGAACGAAGCCTCAATGATTTACAAAAAAATATTAGCCAAGCCGTTTGATTTTACCATTGATGAACATGTGATGCTTGATCCAGAAAAAATCGATTTCCCAAAATCCATGAATGACCGAGAAGATATTTGGAGAAAACGTTTAAAATACGCAGTCTTGAGCAAATTAGTGGATATGCAAGAGGATCGTGAGAAAAACAAGGATAAAAAAGACTACAAAATAAAAGCAGATTCAACTCTTGAAAGAGAAGCTCGTGAGCAGATTTCGAAACAAATGGATCGTTATTTTACCACTAAGAAAAATAGAGAAACCCAAGACGAAAATTTTAGCACTTTTGTAAATTGTATTACCGCTTTAATGGATCCGCATACCAATTACTTTCCTCCTGTAGATTTGCGATCTTTCAACGAATCTATGAGTGGTCGATTTTATGGAATTGGTGCTCAATTGAAAGAAGAAGATGGTAAAATTAAAATTACTAGTTTGGTTAGTGGTGGACCCGCTTGGAAAAGCGGCGAGTTAAAAGAAAACGATGAGATTCTAAAAGTGGCACAAGGTAATCAAGAACCCGTTGATGTTACAGGCTATTCAGTTAGCGATGCCGTAAAATTAATTAGAGGTTCTGAAAAAGGGACAGAAGTAAGACTCACTGTTAAAAGAATGGATGGCAGTATCAAAGTGATTAGAATCATTAGAGATGAGGTTCATTTAGAAGAAACCTTTGCCAAATCGGCGATAATTAATGGAGCTCATAAAGTTGGATACATTTATCTTCCCGAATTTTATGCAGACTTTGAGCGTCCCAATGGAGCAAGATGTGCTGTAGATGTGGCAAAAGAAATTGAAAAATTAAAAGAAGATAAGGTAGAAGGGATTATTTTAGATTTGAGAGGAAATGGGGGAGGCTCTTTGTATGATGTTGTGCAAATGGTAGGTTTATTTATTCCTGATGGACCCGTTTGTCAGGTAAAAGCGAAATCTTCCGCACCTAATTTGTTAAGCGATAGAGATCCTCGTGTACAGTATGATGGTCCTTTAGCTGTAATGGTAGATGGAACAAGTGCATCAGCTTCAGAAATTTTTGCAGCAGCTATCCAAGATTATAAAAGAGGGATTATCATTGGCAGTAGCTCTACTTACGGAAAAGGGACAGTGCAAAGAAATATTTCCTTAAATGAGCAAGATTTGTTTAATAATATTTTTTCAAAAGAAGCGGATACTGAAAATTTAGGTGCTGTAAAATTAACAGTGCAAAAGTTTTATAGAATTAGCGGAGGGGCCACACAAAGAAAAGGCGTTATTCCAGATGTAGTATTACCAGATAGGTACGACTATCTCAAATACAGAGAGAAAGATAATGAAAGTGCACTTCCATGGGATGAAATCACAAAAACGTCTTACACCGAATGGAAAAATAACGCGACGTTAGATAAAGTTATTAATCAAGAAAAAGAAATCGTTTCAAAAAATAATACATTTTCTAGCATTAAAAATGAAGTTCAACTTCTGGAGAAGTATAATGACAAGGAGTATCAATTACAGATTAATAAATATAAAGAAGAACAAAAACAACTGAAACTAGTCTACAAACAATTAGACACATTGGTAAAACTATCCGCTCCACTCGTTTTTACTAATCTTTCGGCGGATACAGCGTATATCAATAGTTCAAACGAAAAAGAGGATAAGAACAAGCAATGGATAAAATTTAGAGCCAATGATATCTACATAGACGAATCAGTAAAAGCAATGGGTAAATTAATTGAAGAAATAAAATGAATTGACAAGTAATAAAAAAACCGGCTAAAAATTAGCCGGTTTTTTTATGGAATTTACTTTGGTATTATTTCTTTGTGTGATTGCTTGGGTTGGGTTTTACATTTTTCTTACTACTGATTTCTTCGGCTAATTTAATGGCTTCAAAAGCATTAGCAAATCCTCCTGTTTTGCATAATTCTGACAGAGAAACCAACTCATCAGTTCCTGGTTTTTTTACTTTTTCTTTACTTACTACAACTGATTTTTCGATAATCATTTTTAACTCCTGCGCTGTTAAATTCGGGAAATATTCTAAAACAAGAGCTGCTATTCCTGCTACAACTGGACAAGCCATGCTCGTGCCACTTGCATTTCCATAGGTGTTGCCACCTGGGATTGTTGAATAGATTTTTACTCCTGGAGCAAACACATCTACTTCTTTTTTTCCATAGTTACTAAAGGAAGCAGTGTAACCTCCATTGGAAGAATCACCACTTGCACCCACTGTAATTACGTTGTTGGCTCTTCCTTTACCATCAATAAAAACGGGGTTGGGGAAGTTATCTGCAGTGTCTATATTTTTTGCATCATTTCCAGCAGCATGAACTAGTAGTACACCTTTTTTTTCTGCATATCTAAACGCGTCGTCTACCCA
Source organism: Chitinophagaceae bacterium (assembly GCA_947452965.1). Lineage (GTDB taxonomy): Bacteria > Bacteroidota > Bacteroidia > Chitinophagales > Chitinophagaceae > Ferruginibacter. The sequence continues at coordinate 46,079 of CANGEW010000012.1, read as the reverse complement.
TTGTTTTTGTGGCGAAAAGTCTTTTCCAAAACTCATGCTAATAATTTGAGCACCATTATCTACTGCATATCTAATGGCATTAGCAATGTCTTTGTCATGTTCATCACCATCAGGAACGGCACGAACCATGATGATGCTTACATTATCAGCAATACCATCTATTCCTTTTTCATTGTTTCTTACCGCGCCAATGATTCCTGAGCAATGCGTGCCATGGAATGGGGTAGAAGCCATTACATCACTATTTCCGTAATTACGGTCATTTATGTTCGTTTCATCATCTTTTACAATCTCTTTTCTATAGTTAGTGGGGGCGGTATTAGCTGCATCAGCTTTTCTTAATTGACCCTCTAATTCATCTAATAGTTGCTGATTGGTGATATCATAACTATTATTGGCTTTACAAAGCTGCAAAATGAATCCTTTTGTTTTTTTAGCACTTGGGTCTGTGGTAGTATGATTTTGTAAATCAGTACCATTATATTCTTCTTTTGCTAGTTCTTTTCTTAGAACAGAATCACCTGCTTTAAAACTTGGTAGTAATGATTTGATGAATTCTAATTCTGCAGGATTTACATCTCCCACAACTTTATCTTTTGCTTTTAAATAGGTAGCATAGGATTTCTTATCTGCAGCAGACAGTTTTGCCGAATCCACATCTTTTCCTTCCCAAATTGCTTTTAATGAATGATATACTCTTGCACCTTCATAGCTGTCTTCTTTTACATTTTTACCATCTTTTCCGCCAATAAAATTCCAGCCATGAATATCATCTATATAACCATTTTTGTCATCGTCTTTTCCATTTCCTGGAATTTCTTTTGGATTGGTCCAAAGAGCCGATTTTAAATCTTCATGCAAAGTATCAATACCGCTGTCGATTACTGCCACGGTAACATGTTTACTTTTTAAATGTTTGTTTTGAAGATATTCATAAGCTTTTCCTAAGCTAATACCATTGTAACCAGTTTCATTTTTGTCTAAACGGTGCCAGTTGTTAGGTGCTTTTTTTTCTTCTTTATTATTTTCTGTTGATTGTGCAAAACTCACTGAGCAAAGAAGTAACCCAGAAGCAAGTAGTTTAATTGTTTTATTCATATTATGGTTGTTTAAGCATTTTAAAGATCAAATTTAATTCCTTGAGCTAAAGGCAATTTATCAGTATAATTAATAGTGTTTGTTTGTCTGCGCATATAGATTTTCCATGAATCACTTCCGCTTTCTCTGCCTCCACCGGTTTCTTTTTCTCCTCCAAAAGCTCCGCCTATTTCAGCTCCTGATGTGCCGATATTAACATTAGCTATACCGCAATCACTTCCTGCATGTGATAAAAATCTTTCTGCCTCTAACAAGTTTTTGGTAATAATAGAGGAAGATAATCCCTGAGGAACTCCATTTTGAAGCGCTATAGCTTCATTCATGGTTTTGTATTTCATAATATACAAAATAGGAGCGAACGTTTCATGTTGAACAATTTCAAAACTGTTTTTTGCTTCTGCAATACATGGCTTTACATAACAACCGCTTTCGTATTCTTTCCCTTTTAATACACCACCTTCCACAACAAAATTCCCGCCTTCTTTTTTGCATTTCTCAATTGCTTCTAAATACATTTTAACTGCCTCTTTATCTATTAATGGTCCTACATGATTTTTTTCATGTAAGGGATTTCCGATTTTAAGTTGCTTGTATGCGTTAACCAATTTTTCTTTAAAGCTCTTGTATATTTTTTCGTGAATGATTAATCTTCTGGTCGTCGTACATCTTTGTCCTGCTGTACCAACGGCACCAAAAGTAGCTGCGGTTAATGCAATGTGTAAATCTGCTTCTTTCGAAATGATGATGGCATTGTTGCCTCCTAGTTCTAATAAGCTTCTTCCTAAGCGTTGACCCACTGCCGCAGCAACTGCTTTTCCCATTCTTGTACTTCCTGTTGCAGAGACCAAAGGAATATTGGTGTCATTGCTCAACCATTCGCCCACTTCACGCCCCCCATTCACCAAACAGCTAACACCTTCGGGTACGTTATTTTTTTTGAATACGGTTTCAACAATTTTTTGACATGCCACACCGCAAAGTGGCGTTTTTTCACTTGGCTTCCAGATACATACATCACCGCAAACCCAGGCTAACATACTATTCCAACTCCATACAGCCACCGGAAAATTAAAAGCAGAAATAACACCTACTATGCCTAATGGGTGATATTGTTCATACATTCTGTGACCCGGTCTTTCGCTGTGCATGGTAAGTCCATGTAGTTGTCTCGATAATCCAACAGCAAAATCGCAGATGTCTATCATTTCTTGAACTTCGCCCAAACCTTCTTGAAGACTTTTCCCCATTTCATAGCTCACCAGTTTTCCGAGTGCTTCTTTATTTTTTCTTAACTCATCGCCAATTTGTCTTACAATTTCTCCTCGTTTGGGAGCGGGCCAAACGCTCCATTCTTCAAAAGCTTTTTGTGCTTTTTTAACAACGGAATTGTAAGCTGTTTTATCTGCGGGGATTACAGATCCAATCAATTTTCCATCAACAGGGGAATAGGATGGGATAGCAGGAACTTTCGTTTTCATCCAGGTATGTCCGGTAGATACACCTGTGTTTTCTTTTTGAAGTTGTAATTTTTTTAAGAAATCCATTGGTTTTTATTTTATATTTTATGAAGTTAAAGTTTTAGTAGGATGATAGAAAATGTTTAGTAACAATAACTATAGTTTAGCATTGATTCCAACGCTGTACCATCTGTTAGGCATTTTACTGCCTAGTAGATCGCAGTAGTTAACGTCGCCAACATTGTTTATGTTTATCGATAGTGTTACCGTATTAAATTTGAATTGAATTTTTGAATTAACTAGCCAATATGTATTTGTTTTTTTTGCATCAATACTTGAATTCTTATCAGCGCTTCTTTCTTTGTAAACTGATTCAATGGAAAGATTGAATTTTGTATTTTCCCACATTACTATTTGTTGAGCCATGAAGTTGGCATGAGACAGAATGTAATATGAAGGGATGGAGTCACTGGTTGATGAGTGAATCATTTGTAGATTTTCAATGAAACTAAATCGATTGTTTTTATTTATATCTATAATATGCTTCAAATTAAACTCCACACCACTTGTGTTTACCCATTTGATGTTTTGAGCATATTGATACACTTTGTTCGGTAATAAGTTATTGCTGGTTTTAATATTGTCTGAATTGGTGTTTACAAAATCAATCATTTGATCTTGTTTTCTGTAAAAATAACTGCTATTAAAAGTGAAGTTATTAATAGAATAATCTAAGCCAATTTCGTAGTTCATGGATTTTTCGGGGATCAATTCAGGATTGCCAATTTTACCACCTTTTACTATAGGTTTATTGTAGTTATTGTATAATTCTGTAAAGTCGGCAGATCGGATAGATTTACCTATACTTGCTCTAAACGTGATGTCTTTAAAAATATACGATACGTTTAATTGTGGCAGTGCATCAAATTTGTATTGCTCATCTAATACTAATCTTATTTGTGGAGAGATGTTGAGTTTTTTAAAGCTCATTAATGCAGAAGCAAACAAAGCGCCATTGTTGTTTTGGTGATTACCTCTGTCATTTGAAATCATTTCTCTTCTCTCATAACTACTTCCAATTAAGCCAGTCAAATTTTTATTGAAAGTATGTGTGTGAAGATAGTTGAGTTGTGACAATATGGATTGATTATTGTTAGCTGTACTTAGTGGATAATAAAGATAAAAATCATTGGTTTTTTTAAAAATTATATCTAATTGATCTTTCGAATGATTTCTGTTGGTTTCTATTCTTAATTGATTCCACCATGTATTTACTTTTTCTGTTGCAGTATCAATCAATTCGGGTGTATAAAAATTTTGTGCAGCAAAATCTCTATAATCATAACTAGTTCTAAATTGTAACATCCATTTTTTTGATAATGGAATGGAAGCGCTGCCACTGATTAAGTGGTTATGAAAATAGCCTCGATTATCTCCCCGCAATAATTGACCTGATGAATTATCTGTACTGCCACCCAAGAAGAAATTTATTTTTTTACGGGTTACATATGCACTTGCTCGTGAGGAATGTAATTCATATTCACCAAATGAAACTCCCAGGTTACTTTCTTCTTTTGATGTGGTGTTATAATGATAAAATGTTTTACTGATAATATTAATTACACCGCCAACGGCTTCTGATCCATACATTGCGGCAGCAGGGCCTTTTACTATTTCTATTCTTTCAATTTCAGCGATTGGAATTGGAATATAGCCAGAAAAATGTCCTGTGATAGGATCATTGATTTTCATTCCATCCAATAAAACAAGTACCTGTTGAAAAGTTCCTCCTCTAATAATAATATCAGCCTGACTTCCTGCTGGTCCTCTTTGCTGAACTTCCACTCCGCCTGTAAATTTCAAAATGTCATCAATTGAAATAGAAGAAAGTTTTTCGAATGTTTTTCCAGATAACACAACGATATCTCTTCCTGTTAAATTGTTATTTTGATTGACTCTAGTGGCGGTAATGTTGATATTACTTAATGTGTCAACATCTTGTCCTTTTGCAGTAATACTGCAAATAGAAATGGCAAGTATCCAAAATTTGTATTTCATGAATGATTTATCAATTAATATTGTTCTTTTTCGTTTGGAAAATCTTTTGATTTTACATCTGAGATATACTGTTGCATGGCGCCGTTAATTTGATCAGCCAGATTTAAATATTTTCTCAAAAACCTAGGTTTGAAATCTGTATTGATGCCTAACATGTCATGCATTACTAATACTTGTCCATCGCAATCACCGCCGGCACCTATACCTATTGTGGGGATGGATAATCCTTCAGATACTTCTTTAGCTAAAGACGCCGGTATTTTTTCAAGTACAATAGCAAAGCAGCCAGCTTCTTGCAACAACAATGCGTCTCTTTTTAATTTGGCAGCTTCTTGTTCTTCTTTGGCTCTCACTGTATATGTGCCAAATTGATAAATACTTTGAGGTGTTAAACCCAAATGTCCCATTACGGGTATGCCTGTACTTACAATTCTTTTTATTGATTCCACCACTTCTTCTCCGCCCTCTAATTTTATGGAATGGCCTCCTGTTTCTTTCATGATGCGTATGGCAGAATTCAATGCTTCTTTTGAATTTCCTTGATAGGAACCAAATGGCAAATCCACCACTACTAGGCATCTTTCAATTCCTCTTACCACACTTTGTGCATGATAAATCATTTGATCTAAGGTAATGGGAAGTGTAGTTACGTGTCCTGCCATTACGTTGCTAGCACTGTCCCCAACCAAAATAACGTCAATTCCAGCTTTATCAAAAAGCTTTGCAAATGAAAAGTCGTATGCAGTAATCATTGCAATTTTTTCACCACTTGCTTTCATTTTGAGCAAAGTGTTTGTAGTGATTTTTTTCACTTCCATAATTGATAATTAATTAATCAGAAAAAAATGCGAAAAAGGAATTGGTTCTGCATTAGAATAAAACAAATCCGGGGCGTTCGCTTTAGGTGGTAAAAATAAGTAGTATTTGGCAAATGCTGAAACGATAGGCATGTAAATGTTTGTTTCAACGGGTTGACTTATAAAATGTTGCAATGGTTGCAAGCATTACACATGTTTCAAATCTGGAACGCATCAATTTCTTAAATCTTTTAAAATAGCTACATTATTCTATAATCTTCTCAATGGTTTTGGAAGTAGATACTCCATCAATCATTTTAGCTAATACCACTTGTCCGCCGTTTTCAATCACTTCTTTTGCGCCTGCTATTTGTTCTATGATATAATCGCCGCCTTTTACAAGGACATCTGGTAAAAGAGCTTTGATGAGCTCTAATGGAGTATCATCTTCAAAAATAATTACGGCGTCGGTTACTAACAAAGAGGCTAAAATTTGTGCTCTTGCATTTTCATTATAAATGGGTCGAGTAGGGCCCTTTAATTTTTTTACAGAACTATCTGCATTGACGGCTACTATGAGCTTATGACCGTGAGATGCAGCTTCATTTAATGAAGCGATATGGCCTTCATGCAAAAGATCAAATACGCCATTGGTAAAGACTATGGAATATCCTTCAAATTTCCAAACAGCAACTCTTCTGATTAAATCAGCTAAGTCGTATATTTTACTTTTAGAAAATTCGTTCGCTTTCATTTTTAGAAGGATTAAGATATGGTATCGCAACTAATGAGATAATGCCTAAAGCAACTGATTGAATACTTGTAATGCCCCACATCATCCACCCGAATGCCCTGCCTACAGGAGAATCAATATGATAAATGAGTAAAACTTGCATGATAAAAATAGGGAAGGATCCAATGCCACCTGGAGTAATAATCATTGCGAGTGTTGCCAAGGCTAATACAGAAAAAGAAGCTTGTATACTCAACTCAGCAGTGCCGGTCATACCCCAGAAACCAACATAAATTTGTAACAAGTACATGCTCCAAATAATAATTGTATGCAGAAAGAAAGACTTTCTGTTTTTTATTTTTTGTACAGCCTTTAAGCCTTCAATAATGCCATTTTTTGTTGCATTGATTTGTTGTATGATTTTATTTTCTTTATATTTTTTCAAAAGAAATTTTACGAGGAACCAAGAAAAAACAAGGATGCCAATGAAAAATAATAATTTGCTTGTCCAATTTTTTTTACCTTCAGATATAGAGGGAAGTATTTTATTAATGAAAAATTCTTTTACAACTTCCAGTTGAATGAGTATAGTGATGCCAATGAAGATAACATAACAAACCAAATCAAAGCTTCTTTCTACAATAATAGTGCCTACTAATTTGTCTATTTTTAATTTTTCGTATTTGGCTAAAAAGGTACACTTAACAATTTCTCCCATTCTTGGTATTGCTGCGTTTACTAGATACCCAATCATTGTTACGCAAAAAACATTTTTTAGTTTCGGTGTAAATCCGAGTGGTTCCATCAATATTTTCCAACGCAGAGACCTACTAATATGACTTATGATTCCCATAAAAAATACAGGTATCACAATCCAGTAGTTTACACTTCGTAATGCCGCTACAAATTCTTCTCTTTCGGCTAATGTCATAGATTTTAATTGCCACCAGGCTAAAAAAATACCTCCTCCAAGAAAAATAATAATTTGTAATATGGATAATAGCTTTTTGCGCATATTGGGCTACAAGTTACAAGTATTATTTATTTTGATAGCATTAAATTATCGATGAGTCGAACTCCATTTATGTGTGCAGCAACTAAGATTACTCCCTCTTTATTTTTTTCAATTGTTTTGATGGGCTCCAAATTAAAATCTGTGATTTCGAGATAATCAATTTCTGTAGTGATTTCTGACAGTATTTGCAATCCATTTTTTTTCAATATTTCTATGGGCAGGGCACGACTATGCTCTTGGATGTATTTCAAGGTTTTGTAAATGAATCCTGCTTTTTCTTTTTCCATTTCAGAGAGTCGTTGATTTCTGCTACTCATGGCAAGTCCGTTAGGCTCTCTCACCGTATTGCAAACTTTCACATTTATCTTTAATTGAAGAAGCTCAATCATCTTTTTTATTACCAAACATTGTTGAAAGTCTTTTTGTCCCAAATAGAGTGTATGGGCCGGTATTAAAGAGAGAAGTCTTTCTACTACCAAGCAAACGCCCTGATAATGACCTGATCGAAAAGCCCCTTCCAAAACATTTTCAATAACACCTAGCTCATAATGTTTTTTAATAAAATTGTCTGGGTAGATTTCTGCAGTTGTAGGAAGAAAAACAACATTACATCCGCTATCTTCAAGTTGATCCAGATCTTGATTGATAGTAATTGGGTATTTTTCAAAGTCTTCGAGGTTATTAAATTGAGTGGGGTTAATAAAGATACTACAAACGGTAACTTCGTTTTCATTTATACTTTGTTTGATGAGTGAAAGATGCCCTTCATGTAATGCACCCATGGTAGGCACAAATCCGATTTTCTTACCTTCTTCACGTTTTTTTTGTATAAAATGTTGAATATCAATATTTTTTTTAAATATTATCATGATGATTTAGTTAATAACGTTATGTGTTTGTGTAGCATTAATTCAAATAATTATTTGTAATTTTGCATTCTGATTAATTTTTGCCATCAATTTAGTACAAATGTCTACAAAGAAAAGAATATTATTCATTGCAAACGAAATGTCACCATATTTGGAGTTGACAGAGTTTGCTGAAATAGTGAATAAACTGGCAGTATTATCCAATGAAAATAACTTTGAGGTAAGATGTATCATGCCTAAGTTTGGTACTATTAATGAACGTAGGCATCGTTTGCATGAAGTAGTTAGGTTATCTGGTATTAATGTTACCATACAAAATGATGATTATCCGCTTGTTATTAAGGTAGCATCTCTTCCCAATGCTCGTTTGCAAGTTTATTTTTTGGATAATGAAGATTTTTTCAAAAGAAAGTCAGTGTTTACCGACGAAAATGATAAATGGTTTGATGATAATGGCTTAAGAACTGTATTGTTTTGTAAAGGGGCATTGGAAACAGTTAAGAAATTTGGATGGCCTCCAGATATCATTCATTGCAGTGGTTGGATGACGGGATTGATACCTATGTTTATCAAGACGGCCTATAAAAAAGAGCCAATTTTTTCGAATAGTAAAGTTGTCTTCACCATTGGACAATCCACTTTTAAGCAAAAAATGGGAACTGATTTTGCAAAACTTAGTACCATTAATGATTTTGTAACGGCTAAAGAGTTGGAGTTCTATAAGGATAATAATAATGTAGCTATGTTTAGAGGAGGCGCTCAATTTGCAGATGCTATTAGCTTTGGATCAGAAGAGGTTGATAAAAAACTTTTGGAAGAATTTTCAAAAGTGAAAGGTAAAAAGGTGCTGCCTTTTGATGCTGAGAGCGATTTAACAGACTATTTGCAATTATATAACGATCTTTCCTAGTCGTTAATAGTGAGACTTCAATAAAATAAATTTCAAAAAAGTTGTGTTGGCAACTTGAAATGAGCGACAAAAAATTAATCAATCAAACCACTCTTAATTGTGTTAAAAAATAAGGTAATTAGTAAAATCATATATACCGTTTCAGTTACTGGTTTATTTTTTGTTTGGAGTTGTACTAAATTGGATACAACCAATTTAGGAGACGATTTAATTCCGGCAGTAGACAATATCAATACTTTTGCGGATACTTTTGACATTGTAACCACACCAGGTGAGTTTTTAATAGACACAACAAAAGTCAGAATTGACGATTATCATGCACTAGGAGTATATACAGATCCTTTATTAGGCACTACTGTTAAAGCAGACGTTTTACTGCAATTAAAGCCTACTTTTTTCCCTTTTTACTTTGGAACCAATCAAAAAGATTCTATCATCGGAGACGGTGATTCTGCGGTATTATGCTTAGCATATACTAATCAAAATTGGGGTGATACTTCGCATGATATGAATATGAAGCTTCAAGCCTATCAATTAAAAAGTAGTCAAGGTGTTTGGTGGGATTCTTCGAGTTATTATAGACCCATCAATTTTCCACAGTCATACCTGAACGATTCAGTTGTTAGTAATGAAACGCTCATTAATATTAATACACTTTCTAATACAGTAAAAGTGGGTGTTGTAGATACAGTTACCAACCAAATACGAATCAAGTTGACAAACGACTTTAAAAATAAATTATTTAAAACTTTTAATAGGGATTCAAGTGGTGTTTATAATGCTTACAGAAGCGATTCTTTATTTAAAAGTAATTTAAATGGATTTGTGATTAAGGCAACGTCTGGAAATGCTTTGGTTTACATTGATTTACTAGATCCCAGAACAAGGCTAGAACTTCATTACAGAAAAAGAGCTTGGATAGCAGATTCGAATCGTTTAGCTACCACTGAAGATACTGTTTACACAAACTTTACTTTTAATACGAGTTACTATTCAGGTATGAGTTTATCATCGCATGGTAACAAGATAACAGTCAGTAATAGAAATTTGCCTTCTGGTGGTGATATTTTATTGCAATCAAATCCTGGCACCTATGCTAATTTATACATACCGAGATTAGAACATTTTGTTCAAAATGATAGTAATAGAATCATTCATAGAGCTGAAATACAGGTTACTCAAACCCTTGATGATATAAGAGCCAATAATAAAATTGCCCCTGAGTATTTATATTTAGATCTTATTGATTCATCAATTGCAGGAATCCCTTCACGTTGGAAGCCTATTTATCACGATTTAAATCCTTTATCAAATTACAATCCAGATAACATATCGTATTATTATCCTTATAATGAAGGGGTTAACTTCTACTATTTTGGGGTAGGTAAAAAAACTAAGTCTACAGGTCAAGTATATTATAATGTAAATGTTTCCAGATATTTACAAAATCTGGTGACTAACAAGAGTAAAAATTATCCAATGCGATTATTTGTGCCTCACAATCTATCATATCCTCAATTTGACCAATATATTTATCCATATAAAAACCTAATTGGCAAAGGAGCTGTTAAAGTTGGCGGTGGAAGTTCAGATCCTTCATGTAGGATGAGGATGGTTGTCATTTATTCAAAGTTGAAATAAAGTTTTTTTATTAATGTTAATAACTGCCCTTTTCTTATGAGAAGGGCTTTTTGTTTCTGTCACCAACCCTTATCTTTGTAGCCTTAAAATTTTTATATGCCATATTTATTTACATCAGAATCGGTTAGTGAAGGACATCCAGATAAAGTAGCTGACCAAATTAGTGACGCATTAATTGATAATTTTTTAGCGTTCGATCCATCTAGTAAAGTAGCTTGTGAAACGTTAGTAACAACTGGACAAGTTGTATTAGCAGGGGAGGTTAAAAGTAAAGCCTACCTTGATGTACAAGAGATTGCAAGAGGGGTTATCCGTAAAATCGGTTACACTAAAAGTGAGTATATGTTTGAAGCAAATTCATGTGGTATTCTTTCTGCGATACATGAGCAATCAAGCGATATCAATCAAGGGGTGGATAGAAAAAAGAAAGAAGAACAAGGAGCCGGCGACCAAGGTATGATGTTTGGATATGCGACTAATGAAACAGAAGACTATATGCCTTTAGCATTGAATCTGGCTCATAAATTATTGGAAGAACTTGCAGTATTGAGAAGAGAAAATAAGCAAATTAAATATTTGCGTCCGGATGCAAAAAGTCAGGTAACCTTAGAATATGATGATCATAACAGACCCGTTAGAATCGACGCTATTGTGATTTCTACTCAACACGATGATTTTGGTAAGGATGATACCATGTTGGCGAAGATTAAGAAGGATGTAATTAATATTCTTATTCCAAGAGTAAAGGCTAAATATCCTAAATACGCTCATTTATTCAATAATAAAATCAAATATCACGTAAATCCAACTGGTAAATTCGTAATTGGCGGGCCTCATGGAGACACAGGGTTAACAGGTCGTAAGATTATTGTAGATACATACGGAGGAAAAGGGGCGCATGGTGGAGGCGCATTTAGCGGGAAAGATCCTAGCAAGGTAGACCGTTCTGCAGCATATGCTACAAGGCATATTGCGAAGAATTTGGTGGCTGCAGGTCTGTGTGACGAAGTGTTGGTTCAGGTTTCCTATGCGATAGGTGTCGCTCAACCAACAAGTATCAACGTAGTAACTTACGGGACTGCTAAAGTAGCGCTTACAGACGGCCAAATTGCAGAAAAAGTTATGAAAATGCCATGTTTTGATATGCGTCCTTATTTCATTGAGCAACGTCTTAAATTACGTAATCCAATGTATAGTGAAACAGCTGCTTATGGACATATGGGAAGAAAGAATGAAGTAGTTGAAAAAACATTTACCTCTCCAGACGGTAAAAAAGTCACTAAAAAGGTAGAATTATTTACTTGGGAGAAATTAGATGCAGTAAAAGAAGTTAAGAAGGTTTTTGGGTTAAAATAAAGAAATAGGCTAGGGTAGTACTTATCCTTACGCTTCTAGAAATGAAAAGCCATAAGTTGAAAAACTTATGGCTTTTTTCATGTGCATGCCATTCTCTATTTGGATGAAAATATCAATTTTAAAAGTGGGGGATTTTTTTTTCTTTATTGATCGAAAGACTCTCGAAAAATATTGAAATTTGAGTGATAAAATATTTAGCAAACTAAAAAATAACCTTTTTATTTCATTGCTAAAAATATTATTATTTGCTTTATTAATATATATTATTGATAAGCAATTGTTTGTGTAATTTACCTTTTATTTTATTCAATTAATAATTTGTCTATTTTAACCTTTATTGATAGATGTTAAACACTATCTTTTTGTTTTGTGAATTAAATTTACTTTTTTATTTAATTAATTGTATTTCAAATTATTATATGAATTATATAATAATTCAGTTTATGTAAAAGTATGTATTTAAAAATATTGTAATTTTATTGCAATATTTTTAATGCTTTATTTGTCCTTGAGTACTTTAAAAATCAGACTTGAAAGTAAAGGTTGTTATTGACATATCCCTAAGGAGGGGTGTCTTGTTTTCATAATAAGCTGAAGGGTGGGCTAAAGTCAACTGACCCCAATAATGATGTAAAGGACGATAGTTTATAAATTAGGAAAGCTTGCTAACCAAAAAGCTCTCAATCGCATTGCAGGGTAAAAAAAGAGGTTTTTTATCGATCGTCAAATCCAATTGTTGTCCATTTACGGTATAGGATCCTTCAATAGTATTACTTAAGACACTTACATTGAATTTTCCTCCGGTATAATCTCCTTCAAATTTTCCTCCCTGATTTTCTACGGCAGTTTTTGTTTTATTGTAAATATCTTCTGCTGATCCAGAGAATGTGATAGAAAAGTTACAGGCTGACATATAATTTTTTTTATTGAGTTAAAAAGTCATGATTTCGTTATAAAGAGTATCTCTTTCTAAGGGTTGTCTATTGGCTTGTTTGATAAGTGCTACTAATTCTTCAGTTGACATGGTAGGTGTTTGTTCTTCGCTTCCAGCCATTGAGTAAATTTTGGTGGAATCATCGATGGTGCCATCTAAATCATTTACGCCGAAAGAAAGGGTTAATTGAGCATTTTGTCTGCCTAACATTGGCCAATAGGCTTTTAGATGTGGGAAATTGTCGAGATAAATTCTTGCAATTGCATATAGGCGCATGTCTTCGGTGAGCGTAGATTCCTTTATGTGACTCATGTCGTTGTTGGCATTTCTGAATTTTAAAGGGATGAAGGTGTTGAAACCTTTGGTTTTGTCTTGTAAATCACGCAGTTTACGCATGTGATCAATTCTGTGTTCATAGGTTTCAATATGACCATACAGCATTGTCGCGTTACTATGCATACCTAATTGGTGTGCGGTTTCATGGATTTCAAGCCAGCCATCTCCAGAAACTTTATCAGCGGCAATTTGATCTCTTACTTCGGGATGAAAAATTTCAGCGCCTCCGCCTGGTAATGATTGCAAGCCGGCTTCTTGCAGTTGTTTGAGTCCTTCCAGTACTGATAATTTAGCTTTTCTGAACATGTAGTCAAGTTCCACTGCAGTGAAAGCCTTGATGTGTAAGTCTGGGCGTTGTTGTTTTATTTTCTGCAGTAATTCAATGAAATAGGTCATAGTCATTTTGGGATGAACACCTCCCACTATATGTACTTCAGTAATTGGTTTGCCATCATAACTTTTTACGATGTCTACCATTTTATCAATACTTAATTCCCAGCCATCTTCTTTATGGGCATACAATCTAGAATAGGAGCAGAACTTGCAACTAAATACACAAACGTTGGTAGGTTCTATATGAAAATTTCTATTGAAATAAGTTTTATTGCCGTGTAGTTTTTCTCGAATGTAGTTGGCAAGTGCTCCAACAAATGGCAGGTCGGCAAGTTGAAATAGTAGTAAACATTCCTCATCTGTGATTCGTTTTGAATCTTTTACTTTTTCAGCAATTTTTTTTAAGTCATCATTGGTTTGATGATGAATGATAATATCTAAAGGATGGGTCATTGTTTTTTTTGCAAATTTACAGATATTGAAAATTAGCTAAGACGATTATTTTAGGTCTTGTTAATAAACTAAATATTAAAAGACTTTTTTACTAGGTAGGGGATAACACTTATTTGTTTAGTGTAATATTTATAAAAAAAACATAAAAACGTTAGTGATATTTTATGGTTTAATGATTTTATTGTAATAACTTCAAAACACATATTAAACCAATTTTACTATGAATATTAAACAAAGATTAACACTTTTGAGTTTTCTGCAATTTTTCATTTGGGGGTCATGGTTAATTTCTACTGGTGGATATTTGTTTTCATTAGGTTTTAAAGGTATTGAAATAGGAAGTGTGTATTCAACATTAGGGATTGCGTCATTAATCATGCCTGCCTTAATGGGTATAGTAGCAGATAGATGGGTAAATGCAGAACGAGTGTTAGGCTTTTGTCATTTAGTAGGAGCAGGAGCTTTACTTTTTGCCTCCTTCATAAAAGATCCAGCTTTGATGTTTTGGGTGATGCTTTTTAATTCTATGGCATATATGCCTACCATTTCTTTAAACAATACGGTTTCTTACAAAATACTTAGTCAGTCTGGTTATGATATCATTAAGGTATTCCCGCCTATTAGAGTTTGGGGAACGGTTGGATTTATTATTGCCATGTGGTTTGTAGATTTGACAGGGTTGGCTTCTAGTAATGGACAATTTTATGTGGCGGCTGCTGCTGCTATTTTGATGGGATTATATTCTTTTAGTCTGCCTGCGTGCCCTCCTTCCAATGCTGAGAAAAAAGGTACGATGGCTGAATCATTAGGATTAGATGCATTTGTTCTTTTTCGTAGAAAAAAAATGGTTATCTTTTTTATTTTTTCGATGTTATTAGGTGCAGCATTGCAAGTTACTAATACTTTTGGGGGTAGTTTTTTGAGTGATTTCAGGGCCGATTTTCCTGATTCATTTGTTGTAAAACATCCATTGTTGATGTTGTCATTATCCCAGATTTCAGAAACCTTATTTATATTAACTATTCCATTTTTCTTGAAGCGATTTGGAATTAAAATTGTGATGTTATTTAGTATGTTGGCTTGGGTGCTAAGGTTTGCCTTATTTGGAATTGGCGATCCTGGAGCTGGATTGATATTCTTGATCTTATCCATGGTGGTGTATGGAATGGCATTCGACTTTTTTAATATTTCAGGATCTTTATTTTTAGAAAAAGAAACCCCAAGTAATATCAGAGCCAGTGCTCAAGGAATGTTTATGATGATTACCAATGGTGTGGGTGCCATTTTAGGTGGTATTGGAAGTGGTTGGGTGGTAGATTATTTCACAAAAAATGATATAAAAGATTGGGCTATGATATGGATGACTTTTGCTGCCTATGCCTTAGTATTGGCCATTGTGTTCCCAATTATTTTTAAGTATCGCCACTATGCTGAAGAGGATTTGGTAAGCATGAGTAAAGCCAATCATTAATTTGTGTATGCTTAATAAAAAAAGGGTTGTCAAATGACAACCCTTTTTTATGAGATGGAATTATTATTTTAAAGCTTCAATTTTCTTTACAAAATTTGCTTTGGGTTGAGCACCTACTATTTTATCAACCACTTCTCCATTTTTGATAAACAGTATGGCAGGAATGCTAGTAATGCCATAATTAGTTGAAACTTGAGGATTGTGATCTACATTTACTTTGCCTATTTTCACTTTCCCGGCATAATCTTTGGATAATTCTTCAATTACTGGACCGATTGCTCTGCAAGGGCCACACCATTCTGCCCAAAAATCAACTACTGATAATTGATTGGAATCAAGTACTTCTGCTTTAAAGTTGGAATCTGTTAATTCTAATGCCATAAAATATAATTTAAAATTTAGTTTGAATAATTATGTTACTGCAAAAATATGACCATAAATTAAGTATGCATAAATGACATATCCACAATTCTATCTCATATTGTTAATTGTGTGTAATTGTATTGATTATACTGAATGCACCAATACATCCAAATGATTAGCTTGAATAAACTCTGCCATTTCATCATTCATGGTAACTCCCTTTTCTAATGTCTCTAATACTAAGCTCTTGTCTTGCGTTATGTCTTTTATTACAAACTTGATAGCGGTTTTACCAGGGTGTTGCTTAATATTGTTTTCAAAGAAATCAACAAATGATTGGGTGATTAATTCGGGAGAAACTTCTAAAGTAATTTGCTTGGTCAATTGCGGCTTTACAGATTCTAATAAATGTAGTTTGGATAACTTAAACTCATATTGGTCAGTATTATACCTTTGTTTAAAGGAGCCTTCTATCAAAATGATTTGTCCGGCTTCTAAGTAATTTGAATATTTTACATACTCTTCGCTCCAAAGCATAAATTCAGCTTTGCCACTAAAATCTTCTACATGTAACACGCCGAATTTTTTACCTGTTTTGGTTAATCGATGTTGAGCATCTGTTACTAAGCCTGCCATTCGAAAGGTTTTGCTCGTTGGAACAACTCCAACAGTATTTTTAACAACATTAAAATCGTTTAAAGGAGAAATATTATAGTGTTTTAATTCAAATGAATAATTGTCTAACGGATGGCCGCTAATGAACATTCCGGTTACATCTTTTTCGTGTTCTAATTGTTCAATCAGTTGCCAAGGTGGGCAGGGGGCAATTTTGGGAGGTATAATTTCTGGCATTTGTAAATCGCCAAACAAAGTATTAGTTGCACTGTTAGATTGAGATTGGTATACAGAGCCAAATTTAACTATCTTCTCGAGTGATGTAGTGTCGCCTGGAGTTTGGTAAAAATATTGGGCTCTGTGTAAATCGGTAAAACAATCAAAGGATCCTCCATAAATAAGACTTTCCATAGATTTTTTACTAACCGATCGAAGATTCACTCTTTTTACAAAATCAAAAATGTTTTTGAATGTTCCATGTTTTTCTCTTTCTTCAAGAATATTGTCTATGGCAGCATCTCCGGTGCCTTTTAGGCCACTAAATCCGAATCTGATTTCTCCTTTTTTATTAACGGCAAAGCCCCTTAGAGATTCATTGACATCTGGACCTAATACTTTTATTCCCATTTGTTTACATTCTTCCATAAAGAACGTAATCTTTTCAATACTTCCGGCATGATTTAAAACAGCCGCCATGTATTCTGCAGGATAATGAGCTTTTAGATAGGCAGTTTGGTAGGCTACAAAAGCATAACAAGTGGAATGAGATTTATTAAAGGCGTATTGGGCAAATGCTTCCCAATCGGTCCAGATTTTTTCTAATTTATCAGCGGGATGTCCTTTTGCGGTTGCTCCGGTGATGAATTGTAATTTCATTTTATTAAGCGTTGCAATTTGTTTTTTACCCATTGCTTTTCTTAATATGTCTGCATCCCCTTTACTGAAACCTGCCAGTTTTTGGGATAGTAGCATTACTTGTTCTTGATACACGGTGATACCATAAGTTTCTTGCAGGTATTCTTGCATATCTTCCACATCATATACTACTTGTTCTCTGCCATGTTTACGAGCAATGAACTGAGGTATGTATGCCATAGGGCCGGGTCGATACAACGCATTCATCGCGATTAAATCGTCAAATTTATCGGGTTTTAGTTCGCGTAGATATTTCTGCATGCCGGCGCTTTCAAACTGAAAAGTGGCATTGGTATCACCTTGTTGATAAAGCTTGTAAGTTTTTTCATCATCCAAAGGAATATTATCAATATCGATATCAACATTATGATTGAGTTTAATCAGAGATAAGGCTGTTTTTAGAATACTTAAGGTTTTGAGGCCTAAGAAGTCCATTTTAATTACACCAGCATCTTCAATAGAGTTTCCTTCAATTTGAGTAAGCCATAGATCTGATTCCTTTGAAGTGGCAACAGGGATTAAATCAGTCAGATCTTTAGGTGCAATGATGATACCGGCAGCGTGAATGCCTGTATTCCTAACAGAGCCTTCTAACACTTCTGCTTCATGTAGTATGTTGCTTAATAGATCTTTCCCTTTATAAATTTCTCGTAATTTTTTTACTGATTCAACGTCCTCAGAGGTTAATTGCTCTTTCTCTTCCAGAGAGACTTCTGCGTCTTTAGCTTCTTTTGTTGTGAGGGGGGCATGTAATAGTCTTTTTAAAACAATACCTGGTTTTTCCGGAACTAGTTTTGATAATGCTCTGCTTTCAGCAATTGGTAAATCCATTACTCTGGCAACATCTGCAATACTACTTTTTGCTGCCATAGTGCCATAGGTAATAATTTGGGCTACTTGATTCTTTCCATATTTTTGAACAACATAATCAATTACTTTTTGTCTTCCTTCATCATCAAAGTCCGTATCGATATCGGGCATTGACTTTCTTTCCGGATTTAGGAAACGCTCAAAAAGCAGGTTATATTTGATAGGATCGATGTTGGTTATTCCGATACAGTAGGCTACTACGCTTCCCGCAGCAGAACCTCTTCCGGGTCCCACAAAAACGCCTATCTCTCTTCCGGCTCTAATGAAATCACTTACAATTAAGAAATAGCCTGCGAATCCCATTTTCTCAATAACTCCCAGTTCAAACTGGATTCTTTCTTCAGCTTCAGGGGTTAATATTTGGTATCTTTTTTTTGCACCAGCCCATGTAATACTGGCTAGGTATTCATCTTGTGTTTTGAAATTATCTGGCACAACGAAGTGGGGTAGTAAGATGTCTTTTTTTAGATCAAGTAATTCAATTTTATCAACTATTTCATTTGTATTATCTATAGCTTCCGGAAGATCTTTAAAAACATCGCTCATTTCAGCGGTTGTTTTAAAAAAGAATTGATCGTTAGGAAATGCGAATCTTTTGTTTTTAGTTAACACATCGTCATCTGTAAATTCTCTTAGAGCAGGGGTACTTTGTTTTTCGCCGGTGTTGATGCAAAGTAAGATGTCATGTGCATTAAAATCGCTTTGATCAACATAATGACTATCATTACTAGCAATTACTTTTACATTGTATTTTTTGGCAAATCTTAATAATACTTCATTGACTTTGTCTTGTTCGGGTATTCCATGACGTTGTAATTCAACATAATAATCTTCCTGAAAAATATTTAACCACCATTTAAATTCA
This sequence comes from Chitinophagaceae bacterium, assembly GCA_947452965.1. Taxonomy (GTDB): domain Bacteria; phylum Bacteroidota; class Bacteroidia; order Chitinophagales; family Chitinophagaceae; genus Ferruginibacter. The sequence goes on along the minus strand of CANGEW010000012.1, from coordinate 26,990 downwards.
TTCTCACCTTCTTCTTCACCGCTTTTTAGAATGGTTTGAGGTACTAAGGCGCCCAAACAACAAGTCGTAGCTATCAATCCTTCGTGATATTTATGAATGAGTTGTTTATCGATACGAGGATATTTAGAATACATGCCCTCTATATATCCCAGTGAAGTTAATTTTACAAGATTTTTATATCCGGTTTCATTTTTAGCTAGTAAAATTTGGTGATTTCTAGGATCTTTTTCTTCTTTACTAAATGTTTTTCTGGTTCTATCTTGTGTAATATAAAATTCGCAACCTACTACAGGCTTTACTTTAGGTTTGCCATTTGCATCTAAATGGTTATATGCCTCCTTTACGAATTCAAAGGCACCGAACATATTGCCATGGTCGCTGATAGCTAAAGCAGGCATGTTGTCTTTTATCGCTTTTTTATAAAGACTTTTAATAGATGCAGCTCCGTCTAGGAGAGAATATTGTGTGTGAACGTGTAGGTGACTAAATTTCATTGGGCGTTAAATATCGTATAAAATCGGTGGATTTATTCAATGCGTTTTCCACATATTTGAACAATAAAAGAAGTGTTTTTTGACTATTTTTACAATCCATTGTTAATCAAACAACTTGGCAATAACATGAAGTCTTTTTTTTGTTTAATATTTTTAATGGGTGTTCTTTTATCATCGTCTGCTCAGGATACAAAAATGATGGGGTCAGACATTGAAGCTAAGACTTCCATTCATTTTAAATATGCTCAACTATTAGATACTACGGTTGAAACCATTAAAAATACTGCATTATACCAGTTTATTGAAAATTGGTGGAAAACGAATTATCAATATGGGGGCGCAACTAAAGAGGGGATTGATTGCAGTAGTTTTTCTGGCATCTTAATGAGCAATGTATTTGGAAAACAATTGCCGAGATCTTCACAAGAGCAATATTTAGTAACCGCTCATACTGATAAAGAAAAATTACAGGAAGGAGATTTGGTTTTTTTTCATACCAGAAGAAGGAAAGGGGTAAGCCATGTGGGTGTATATTTAATGAATGGTTTTTTTGTACATGCCAGCACTCAAGAGGGTGTTATTATCAGTAACCTAAACGAGACGTATTATCATAAGAGATTTCTTTCGGGGGGTAAGTTGACATTATAGTGTTTTAACTCCCATTTTATTCATCTAATTCTTTACAATAGGCGTAGAAATTTTTATTCAAAATTACTTTTGAGTGGTTCTTACTTGATGTTGTAGAAACTGCTATTGATTTCCAATCATTGGTTGCGCTAATCCAATGTTCATTATCTTCATTGTCGATGATTATTTTTGCTGGCATTGCAAAATTTGGGATTGTATTTGTCCATTTAAAGTACAGCGAATCATTTTTGTAATGGTATACTAATTCTGGAATTTGATTGGTTCTAAGGTATTGATCAAAAATAGTAGTTAAATCAGTTTTGCTTTTTTGAGTAAAATAGAGTTCTATGTCTTTGGTGGTAATCGTTTTGTGATAAAATTGTTTGTTTAATCCAATCAAAATATCTCTGAAAATTGAATCATTATCAATGATGTGGCGAATGGTATGTAAGAGATTGGCGCCTTTATAATACATGTCTTCACTTCCTTCATTGTTTACGTTGTATTGACCGATAATGGGTTTATCGTTGATAATATTTTTTCTTAATCCTTGTACATATTCTTCGCCTGCTTTTTTACCATAATAAAATTCAGTAAATAAGGTTTCTGAGTAGCATGTGAAACCTTCATGAACCCACATATCTGCGATGTCCTTGGTGGTAATGTTATTAGCGAACCATTCGTGTCCGCTTTCATGAACAATGATGAAATCCCATTTTAATCCCCAGCCTGTTTCGGATAAATCTCTACCTAGGTATCCGTTTTGGTATTGATTTCCATAAGCAATGGCACTTTGGTGTTCCATACCAAGGTGTGGCGCTTCCACGAGTTTGTATCCATCTTTATAAAAAGGAAAGGGGCCAAACCAATATTCAAAAGCTTTCATCATTTTAGGGACATCAGCAAATTGTTTTTTTGCTTTTTCTAAGTTGTCTGAAAGAACCCAATAGTCCATCGTAAGTAGTCCATTCTCTCCATTATATATTTCTGAGAAATGTTTGTATTTGCCTATGTAGGGTACAATATTATAATTATTAATAGGTGCAGTTACTTTCCAAGTGAATTCAGTTTGATTATGATTCAATTTTTTAGTGTATAATAATTTTCCATTGCCAATTCCTATTAGGCTATCAGGGACAATTATGTGTAATGTGCTTCCGTTATCTGGTTCATCAGATTGTGTGTCTTTGCAGGGATACCAAACGCTTGCGCCCAACCCTTGACAGGCAACAGAAATCAATGGATTCTTTTTTGCATCTTGCTTCCAAATCCAGCCGCCGTCCCATGGTGGATGGATGGCTTCTTTTGGAATGCCATGATAAAAGATAGAGAGATGGTTAATGAAAGGGGAAGATTTTTTATTTGTTTTCTTTAGATGATTAGGTGCTAATGTAATCCAGTAAACGTTTCCTTCTTTTGTAAAAGTTATCGTTTTATTGTCTTGTAGTATTTTGTCAATGATAAGTGGATCTTGTAAGTCAATCTGCATGGAGGTAACACCACTATCTAAAAATGTGATTTTGGTAATTCCCGAAATGGATTTTGTTTGAATGTTAGGCGTTACGGTTATATCATAATGTAAAACGTCCCATTTTGTTCTACCTATGCCAATGCTGCCTCTTAGGGTATCTTGATGTGAAAATTTTTCAATCTGACCCGGAGATACTTTTGTTATACAAAATAGAAATAAGAAAAGATTAATTTTTTTATACAACATGATCAAATAATATCAAAAGTTATTGTTCGAGTTGCATGATTTGCTCAAATACTTTTTCGTATTCTTTATTGACTAGGTTCAATTCATCCGTAATTTTTTTATAATTACTTTCTGTCTCCACAAATTTATTTTTGTCGTTGTAAATACTTGGATCTGCCAAATTATTTTCCAGTACGCTTTTTTGTGAATTTAACTTTTCTAATTTTTCTTCTATTTGTTTGAAAAGGGTTTTTACCTTTTGTAGTTCTTTTTTTGTGTCGTTAGATACTTGGTTGTCGGGTTGTTTTTCTGCTTTCTTGTTTTCTTTTATGGGAGTAATGGCAGTTGTTTCATTTTTTTTTGCTGCAGCTGCGGCTTTCAACTTTCTTTCTTTCCAGTCTTCCCATTCGGCATAGGTGCCTTTAAATTCTTTGATTTCTTGTTCATCAATTTCCCATATTTTATTTGCAATTCGGCTTATGAAATATCGATCATGGCTAACCAAAATAAGGCTTCCCTCATATTTATTGAGAGATTCCACAAGCAAGTCTACGGAATGGATATCGAGGTGATTGGTAGGTTCATCAAGCATCAAAAAATTTGCTTTGCTCGCGATTACTTTAGCGAGCGCAACACGGGCTTTTTCACCACCACTTAACACTTTTATTTTTTTCTCTACACTGTCTCCACTAAAGAGGAAGGCGCCTAATAGGGCTCTTAATTCAAGATCATTTTTACCGCTTCTGGCCTCATGCATTTCTTCTAAGAGGTCGTTATTCAAGTTCAGTGATTCTAATTGATGTTGAGCATAAAAGGATTCGATCACGTTGTACCCCCATTCTCTTTCGCCTTCAAAGGATTCTGTACCGGCAATTATTCTAAGCAAAGTAGACTTACCTTTTCCGTTTGCGCCGATTAAAGCAATTTTATCTCCTCTGTCTATTTCAGCACCGGTATTTTCAACAATTTGAACTTCTTTAAATTTTTTAGTGATATTTTTTAGAGTACAAATGATTTTTCCGGGTTGTTTTTCAACTGCAAAGTTGATGCGCATATTAGGTCTTTCGATTTCAACATCTTCAATTCTTTCTAGTTTGTCCAGTCGTTTAACGATACTTTGAGCTTGTGCGGCTTTACTGGCTTTTGCTTTAAATCTTTCAACAAATCTTTCTTGTTGTCTGATATAATCTTGTTGGTTTTCAAAAGCCTTTTTTTGCATATCTATTCTAATTTCCTTCTCTTTTTCATAATAGGAATAGTTGCCTGTATAGAAGTGCAATTGTTGTTGGTAGAGTTCAACAATTTTATTGGTCATTCTATCTAAGAAAAAACGATCGTGAGAAACTATAACCACAGACCCTTGATAATGTAATAAGTATTTTTCCAACCATTCAATACTTGGCATATCCAAGTGGTTTGTCGGCTCATCCAATAACAATACGTCGGGGTGTTGCAATATCATTTTTGCAAGTAAAACACGCATTCTCCAGCCTCCGCTAAAATTTTTGTAGGGTTTCTGTAGTTCGGCATTTGTAAAACCAAGTCCTTGTAGGATTTCTTCGGTTTTGTGGTGAATATTATATCCATCCAGTACATCCATTTCGTGTAAAAGATCCGCGTAATCATTAGCCAGCTTTTCATCGCCTGTTTTTGCCAACTCTTCGCCCATAGTTTCGATTTCTTTTTCGAGTTGTTTTACCCGTTCAAAAGCACCCAAAGCCACTTCTAAAATAGAGTCTTCGGTATCAAATCCTAATAAATCTTGATGTAAAAAACCAATCGTAGTTTCCCTACCTTTTTCTACGGTTCCTTTGGAAGGAGTATATTGACCTGTGAGAACTTTTAATAAAGTAGATTTTCCAGTACCGTTATAACCGATCAATCCAATTCTTTCATTGGGTTGTATATGCCAGGTGGCATCTTCCACAATTGTGCGTGCTCCAAATTCAAAAGTAACATTCTGCAAACCTAAAAGCATAGAATTTTTTTTTGCAAAAGTAATTCATTCATGCTGATGTTTTACAGGATTTTATGGAACCATTTTTGCATTCGTACTAGCTTCTTGAAAATGACAGGTTTTTCGAATTTACAGCATTACATTCCATAACAATTGTTCAATCCATTTTTTTGAATCTGGGTCACTATCATTTGACCAGTCTTTAGTCCGATCTTTAATCGTGATAACAGCCTCTTTTCTGTTAAAGACATTTTTGTTTGCCAAAGGCTCTTGAAAATTGATTTCTTTGTTATCGACATTTATTTTTGTTGCAATCCAAGATGTGTATAATCTGGGTATGGTCATTCCTAGAATCATACCGGGTAATCCGTTGATAGAGCAGGGGCCTCCAGGCAAAGTGATTTCTTCTGTATAAAATGCAAAAACATATACACTATCCAGAATTTTTCCAACTGCTTTTTTACAATTATAACCGGCAATGATTCTGTTTTCGTTACTAAGTTTCCATTCGATATTGGTTAAAGAGTCTTTGATATTGAAAGAGGTTCCAAAAACATCTTTTTGCATGTTAGACAGCTCGGAATTGTAATCTGTGTACCAGATAGATTGTTCGTCACTTTTTCTAAACATATCGGGGATAAGATCTTTGTTTTCCCAATGATCGAATTTGTAAAGACTTTTATTGTTTGCGAATACCAAATTATAATAAGATACTTTGAAAGTAGGCATTTTGTCTTTCATCATTTCTGCCCAGGGTGAACTCCCAAAGGTTTTTTTCATGTTGGTTTTCACTTCAAATTCAATTTGTCCTTTATCAACAAACTGTGAAAATGAAATAAAAAAACTAAAAAGTGTAAAGTATATTGTGGATATAATTTTATTCATACAAATTATTATTTATTTTTTTGACGAGGTTCCTTTGTTTTTAAAATCCCAGGATAGTCCTAGCATAAAATATCTTTGAAGTCTTTGATTGAGTTCTTCTGTTATGACATTTCCATTATACGATCTATCAATGCCAATATTTTGATTCAACAAATCTTTACCACTTATAAACACGGTGAATTCATTATTTCTGAAAGTTCTCTGAAGTTGAACATTTAGAATATGAGTGTTAATGTTGTCGGGTTGAATGTTGTTGCCTGGTCTTGCATAGTAGTTATAGTCGGTAGTAATTGACCAAACTTTTTTATAATAAATTGTTGCCTTAGCTGTAATTGTATTACTTGAAAATTGATTTGTACTGCTTGCTTGAGCATTTGTATTTATGTTAGAGCTGAATTCGTTGTTGATGCCAATATCATACTTATCTGCTTTTGATTTGCTACAGCCAATGTTTACATTGGTACTAATTGTGTTAGAAAAAGATGTATTGTTATTTATGATGTCGGCATATCTATTATAATTTGTGCCCACATTTAACTCATAGTTTACATCCCATTTTTTTAATTTAGATCCGAAGCCACACCAAATATTGGCATTAAGATTTCCATTTGTATTTACTGCTTGTGTTTGGCTTATACCTGTTTTGTAATCAATGGTTCTGCTATTTGTGATGGCATCACTGGTTACATTAATGTTGATGCTTTGATAATTCCATGCATTTTTGAAAAAGTTATATCCGTTGTGAGTTATATTGATATTGTTTGTAAATGATGGTCGTAGATCGGAGTTCCCGATGAATGTATTAAAGATATTGTTATTATTGTTGAGGGGTTGTAGCTGATCGATTTTGGGCTGGGTAAAATAGCCATTGTACTTAACTCTCAGAGCGTGATTGCCTTTATAGGTATATACAAATGTAGCGTTGGGAGTAGGACTATTATACTGTCGACTATATGTTTTATGGTAAGATTGATCTGTTAAATCTAATTTACTAAATCCCACACCTGAGCCAATGTTGAATTTGATTTTTTTAAAAGCGTAATTAAATTTTGCAGATGGTGTATTGGTTAGTACATGTTGGTTGTAATTTCTAGATAAGAAACTATCTACTATATCAAATTGATTATTGGCGGTATTTAGTGTGTATGTATTTTGATCATTTACTCCATGATTCACTACTACTTGATATCCTAACTCCAAGCTCCATTTTTTATTAAGAGGTTCGGTGTAGATTAGTTTAGTATTGATGTTATAACTGTTCTTATTTGTTTGTGCTAATTGTTTTATACTCGAGTCTAGTTGAGTTGTTTGGTTATTTTTAGCATCGGAAATACTGTTGTTCCAATCTGCATTTAAGGAAAGGGTTCTTTTTTCTTTTTTGAATTTATGTTTTAAAACCAAGTTGCCGGTTTGATTATACTTGTCTGATATAATATCAGCAATTCTAAAACTTTTATTTACAATTTTGCCGCTATCATTTGTTGAGCTGGTATTAGTGAGTTGTTCACTGACACTATGATAGTAATTGGTTTTTAAAGTTAGTTTGAGGCTATTATTAGAATCAATTTTGTAATCATAAATGATAGAAGTTTTTATATTGTATCTATCTAATTTCAGAGAAGATGTATCACGCTGACTAATAGATTGGTTGCCTAATTGTGTAATGGTATTGGTGTTTTGAACGTTTGTATAATCTTGTTGATTGTACTTAGGAGAGAAATTAAAATAGTGTTTGTCGTTCCATTTATTGCTATATTGAATTCCACCATTTACATTTCTTAAAAAGCCATTTTGGGTGTTAATGTTGATTTCTTCATCAGAAGCGGGAGCAGAAAAGTTCGCTGCAAAAATTCCATCTTCATCCCACATTTCAAAATTGTTATCATCGCTAGAACCGTATTTTTGACTCTCTTGCCAACTCAGTCCATCTTGAGCCGTATTCCCATTTAACAAAAACGCGGATAATTTTCTTTTCCCTTTAAAAGATCCAAAAAGAAAGTTGTTATTGAATCGATTGGTTATTTCATTCCCTCGTCCACCAGAAACGGATACTTTTCCGAAGTAGCCTTTCTTTTTATCTTCTTTTAGTTTCAGGTTGATGGTTTTTTGAGTTTTTCCATCATCAATACCCGTGAATTCTGCTTGTTCACTTTTCTTTTCAAAAACTTGCACTTCTTTAACGGCATCTGCTCTTAGATTTTTGACTGCCATACCGGGGTCATCACCAAAAAACTCTTCACCATCTACCAATACTTTTTGAACTTTTTCTCCCATGGCTTTGATTTCTCCATTTTTATCAACTTGTATACCGGGTAGTTTTTTTAAAAGTTCTTCCACATTTGCATTTGCGCTTACATTAAAACTGTCTGCCGTATAAATAGTGGTATCACCTTTTATTTTAATAGCTCCTCCGGTTTTGATAATGATAGCTTCTAATAAGGTGCTTTTGTTAGTTAATCCGATATTTCCAAGAATTGTGTTATTTTTCTCTATTGAGATATTGTCAACATATTCGCCATACATCGGGTGAGAAATCATCAAAATGAATTTGCCTGCAGGGATTTTTTTTAATTGAAAAGTACCATCGGCATTGGTTCTAACAAATGATTGTAGAATTGAGTCTTGTTCTGTAATGATTTTTACTACTGCATTTTTGATAGGCGTCTTTGAACTTTTGTCAATAATTTTTCCCGTTAGGATATGGGTATTTTGAGCAAAACTGTTATGATACGAAATAAATAGCAATAAAATGGTGATATATCTCTTCACGGAGGGAAATAATGGTTGAATCATAAAAACAAAGAATTAAAATATTTTGCAAATTACGTTAATCTCGCTTGTCTACAACTAATTTTTATAATGATGAATAAGAGTAATAGTTTTCATCAAACAAGAAATGTAGTCGTGCATTTCACATTGTTTGATGAGGAAACGATTCATAGATTTCAACAAGGGGATTTGCATGACGCCTATGATTATTTTGGTTCACATATTTGTGAAGTAAATCAACAAAAAGGGTTTTATTTTTCTGTTTGGGCTCCCAATGCCAAGTTGGTGGGAGTGGTTGGAGATTTTAATCAGTGGAATTCACACCAGCACATACTATTCCCAAGGCTAGATCAGTCTGGTATATGGGAGGGTTTTATTCCTGCCATGCAGCAAGGTTGTTTATATAAATTTTATATCGTTGGGCAAAATGATATATCCTACTTCAAAGCTGATCCTTATGCGAGGTTTGCAGAATTAAGGCCTGCAAATGCGTCTATTACTTGGTGTACAAATTATAAATGGAAAGATCGAATGTGGATGCGTTCTCGAAAAAAAAACAATTCACTACAAGCACCCTGGAATGTTTACGAATTACATGTTGGGAGTTGGATGCGTCCATTACATCAACATGGTTTTCATTCTTATCGAGCCATTGCATCGTTATTAATACCGTATCTATTGGAAATGGGTTTTACTCATGTAGAGCTAATGCCTGTAATGGAATTTCCATACGATAAAAGCTGGGGTTATCAATGTACGGGGTATTTTGCCGCCACTTCAAGATATGGAACGCCAGACGATTTGATGTTTTTGATTGATGAGTTACATAAAAATAAAATTGGCGTTATATTGGATTGGGTGCCATCACATTTTCCTAGAGATGAGCATGGCTTATACTTTTTTGATGGTGCGCATACATATGAATATGCTGATATGCGAAAAGGTTTTCATCCTGATTGGAACAGTTATATATTCAATTATAAAAGAGGCGAGGTGCAATCCTTTTTGATAAGCAGTGCTCATTTTTGGATGAAATATTTTCATGCAGATGCTTTACGAGTAGATGCGGTAAATTCAATGGTGAGACTTGATTTTTCAAGAAAAAAAGGCACATGGATCCCAAATGAAAAAGGGACAAATGAAAATTTGGAAGCTATACTTTTTTTAAAAAAATTAAATCAAAGATTATACAATGACTTTCCGGACACACAAACCATTGCTGAAGATGCCTCGGATTGGAAGGGGGTTACAACGCCTGTAAATTTTGGTGGACTAGGTTTTGGGATGAAGTGGATGATGGGTTGGATGCATGATACGTTTCGCTATTTTAAAGCGAGCCATACAAAGCGACTGCACATACAAGATACATTTACTTTTAGTTTGATGTATTTCTATCATGAAAATTTTATGCTTCCTTTTAGTCATGATGAAGTAGTGCATGGGAAAAGTCCAATGATATACAAAATGCCTGGATCCGAATATGAGAAATTTGCCAATGTAAGGTTATTATACGCATACATGTATCTTCATCCAGGAGCCAAGTTATTATTTATGGGAAATGAATTTGGACAAACAACAGAATGGGATGAAAACAAAGAATTGGATTGGCATTTGCTTCAGCATGATTCACATAAGAAATTAAAACAATGTGTTGCTTTTCTGTCTCATTTTTACCGCAATCATCCTGTTCTTTACAAAGATCAATTTGAGCCAAAGAATTTTGAATGGACAATGATTGATAAAAAGTCTGATGGGGTGGTAGCTTTTAAAAGAAAAGGTAGGTTTTCAAGAGATGATATTCAGGTAATTCTAAATTTGTCACATAAAAATTATACAAATTGGGGGATGGAAATAAAGGGTAAGCTTCAATGGAAAGAGGTTTTTAATAGTAATGATCTTGTCTATTGGGGATCTGGAACACATCAAAATTCTGAGATACCTATAAAGATTTTAGAGAAAAAGAAGAAGATCTGTGAAATAAATCTACAAATTCCAGCGTTAAGTGCTTTGATTTTGCAATAGTAAAGTTAATTGTATTGGGACATTTTCAGGACAATAAACCGGGGTATTTATCCCGGTTTTTCTATTCTTTCTATCTTCTATTTGTTTGTATCGATTTGATAAGATAAATTTGCATGCTATTATAAAAAATAACCACGAAAAACAGATAATTCAATGCGACAAATTACTTTCAGAGAAGCCTTAAGAGAAGCGATGCAAGAGGAAATGAGATTAGATGAAAGAGTCTTTTTAATGGGGGAAGAGGTTGCCGAATACAATGGGGCTTATAAAGTAAGTCAGGGTATGTTGGATGAATTTGGACCTAAAAGGGTGATAGATACACCCATAGCGGAGTTAGGGTTTTCAGCAATTGCTGTAGGTGCTGCACAAAATGGACTTCGTCCAATTGTGGAGTTTATGACATGGAATTTTGCGGTATTGGCATTAGATCAGATTTTAAATACGGCTTCTAAAATGTTAGCCATGAGTGGCGGCCAGGTAGGTTGTCCGATTGTATTCAGAGGAGCCAATGGAAGTGCCGGACAGCTGGGAGCACAACATTCAACTGCTTTTGAGAGCATGTATGCAAATATTCCGGGAATTAAAGTTATTTCAGTAAGTAATCCATATGATGCAAAAGGATTGTTGAAATCAGCCATCAGAGATGAAGATCCGGTTGTTTTCATGGAAAGTGAATTGATGTACGGAGATAAAGGAGAAGTGCCAGAAGGAGAATATATTATTCCAATTGGGAAAGCCAATATTGCCAGATCTGGTTCGGATGTAACCATTGTTTCATTTAATAAAATGATGAAAGTTGCTTTGGAAGCTGCCGAAGAGTTGGCAAAAGAAAATATCAGTGCGGAAGTAATTGATCTAAGAACCATTCGTCCATTAGATTGGTTTACCATTCTTGAAAGTGTAAAGAAAACAAACAGATTGGTAATAGTAGAAGAACAATGGCCATTTGCTTCTGTGTCTTCTGAAATCACTTACAGAATTCAAAAAGAAGGGTTTGATTATTTAGATGCTCCGATTCGCAGAATTACTTCTGCCGATGCGCCTATGCACTATGCTCCAAATTTGGTAAAAGCTTATTTGCCTGATGTTTCAAGAACGGTTAAGTTGGTAAAGGAAGTTATGTATATGTCTAAATAATTTCATTATTTAAATACTAGGAGGGGTTCAACTAAAAATAGTTGGACCCTTTTTTATTGCCTACAATTTTGGTGTTTTTCAATTAGAATTTATTGTCGGTAATATGTAAGGAAAGGAGTATCGACTTTAAATTATTTTCGGTATCGTTTCGTGTCGACACGCACCAAAATCAATGTGATAAAGTTCCTTAGTTCTTATTAACTCCATTAATAATATAATAGCATCATATTTAATTACATTATCAATCAAATGAGCAACAAAGCCTCAGTATTAATTCGTGTCGACACGCACCAAAAAAAGCTATTTGTATTGTATTTGGGATTTTAAAATTTCGTCTACCTATCATATATCCAAATGAATAATTTGTGTCATTTTTGGTGTTATCACCAACAACAAGTGGCGTGGTGTATGGTATGGAATACTTTGTTGGTCATAACCCCTCAAACATAATTGTAGTTGCAGTAACAACAATTCTCTAATATCAGTGTTGTATATTTACAATTCAAATTTCAAAAGTAAAAAGTGGTATATAATAGCTTAGAGACTTGTTTAGTGGATCTTGAAAAATCAGGTCAACTCATCAGAGTAAAAGAAGAGGTAGATCCGTATCTTGAAATGGCCGCCATTCATTTAAGAGTATTTGAAGCAAACGGTCCTGCTTTATTATTTGAAAATGTGAAAGGTTCAAAATACAGAGCCGCTTCCAATATTTTTGGCACATTAGAAAGAAGTCGTTTTATTTTCAGAGATACCATTCAAGAAGTTGAAAATCTTATTGCTTTAAAAAACGACCCTATCAAAGCAATAAAAAGTCCGATTAAAAATTTTAAAACTGCTGTAGCAGCCACTAAAGCTTTGCCTTTAAAAAATTCTTTATTTTCTAGTGCTGGGTTTGATGAAATACAAATCAGTGATTTGCCTCTAATTACACATTGGTCTATGGACGGTGGGGCATTTGTTACTTTACCACAGGTATACACGGAAGATATTGATCAGCCGGGCATTATGCACGCTAATTTGGGGATGTATAGAATTCAATTGAATGGAAATGAGTATGAATTAAACAAAGAGATTGGCTTGCATTATCAACTTCACAGAGGGATAGGCGTACACCAATCCAAAGCCAATAAAAAAGGTCAGCCATTAAAAGTCAGCATTTTTGTAGGTGGTCCACCATCCCATACCGTTGCAGCAGTGATGCCATTGCCTGAAGGAATGAGTGAGATGACCTTCGCAGGTGTATTGGGTGGTCGAAGATTCAGATATAAATATATTGATGGATACTGTATTAGTTTGGATGCCGATTTTGTGATTACTGGAGAAGTACATCCCGGAGAAAATAAACCCGAAGGGCCATTTGGTGATCATTTGGGTTATTATAGTTTACAACATCCCTTTCCATTATTAAAAGTGCATAAGGTGTTTGCTAAAAAGAATGCTATTTGGCCATTTACAGTGGTAGGCAGACCTCCGCAAGAAGATACCAGTTTTGGAAAATTAATTCATTCAATCACAGGGAAAGCAGTACAGCAAGAGGTGCCAGGATTAAAAGAGCTTCATGCAGTAGATGCCGCCGGCGTTCATCCATTATTGTTAGCCATTGGAAGTGAAAGATACACACCTTTTTTACCAACAAAACAACCAGCGGAGATATTGACGATTGCGAATCGTATGTTGGGAACAGGACAATTGAGTTTAGCAAAATTTTTATTCATTACGACCGATGATCAAAATAAATTAAACACGCATGATATCCAATCTTATTTTGAATTTGTGTTAGAACGAGTTCATTTGGATAGAGATATTCATTTTTATACTAACACAACAATTGACACTTTAGATTATTCAGGAGAGGGATTGAATTCAGGCAGTAAGGTGGTTATGGCGGCTTATGGCGATCCAATTAGAGAATTAGCTACAGAAATCATTTCGCCTATCAAAGAATTGAAAGGATTTGAAAATGCACGTATCGTATTTCCAGGGGTTGTGGCGATTTCCACATCGGTATTTACTGATTATATGAATGCCCAACATACATTTGATTCAATGAATGAGCAGTTGAGAGGCATTCAGCATCAATGGAAAAAGCAACATGAAATGTCTGAAGAAATTGTAATGATAGTTGTTTGCGATGATGCCGATTTTGTAGCGGCATCCATCAATAATTTTTTATGGGTAACTTTTACCAGATGTAATCCTTCTCACGATATATATGGTATAGATTCATTTGTTACACACAAGCACTGGGGTTGTAAAGGTCCATTGATATTAGATGCTCGTAAAAAACCACATCATGCACCTGCTGTGGAAAAAGATCCAGCAATAGAAAAGTCAATTGACAGATTGTTTAAGAATGGAGGAAGTCTTTATGGGATATAGTTTTGAAGAGAATCCAAATTTTTATGTCATTTTTACTTTTAAATTATCACTTTTTACTTTTATCTCAATTCTTTAGAGGCTCTTTCAAAATCTTCAGGAATCCCAATATCAATGAAGTATTCGTCTTGAACTAATCCCATCATTTTTTCTGATTCATAATACTTTTCAAGAAACTCTTTTTCAAATGAAAATTTTTCAGGAAATGGTAATCTCAAGAATTTCTCAACTTGAAGCGCATATACACCTCCGTTTATAAGACCTGTTGAATAGTATTTTTTTTCTTTGAAGGATTGAATAAAATTATTTTCATTTATTTCTACCACGCCATATCTGTCAAAATCCTTCATGGGCTTTAAGCAAAGTGTACAATTTGATTGTTGTTGAATATGGAAATTGAAAAGTTCAGGGATGTTTACTTTGAATAAAGTATCTCCATTTACAATCATTACATTTTTTTGGATGGCGGCTTTGCAAGCCAATAGAATAGCGCCTCCTGTACCTAAAGGCTCGTCTTCAAGTACAATTTTGTATGTTAGAGAAGGGTAGTTTTTGTCCAGGAAGTTGGTGATGATTTCATGTTTGTATCCCAATGCAAAAATGAACTGTTGAACACCTTGACCCAATAAGTAATCAATCAGATGTTGAATAAAGGGTTTGCCAGCTACAGGAGCCATACACTTTGGAAGTTCGGGCACGGCGCTTCTTAATCGAGTTCCTAAACCACCAGCCAGTATAATACATTCATATCCGGAATCAAAATTAGCATCAGGGCCTTTTTGAAAAGCAGGAGATTGAGCCATTATAGATGTTATTTAGAAGTACTATTGAAATATTGCGCTTCTACTAATTCGCAAATAATATGGCCTAATAAAATATGACTTTCCTGAATTCTAGGTGTGTCGTTGGAAGGCACATTTAATAAATAGTCGCTGCAGTCTTTCATTTTGCCGCCGGTTGTTCCTGTAAATCCGATTGTGATCATTCCTTTTTCTTTAGCAGTCTCAAAGGCATTCACAATATTTTTACTATTACCTGATGTGCTTAATCCAACCAGTACATCGCCTTGATTACCAATTCCATTTACCATTCTCGAGTACACTACATCATAACTATAGTCGTTAGCTACGGCGGTTAAATAAGAAGTGTTTACATGTAATGCTTCTGCAGGTAATGCAATTCTGTCTGTATAAAATCTTCCACTAAATTCAGCAGCTAAATGTTGAGCATCTGCTGCGCTTCCACCGTTGCCACAAAATAAAACTTTATTGCCGTTTTTAAATGCGGTTACCATCGTGACTACGCATTTTTCAAGCGTTTGCAGAATTTGTTCATCTGATAAAACAGCTGTTTTAACATTTATTGAATTCTGAATAATATTTTTGATTTGTGTTTGCATGATTTTGTATGATAGTTATAAAATTATTTTATTGGATTAGATGCTCCAATTGGTGAGTCCATGAGAAGTAAAGGTGTAATTTTTTATTTCTCCACCGTATTGTAAAAGTTTTTCTTTAACTGCATAACTTGAATTGTTTGGGCAATAAAAAATCATAAAGCCACCACCACCAGCTCCACTGATTTTACCACCGGTTGCACCTGCTTTTTTTGCTGCGTCATAAATTTCTTCTATTGAGCTGTTACTGATATTATCAGCCATTTTTCTTTTTTGTTGAAAGCCAAAATCTAATATTTCACCAAAGTCATGAAGCTTGCCTTTTAGTAGGGCATCTTTCATCATTTTTGCTTGTTCTTTTAATTGGTGCATGGCTTCAATACTTTTTTCATTTTTGTTGTTGACATTTTTCACTTGTTCTTTAATGATGGCTGCACTTTCTCTTGAGGTTGCAGTGAAATATAGAACCAAATTATTTTCCAGCTCATGCATATATTCAGGCCTGATTCTGAGAGGATTCACAATTACTTTATCATCCGCATAAAACTCCATAAAATTCACCCCACCAAAAGTAGCTGCATATTGGTCTTGTCGGCCACCTGCTAATGAAAGGTCATATCTCTCTATTTCATAAGCCAAGTGTGCTATGTCATAATCGCCTAGTGGCAGTTTATACATTTCAACAAAAGCACCTACAATAGCAACAACTAATGTAGAAGAAGTACCTAATCCAGAACCTGCAGGTGCATCTACAAAAGTAGATAATTTGATTCCTGTAACGGGTATATCAAATTGTTTATGTATTCTGTTGTATACTCCTTTCAATAGGTCCAAAGTCCCATTTATAGGTAGCTCTTTAGAAACAGCAAATTCTTGCAGTTCTTTTCTATCAAAAGCTTCAATGATAATTTTAGATTGATGAATCGTTTCAATAGAAGCGTAAGCAGAGAGAGAAATTGTGGTGTTAAGTATTGCTCCACCATGTAAATCGCTATATGGACTCACATCAGTACCACCGCCAGCCAAACCAATTCTAAGGGGAGCTTTGCTTCTATATATCATATTATTTGCAAAATACTGAATTTGATTGAACCTTTGAAAGGTAGGGTAAAAAAAGTGTACGCCTCATCCAATGATGAAAATAGGGCTAAGGGACTAATTTTAGAATTTCATTTGTCATCTCTTCCCAGCTGTATTTTTTCTTTTCTTCTATTAAGTTTTGAGTAAAATAGGATTCTCCTAAACTAAAATACTCTTCAATTTTTGAGGCAATAGATAGTGCAGTTGGTTCAGCAATGAGACCTACTTTATAATCAGGCACCAATGCAGGTAATCCCCCAACGTTTGTAACAATCATTGGCTTTTCAAAATGGTAGGCAAGAGGTGTAACACCACTTTGAGTAGCATTTTTATAGGGTTGTATCACTACATCAGAGGCACAGAGGAAATACTTTACCTCACTGTCTGGGATGAAATCTGTTTTTAAAATAAGGTTTGAACTAATGCCCAGTTTTTGAATGAGCTCGTCATATGGTTTCCTGTCTTCGTAAAACTCTCCGGCAATTAAATACTTGATGTGATTATGAGTTACTTTATCTTTTAATATTTTGATTGCTTCAAAAAGAAGATCTAATCCTTTATATTTTCTGATGAATCCAAAAAATAACACAATGGAATCATCCTTATTGATTTGTAATTTTTCTCGTGCGGAAACTTTGCCTATTTTTTCTCCGAAATTATCGTACAAAGGATGAGAAACGTATTTAGAAGGCTTATGAATATTGAATATCTTTAGATCGGATAATACTTTCTCGCTCATTGTGATAAAGCCATCAATCGGCTTTACAAAATACTTTGTAAATAGATTGTCGCCGATTCTTTTTTCATGAGGTATGATATTATCTGCAATGCATACCACTTTTGTATGGGTGTTTTTTTTAGCAATTCGAATAATAGAACCAAGACAAGGTCCCATAAAAGGTAACCAATACCTAACAATGATTAGGTCTGCATGTAAGTTTTTTATTTGTCGACCAACTTTCCACCAATTAAAAGGATTGATAGAATTGATAACAACTTTGATTTTTATGTTTAATGGAGCGGGTTCAGAAGAAAATTGTGTTGTACCAGGAAATAAAAAATTGGGGTATTGCAGGGAAAAACTAAAGATAGTAACCTGATGCCCTTGATCTTGAAAAGCTTTTGCAAGTCGTTCATTATATGAAGCCAATCCACCTCTTAATGGATGTGCGGGACCAATAATGATGATATTTTTTTTTGCTTGATCCAATTATGTAATACTTAAAGACCAATTTTTTGTTCGATGAGATAATGATTTCTTTCAGCGGCATTTCTAGTAATGAGTTCTCCAATAAATCCGGCTAGGAATAATTGAGTTCCTATGATCATAGACAGAATTGCAAAAAAGAAAAGCGGACGTTGAGTCATTCCCGTAATATCAAAAAAGAATTTTGAAACAGTTAAATATGCAAAAATAGATAGACCAGCAAAGAAACTAAGGGTTCCCCATAATCCAAAAAAATGCATAGGGCG
Organism: Chitinophagaceae bacterium; assembly: GCA_947452965.1. Classification (GTDB taxonomy): domain Bacteria; phylum Bacteroidota; class Bacteroidia; order Chitinophagales; family Chitinophagaceae; genus Ferruginibacter. The sequence goes on along the minus strand of CANGEW010000012.1, from coordinate 9,078 downwards.
TTTTCCGAACTTACCTACAAAAAATATGGTCATTAAATCTAAGAAACCATTGATAAATCGATCCCATCCAAATTTTGTTACTCCATATTTTCTGGCACGGTGTTCTACTACTTTTTCTCCAATATTTCTGAATCCGGCCCATTTGGCAAGTACGGGAACATAACGGTGCATTTCACCATATACTTCTATGCTTTTGACAACTTTTTTCTTATATGCTTTCAAGCCACAATTAAAATCATTAAGCTGAATTTTACTCATGCTTCTTGCTGCAGCATTAAATAATTTACTGGGAATGTTTTTAGTGAATGTATTATCAAATCTTTTTTTCTTCCAACCGCTTACTATGTCGTAATTATGTTCCAGTATCATTTTTCGTAATTCAGGTATTTCATCTGGACTATCTTGCATGTCGGCATCCATAGTGATGATGATCTCGCCTTGCGCAGCTCTAAAGCCTTCATTTAAGGCAGCGCTTTTTCCATAATTTCTTTGGAATTTAATCGCTTTAATATTGGTGTTTTTTGCTCTCAATTGTTCAATTACATTCCAGGAAAAGTCTGTACTTCCGTCATCGATGAATATGACCTCATAAGACAATTGATGTTCTGTAACTACACGTTCTATCCAAGCACATAATTCGGTTAGAGATTCATCTTCATTAAAAAGGGGTATTACAATTGAAATATCCATACGGGAAATTTATGCTAAAGTAAGTGTTTTATTTTTTCTGACTATATATTCCTCCCATAATAGCAGAAATCATACATCCTAAAAATAAGAATTTTAATGCAGTTATCATGAGCATCATTGGCATGAATATATTTCTGAGTTTCTCCGCATTTTCTTTTATTTCAGCGAGGGTTTTATTTCCTTGTTTTAGGATGAGCTCATTATTTTCTTTTATGCCATTTTCCAGAATTTGAGGATTTAATTTTTGAAAAACAAACGTATATACTGTCATAAGTAAAGCCACAACAATGAAAGCTTTAAATCCTTCTGTAAAATAATCTGTAAAAGTAATTGCTGAGTTTTTAGTCGAAATAATTACCCAAATTACACCAACGATAAATAAAGATAATAGTAGGTATTGACTATTCCCATTATCAGGTAAATCAAAGACGTAGTAACTTAATAAAGAAGTTACGATAAGCAATAGTGCAATGATAATTCCTTTTGTAGTAGCTGATAGTTGATTCATGTAGTAGGAATTAATTTAAAAATAATGATTGCAGGTTTTATGAGTAGAGAAGCTTAGTTGAAAATAAATCACAATGCTTTTTAATTAAGGATAACCTTATTTTTATTGATAATTCCGATAACTTTTCCTTTGAGTTCTTTTCCGATAAATGGGCTGTTTTTTGAAGTAGACTTAATGTGTTTATTTTCAAAAGTGTATGTGGAAATTGGATCAAATAAGGTTAAACAAGCTGGAACATTTTCCTCAATTTTGGGTAAAACAGTTTTGAAAATCCTTCTAGGATTCATAGAAAGTTGATCAATCAGTTCATAAATATTTTCATAAAATGAATTGATTCCACCAAATAAGCTTTCTAGTCCAATCATACCAAATTTTGCATATTCAAATTCGCATACCTTATCATCGGTATGCAATGGAATATGGTGTGATGCAATGCAATCAATAGTTTTGTCAAGTAAAGCTTTTCTGATGGCGATCATATCTTCTTTACTTCGTAATGGAGGGTTTACTTTTAAATGGGTATCGTATTCAGTCAGATCTTCTTCATTAAATAAGCAATGGTATGGGGTACATGAACAACTAACATTCAGACCTTCTTTTTTTGCCTGCTTAATGATATCAATCGATTTTTTTGTAGAGATACCTGTGATATGCAATTTTGAATTCGTATATCTCAATAATTCAATATCTCTTGCAATCATGAGCTCCTCAGCAATGGCAGGTTTTCCGGGCAGCCCTAATTGAGTGCTCGTAACCGATTCATTCATCAAGCCATTGGGAGCAATAGAGCAGTCATCTGGTAGCTGTATGATGGTAGTATCGTTTCCTAAAACATATTGTAGGGCTTTAATTAAGATCGGAGATGATTGCACCGCATTCAGCCCATCTGAAAAAGCAATGGCACCCGATTGAAACATGTCATACATTTCAGTAAGTTCCTTACCTTCTGTTTTTTTTGTAATGGCTCCAATGGGGTGAATATTTACAGCTAGTGAGCTGGATTTTTGTTGTATGTATTCAATTTGAGTTTTATTGTCGATAACAGGGTATGTATTAGGGACAATCATTACATCTGTGAAACCGCCAGCAGCTGCAGCATGGGTGCCAGATTTTAAGGTTTCTCTGTATTCAAAACCTGGGTCAGAAAACTGTGCGAAACTATCCATCCAACCAATACTAACATGTAAGTGGGGGAGTTCAATTACTTGAGAAGTGGAGTCGGTTATATTTTCTGCTATCTTCTCAATGATTCCATTATGAATGAGAATATCCTTAGTTGTTCCATGATGAGTGGAGGAAGAGCAGATGATCCTTGCTTGCTTTATTAGAACCTTCATTGATAATAAGATTAAGCAAATATCGAAAAAAAACTCAGTAATTCAATTGTCCATTCAAATATTAATTTAACTCGAATGGTTTTTTGTTTTTAATCAATCATTGATTTCTTCTTAAAAATGTTTGTATCCAAATACATCCATAGTATCAAAATTGTTGAAATGAAGCCTAAAAAAGCTCCAGTAATAACATCTAATAAAAAATGTTGACCTAGGTATATTCTTGAAAAACCAACTCCAATTGCTAATATTAATAATAGAATATCCCACTTTTTTGATTTTATTATAAAAATTAAAGTAGTGGCTAAAGCAAATGCAGACGTAGTATGTCCAGAAGGGAAGCTAGCCATATTGGCATAACTGACTCCTTCTATAAAGTGATTATATTGCTCAGGTTTAAAAAAAAGTAAGGGGCGAGGCATTGGGATCAGGTTTTTGATGATTTGTGCAAGGATACCTGATAGAGCATATGTTGCAAAAATCAACAGCGCCTCTTTTCTTTTTTTGAAAATAAAAAAGAGTAAGGAAACAAGAATAACAAATACTCCGTCACCTAAATAACTGACACCGATAAATACTTTTTCAAGAATGGGTTGATGATATTGATTTAAGATTAAAAAACAATTTGCATTGCCTGAAATGAATAAAAAAGAACTCGCACAGATGAAAAAAAAGAGCAGAGAAAAAAAGTAAGGGGAATGAGCGCTAATTTTCTTAAGTGTATTCATATTGTTGAAATGTTTGCTTTCGCTACAGCAGTAAAAATAAGTAAATTTTTATCTTAACTGGAATCATTGACTTGATTAATTGATGAAACTCATAGCTTCATTTAATCTAGGTTATTGAATTCGTTTTATGCATGGACTATCTTGTGCTAGTTAATAAAGGCTGTATTTGAAAAGTTAGGAAAGTTATGGGAACATGAAAAGTACGTAATGAATAACTAGCTATTTATTTTACTTCATTTGCTTCCTTGATTAACTATATTGATACGAAAATGATAACTTGTTAAGTGTGGTTTTAAAAGTATCAGTAAAAAAGTAAGGCAGTGATGAATTCACTGCCTTTTTATTTAAGAAATCAATAGTTTAAGCATTTGATTCTTATGGTGTATTTTTAATAGTGATCACACTGTCTTTTTCAATGATTATGTTTTCTCCATGGCAAGAGCTATCTTTCATTTCCTTGCAAGTCACATTTTCAATTTTATGTGTGCATTCAGCTTTATTGCAAACGCCGGGACAATGGGGCTTCATAGACGCCAAAGTAGGAGCTATTACCAAAGAAACAATACTCATTAATTTAATTAAAATATTCATAGAGGGTCCAGAAGTATCTTTAAATGGATCACCCACTGTGTCACCTGTTACTGATGCTTTATGTGGCTCAGATTTTTTATAGTACATCTCGCCATTTATTTCAACGCCTTTTTCAAATGATTTTTTTGCATTATCCCAAGCACCTCCTGCATTATTTTGGAACATACCCATTAGTACACCACTTACGGTTGCTCCAGCAAGAAAACCACCTAAAGCTTCAGCACCTAAACCAGGCATAAAACCAATAATCAAAGGTGAGATGATTGCAATGGCTCCAGGCAACATCATTTTTTTGATGGATGCTTGAGTAGAGATGGCAACACATTTATCATATTCTGGTTTCCCAGTTCCTTCCATAATACCTGGAATCGTTTTGAATTGTCGGCGAACTTCTTCCACCATCGCCATCGCTGCTTGGCCTACAGCAGTAATAGCCAGTGATGAAAAGATAAAAGGAATCATAGCTCCAATAAATAGACAAGCTAATACATTGGCTTTATATATGTCAATCCCGCTTATGCCAGCAACTCCTACAAACGCTGCAAATAGAGCTAGTGCAGTTAAAGCAGCAGAAGCAATAGCAAATCCTTTTCCTGAGGCAGCAGTCGTATTTCCAACAGCATCCAATACATCTGTTTTTTCACGAACATCTGAAGGGAGTTCACTCATTTCAGCGATGCCACCAGCGTTGTCTGCAATAGGTCCGAAGGCGTCAATAGCTAATTGCATAGCAGTTGTGGCCATCATTCCCGCAGCAGCAATAGCCACACCATATAAACCCGCACATTCAAAAGAGCCCCAAATTCCGCCTGCTAAAACTAAAATTGGTAAAAAGGTGGATTCCATACCAATAGCCAATCCTCCAATTACATTGGTAGCGTGTCCGGTTGATGATTGGCGGATAATAGACAAAACAGGTCTTTTGCCCATTGCCGTGTAGTATTCAGTAATGATGCTCATCAAAGCACCCACCAACAAACCAACTGCAATAGCGCCCATTACGCCCCATTTCGTAAATTCAACGCCTCTTAATTCCATGTGTTCAGGTAATAACCAGTTTACTAAAAATCCTGCACATATTGCTGTTAATATCATAGAGCCCCAGTTGCCCATATTTAATGCTTTTTGAACAGTGGCAGTATTAATAGGAGCGTTTTCGCTAATTTTTACAAATAAGGTTCCAACAATTGAAAATAAGATTCCAATACCAGCAATCAACATTGGAAGTACGATAGGGGAGAATCCACCGAGTATATCAGTTCCAATTACTTTGGTTTGTTGGCCCAATACAATTGTAGCCAAAACAGTTGCAACATAAGAGCCAAATAAATCAGCACCCATGCCCGCAACGTCACCCACGTTGTCGCCTACATTATCTGCAATGGTGGCAGGATTACGAGGGTCGTCTTCAGGAATACCCGCTTCAACTTTACCTACTAAGTCAGCGCCTACGTCTGCGGCTTTGGTATAAATACCGCCACCCACACGAGCAAATAAAGCAATTGATTCTGCACCCAAAGAAAACCCAGTTAGCACTTCGATAGTCCTTACCATTTCTTCGGAATCGATTGCTGCTGTTGGTGCAAAAAAATGTTTTAAAACAATATACAGACCGCCTAACCCCAGAACCGCCAATCCTGCAACCCCAACACCCATTACAGCGCCACCGGTAAAAGAAACATTCAATGCTTTACTTAGACTAGTTCTAGCTGCCTGAGCTGTTCTCACATTGGCTTTGGTGGCAGCTTTCATGCCAATATATCCCGCAGTAGCACTTAATACGGCACCAATTACAAAAGAAACTGCAATACTCCAATGAGAATTGGGATTTGCTTGTGCCATTACTGCTAGTAAAATAGCAACAATTACAACAAAATATCCTAATACTTTCCATTCTGCTTTTAAAAAAGCCATAGCGCCTTCAGCGATATAATCACTTATTTCCTTCATTCTTGGAGTACCCGCATCTTGCTTTGACACCCAATTGAACTTGATAAACGTATACAAAAGGCCTAAAATACCCATTGCCGGAACTACATACATGAGATTTTCTGTCATAAGAGTCTTGCTTTTTTTGGACGGCAAAAATAGGGTAAAACTGCTAAAAATGGAATGGAAATGGCTAAAAATAAATGAAAATCAATGAGAAATTATGATTTTAAAGAAAAGAATGGATTATTTAATCTCGTAAAATATTTTCACTTGATTATTTTGGCTCATATCGGTTTCAATGTAAAACGATTTTCGTTTATTGCCATCGATAATTTCTAATACAGATGTATTGGGTGGTACCGACCCTAAATTGTCTGCCACAAAGGTAATTACGTTGGGGCCGGGAGCTAGGGTAACATCAATAAACTGAGATTTATTCTTCACAGGAAACCCTTTTTTAATCCAATTGCCATTGATGCATAAAGAAATGCTGTCACCATCCTCTAAAGCGTCATCCCAAATAGCAAAACGCAGTTGTTGAGAGTTAGTTACAATATTTCCTATATTTTTTACATTTCTCTCTAACAAACTGTTAATGGAGGTTGAATGAAAGTATTTTTCAGGAATGGGAATTTTATCGTAATATGAAGTGTATTCATCAAATGTGTTCTTCTTGGAATCATCTATACCATAATAAACTTTTGCGATAATGAAATTTGCTCCCATATTTTCTTTACTTCCAAAATCGATTTTCTTTTTATAGTTATCAAATTCTAAAGAAAAAGAAGCACTTGAGGGTGGATTTTTCCCGAAATCATCAGAAAAAAAACTAATGTAATTAAGTCCGGTATCTAAAATGAATTCTTCATCAATCCTTTTCTTTTTTGAATCAATCTGATCTATGATTTTTTTTGAATTTAGTTTTATCGAAACAAGATCATTGTCATTGTTTGAATTAAATCTAATAGTGCCATCTTTTGATTTAACATAGATGGTATCTATGATTCCAAAATATACTGGTGACAATTTGGGTTGAATGATTCTATTGGTAATCGAATCTTTCCAGTCATCATTGTTGATTTTTTCTAGATTAATATTATTTGAGTTGAGAAAATGATGAAGCGATAATTCTGTTTTTGATAAATTGCTTAGATTGTCAGTTATGATATTGGCTGTTGTAAAATATGATAAGTATAGCATTTTTTGCAAAGACAAAATGTTGTTTCCTTTTAAGTCTTTGCTAAATTCAAAACTTCCATTTATCAGATTAATCCATTTCCCTAATTGGATGGGAGTTTCATTATTGGAGAAAATATTTTTACTGATAGCTAATTGACGGTAGTTTTTTCTTACTAATAATAATTGATAATTGGCATGAAAATCATTACAAGAAAGCGTTAATTGAGCTGGGTAAATTAATCCTCTGTCAGATAGCCCAATTTCGAGTGATAAAGAAACGGAATCAAATTCGGGCTGAACTTCAGCATGAATAAGTTTCCATTTGCCAGTGAAGTTGTCTTGGCTCTTTAATGAAAAGTTTGCTATTAAAATAAAAAGGAAGAATAACACTAATTTGTTCATCCAATGAGTTTATTAAATAACATATTAAATGTAAGCATATTTATTCAAATATTTCCAATTTGTTTTTAGGACGATGTTGAACTTCCCAAGAAAAATTTTTTAGTTTTTTGACATCCGTAGGAATTTTATGCATAGGGTACATGGTGCCAGAAACGTCGTGTTTTATTTTTATTTTTTCAATGTTTTTTTTGAAGAATGTAATATCAATGAAGTCTCCCTTACTTCGATTTAATCCTACATATGCGCTGTCAGAATCTTGAGGATAATAGATGCATTCTGCCGGATTCCCTTTGGTTCTAATGTAATCAAGATTGCCTTCTATAAAATAGCCATTCATTGTTTTGCCTGCAATCTGATTAAAAAAACCTTCTTTTGTTTTGTTAATAGCAATCGCGTTATAAAAAACACTTACTCTTTTTGCTTGTTTGTTTTCAGTGAAGAGATAAATAGTATCCCCTTTAAGTTGTGTATTGCCATTCCAGCAAATTGGATCTTTGAATAGTTTAAATGTAGAATCTTGGGAAGAGTAATGCAAACTATCGGAAACAGCTTGTACTGAATCGTTATAGATTCTTACATGATGAAAACCTAAAAAATATTGAATGGTATCCATTTCTTTTTTAAGAATTAAATCTGTACTATCTACTGCTTTATTGTTTTTATCTGAGCGTGTATTGTATCTCTTCCCAGAAAATAATGTATCAGCAGATATATAGGTGCTATCTTGGTTAGTATATAAAATCATTACGGGCTTTCTAGTTGCCAGGAATGTATTCTTTTTTTTATCTATGAGAATTTGATTTCCTAGCACTATTACTTTATGAATGCTATCAACAAATTTTCCATTTTCTTCAATTTGAATAATGGAAGATTTTTCGTCAAAAGCGATTTTATTGCCAGAAATAGATTTCGAGCTATCTCGGTAAATAGTTTTGTCTAAAAAAACGGCTTCTCCGGTCTCAAGGTTGTAGTTGCCAGATTTTGTATCAATGATGCCATCTCTGCTAACTATATGGGTAGGGGCAATAAAATAGGCGTTTTTGAAATAGGTATTATATCTGAGACTGTCAGCAGTGATATGGTATTTAGGGTCGTTCAACTCGACTTCTTTTTTAAAAAAAACGTCTCTTGTATCTGAGTAATAGGTGGCCTCTTTACTAGTTAATTGGGTTTTACCATTGATTACTTTTCCTCCATTAATATAATTTGCAATTCCTGTTTTTACATTGTAAACAAGGTCGTTTGTTAGCATTTGTGCTTTCCCGTCTGTGAGTTTTACATTGTTTTTCAGATAGGCAATTTGTTCATTGCCTATATATTTGATGTATTGCGCATAGGTATTTACGGTATCTGCATCGTTGATATGAGCATTTCCAAATACTTCTGCTATGCCTGAATTTTTATTGATTACAATACTATCTCCAGTTAAGGTTGTTCCTCCTTGTTTAACGATCGCATTTCCTGCTAAGGTTTCCAGAATAGTAGAGTCATTTATGGTGATTTGTCTGAGATTTTCGGCATTCACGATGTGAATGATTTTAATACTATCAGATGAATGAGAATCTAATTGTTGCGCCTTAGATTGAAAAACCAGAAAACTCAGCACTATAAAAAATGGTATATGTTTGCTTTTTTTCAATTTTTTATCATGGGTTTAGATCTGTGCTGATTTTTAATTATTTTATTTTTGATAAGGCGCGTTTACAGTATCTGG
>CANGEW010000011.1 GCA_947452965.1 Chitinophagaceae bacterium | reverse complement strand
CAAGATGGAGAATCAAAAACTGTAGATTTTACAACACTGATTGGAAAAGGAATCAGTGTTTCATTATTAGATAAAGATTATTTTAAGCAGGTTTCAATTGAAAGCGGTGGGGGATTGGAATGGCCCAATGGGATGGATTTCTGTCCCAAATTTTTAAAAGAATTTACTCCTGATTTGGTAACTACCCATTGATAAAGTTTATCAAATCGAGCAGAATTTGGTTAGATATTTCTCCTTCAAAGAGTACGATCAAAAGTTCAATTGGTTGAATAGGTTTAATAAATTCAACAGGTTGAATCAAAGAAGTGAATGCCTCAGAAGAAATTCTGGGGCATTTTTTATTTTCAAAAAATACTTACCTTTAACGTTAGTAACTTAATTAGTAAGTATGATTGTTTCATTTGGAGATAAGGATACTCAAAAAATTTGGGAAGGAGTTAAGGTAAAATCTTTTTCAACAGAAATTCAAGAAATAGGAAGAAGAAAGTTGAGAATGCTAAATAACTCTGTTGATGTTAATGATTTGATGATTCCTCCTTCCAATCGGTTGGAAAAGCTAAAAGGCAATCTGAAAAATTATTATTCTATCAGAATTAATAATCAATGGAGACTTATTTTTAAATGGAATAGCGGTAATGCTACAGATGTATCAATTATTGATTATCATTAAAATATTTTTTATGCAACAGTTAAAAAACATTCATCCCGGTGAAATTCTGATGGAAGAGTTTCTAATTCCCTTGGAAATATCTGCTTACAGGCTCTCCAAAGATATTGGTATACCTCAAACCAGAATTTCTGAAATTCTTAAATATAGAAGAAGCATTACAGCAGATACAGCATTGAGATTATCTAAATACTTTGGAAACAGCCCAAAATTTTGGCTTGGACTTCAAGATGATTTCGATATTGAGGAACAACAAAAATTAAAAAGTCTAGATTTTAAAAACATAAAGCAGTATAATAAAAAGGCTGCCTAACGAATTATAATCCAACTAAATTCATCAAATCCAGTACCACTTGCTTAGATAGTCTTTTTGATTAAGTGTATTGAAGTGTTTTGTGTTGAAAAATCATATCATATTTTTTGCATCATCTGCAATAAGTAAGTCTGAAATTTAATAGTGAGTCATTGAATAGAGAAAAGTTTGGTTTGCTGCAGAAAATTATTGTTATTTTTATTGCATAAAATCATAGAATGAAAAAAATATTAATTCCAGTTTGTATGCTTTTAGTAATCGTTTCGATTTCAAAAGCACAAACAAAAGATATTGCCTATTATATCAATCACGCTCCATTTAAAATGGATCCCATAAAAGTTCCCGCTTTTTCTGATAAAACTTTTTCCATTGTAACATATGGTGCGGTAAATGATGGTAAAACACTCTGCACAGAGGCCTTTGCCAAAGCCATACATGCTTGCTCTATAGCTGGGGGTGGAAAAGTAATAGTACCAGCAGGAATATGGTTAACAGGGCCTATAGAGCTTGAAAGTAACGTAAACTTGTACACGATGAAAGGAGCATTGGTTCAATTTACCAAAGATCATACCCAATACCCTTTAATCAAACAGCCGGGCAGTAAAACATACACTGTGAAATCACCGATTTATGGAGCCAATTTGGAGAATATTGCGATAACAGGCGAAGGCGTTTTTGACGGAGCAGGAGAAAGCTGGAGACCTGTAAAAAAATCAAAAGTTACACCTGCCCTTTGGAACAATTTCACAGAAACAGGAGTAATAACTACTGATGGAAAAATATGGTGGCCAAGTGTAGACGCCATGAATGGCGAAGCCTATCTAAATGATTTGAAATCAAAACCAGAAGCTACCGCAGAAGATTATGCGAAGACAAGAGATTTTCAGAGACCCTATATGTTCTTCCTATATCATTGCAAGAATATTTTGATTGACAGCATTGGTTTAAAAAATTCTCCCAAATTTGTTTTTTATCCTAATCGCTGTAATGATCTTACCATCAGCAATATTATAGTGTATAATGAGGATTGGGCTCAAAACGGAGATGGGATTGACATAAGTGCCTGTAAAAATGTGATTATTTACAATAGTATGGTAAATGCAGGAGATGATGGTATATGCATGAAGAGTAGTGGCGGCAAGGATTCGTTGCAGTCTGAATTGGAAAATGTAATTATCGCGAAATGTAATGTATTAAGAGCACATGGAGGTTTTGTAATTGGAAGTAATACTGACGGAGGAATGCACAATATTTATGTAACCGATTGTGTGTTTAACGGTTCTGATATTGGTTTGAGAATAAAAAGTAATATTGGCAGGGGAGGAAATGTACATGATATTTATATTGATAATATTAAAATGGACAATATCGTAAATGAAGCGATTTTGTTCTCAACCTCATACGACGATAAAGCTGTTGGCAAAACATCCACAGAAAATCCGATAACAAAGGCTGATAAAGTGCCTCATTATCATGATTTTCACATAAGTAATATCGTTTGCTCCAAAGCGGCCACCGCAATGTCAATTGCAGGATTGCCTGAACAAGCTACCCATCATCTTTATTTTGAAAAGATTCAAATTACGGCTGCAAAAGGCTTTATTGGGATTGATGCAAGTGATATTGATATGAAGGATGTGGTTTTAAATGTTCCCGCTCCTATTTTTACATTAACTCGTTGTAAAAATATCTTATTAGATACCCATCCAATTGAATAATTGACTTCTGCTTTTTTTTAGGTGTTCAAAGAATTATCCACGGATAGCACAATAAAATACATCTTGCCGGTAACGTTTGCGTAAAAATAGATTTTATGATGTAATTTTATCTCGTCAAACTTATTTAACATTATGATTGATATGGCCTGAAAGCAATATCGATCTTGTTAATATTGTCTAATTATCAGTAAAAATCAATCTTTTTGTATCAATTTTGATCAAACAAGTTGGTTGTATAACAAACTATTGAATGAAAATTTATTCTTCCCCTCGCGTATTTCGCGCTCGTTGTATTTGTGCGTTAAAACTTTGTATTTCTATTGCATTATTTCTTTTTTCTTGTGACATTCAAGCACAGCTTTTTCAACAAGATTTTAGTGGGGGGGCATTGACACCGGCCACAATCAGCGCATCAACCGTTACGAATGGAACTACTTATGTAAATAATACGACACCTACGAATTCACAGTTCACATTTATGTCTTCCAATGGAGCGGGAACTTCAGTATCTGTAAATGGATCTAACAAGTTAGAAATTGTAAAAACGAGTAACAATGGTTATTTCATGAGGAATTACTCTTTTCCTGGAACTCCAACATCATTGTTAATGCGTTTTGATTTCGAAGTAGTAGCGAATACATCATCTAACTCTTCATCTTTTAAAGTATTTGTTGGCGACAATGTTACCAATAGCAACTCAACTCCAACTTCCTATCATAGCACATTTAACATTGGTATAGATGCTTCAGGATCCTTGGGATGGAGGGTAAACAATGCAGGTTCTTTTGTAACGGGGTCTCATACTATCTTTTTCGCAGTGAATAACAGTGGAGGATCTCTCACCTACCAAGCACCTGACGGATCATGCGAAACGGTGACTGATGATCATTTTGATGTTTGGATAGACAATACAAAAACCGTAGATGATGCAGCTTCAACAAACTCTGGCGGGACTCAAGGCTTGAGTAAATTTGCTATCATATCAAGTTCAGGTCCAGCTTCAACTTGTACTATTGATAATATATTGATTGATCCGGTTCCGCCAACACCCACCTCAAATGTGTACAGTCCTTTAGCATCTGCAGGTACAGGATTTACGGCCAATTGGACAGCGGTGAGTGGTGTTACAGGATATTATCTTGATGTGGCTGCTGATAATGCTTTTACTACAGGTCTTACAACAACATATGTGAGCGGGGCATCAACTAATTCTTATGCAGTAACAGGGTTAACAGCAGGTGTTACCTATTACTATAGAGTAAGGGCTGCTTCAAAATACACAGTGGGTACCTATCAAAGTTGTAATTCGGCAACCCAAACAGCCGTTGCAGGTTCTGCTCTGTCTTTTACAACGCAACCCTCTAATATATCTGAATGCGTAGGTGGAACTGCGAGTCTTACAGTAACTTCTGGTGATGCAACAGGCTATCAGTGGTACTCGAATACCGCTAATTCAAACACAGGTGGTACATTAATTCCATCTGCAACGAGTGCTTCTTACACACCACCTGCAGTTTCAGCAGGAACAACCTATTACTATTGTGTTATCAATAACAGTACTCTATCATTAGCATCAAATGTTGCTACTGTCTCGGTTGCTGCTTCTCCAACTTTTTCGGGAGTTTCTCAGGCTGCTGCCGTTTGCGGCGGACAAACAGCTACGATTAATGTAACTGGTTTGGTTGCTAATATTGCAAGTACGGTTTATTATCATATCGCTTCAGGATCGGTTCAATCTGTATCGGTAACGGCATCCGGAACAGGAAGCGGAAGTTTTACCATCAGTGCTACCAATGCTAACGATGGACAAACTTTGACAATCGACAGTGTAAAAACAGCCTGTACCAATAGTTCATTGAGTTCAAATACAGTTGTTTTGTCTGTGAATCAAACACCGGCTGTGCCCACTGTAGGTTCTAACACGATTGGATGTAATACCATTACTTTTTCGGCTAGTACCTCTTATCAAATAAATTGGTATGATGCCTCTACGGGAGGTAATTTGGTTGCTACTAACAGTGCCACGTATACGCCGGCTGCATTCACTGCCAATGCAAGTGCTACTTATTATGCCGAAGCTGTAAACGGTTCCTGTATTTCTCCTTCAAGATTATTAGTTAGAGACACTATCACCATTCCTACATTTACTTTAACTAACAGTACTATCTATAGTCCGGTGCCGGTAAGTCCTTACACGGTTAATTTGCCTTACACTACGGCATCTGCCGGGTTAAACCAATACAGCATTACATGGACTGGTGCAGCGGCTTCCTTATTTAGTAATGTTGGATATACATCTTTACCGGCAAGTCCTGTTCCATTAACCCTAAATAGTTCGGCTGCTGTTGGTAATACATATACGGGTACTATTACCGTAAAAAATTCAACAACCGGATGTACTACTGCTGCCATACCTTTTTCTATTATGATCATCAACGTAGTTACAGGTGATTGGGGGAGTGTTGCATCGGGAGCATGGTCTACAGCCTCTACCTGGAAGGCATTTAGGTCATCAACGGGTAGATTTGATTCAACCGTTACGGGTGCTCCAGTAGGAAGTACAACCGGAACGAATATTTGGATTATAGATGGCTATACTGTTACGGCTTCCACAGGAGGTGGTTGTAAAAATATACATGTTTTAAACGGGTCATTAATTTCTGGAACTACCTGTAGTAGTCCACAAAATTTAACTATTTACGGATCAACGATTGAAGTGTTGACCGGAGGTAGTATCGGTACAACAGCGGTTGATGATTTGGCTGATGGTATATCTATAAATTATACCTTAACATCAGGATCGCTTACTATTACCGGAACTGGCGGAACTATAGATGTGTCTAAATTCATTATTGGTGGCGTTGGTGCGAATGTTACCATAGATCATGATATCACAGTACATTATCATGGTACTACAAATAATGGGGGTGTATTATCACTATTCAACAACCCATTATCCAATACCAATACTTTGACAATAAATCAAGGAAAAACACTTACTATGGCAAAGTGGGCCAATATTGGAAATGGTACTAACATATATGGGTATGTGCCAACTCCCTTAAAAATAATTGCCAATGGGAACCTTACCTTTTTGCCTGGTGCCCCCAACGGTCACTCTGGCATACAACAGGGTTTCAGTGGGTTCTCCAGTACGAGTGGATTTTTGTCTATGAACATTTCTACAGGTACGGCAGATTCGCTTAAAATTGGACCTAACAGTATTGTAACGATTGCAGAACTCTATCCAACCGGTATTAGTACTGCAGCAACTTTGGCGACCACAACTGGTGGATTGGGTAAAGGAATTCCTGGTATTATTAATATTGCATCAGGTGGAAAATTAATCGTGGACTCGGTTGCTGATTTTCGTAATGCAAATCAAATTGTTAGTGGTGCAGGTGAATTTGTTTTGCGTGGATCAGCATTGTTAAGAATGGGTAATACTGCAGGGATTACAGCTAGTGCTGCAAGTGGTCATATTCAAACCACCACACGTACATTAAGTACATCGGGTAGATACTCTTATGAAAGCAGATCGGCACAGGTTACCGGTGATGGTATTCCATCAACTGTGGGCGCATTGATTGTGGGAGATACTGCAACCACACTTACATTATCAAAATCAGTTACAGCAACAGATTCTTTACGATTCAATTATGGAAAATTAGTTTTGAGTACCTATGATATCACTACTGCTGCTGTGAAAAATTACAGGGATACCAACTTTGTTGTAACCGATAATACAGGGTCATTAAAAATCAGAAATGTATCGTCTAGTGATGTTATTTTTCCGGTGGGAACTTCTACTTCAAGTTACAATCCTGCCACATTGAATAATACAGGCACAACCGATAATTATAGTGTAAGGGTAGCCGTTGGTCCTCCTCCGGGTATTACAACATCTCCACGTTCGGATTCTGCCGTGAACAGAAACTGGAGTATTGTAGAAGAAGTAGCAGGGGGAAGTAATACTAATGTTACTTTACAATGGAATACAGCAGATACTGCTTCTAATTTAGCCTTCTCAAGAAGTTATTGTGCTGTTGTGCATTCAAACGGAACCAGCATAGATAATGCCGGTTCTATGGGCGCAGCTTCTGGAGCGGGTCCTTTTAGCAAATCAGGAACTGCCTTTACCAGTTTTGCTGCCGGTGAAAAGTTTGGTGTAAGTACTTCACCCAGAAAATTCAGAAGTAAAACAGATGGTAACTGGAACGATGCCACTTCTTGGGAGGTTTATAACCCAAGCGGTAATTATTCAGCTTCAGAAACTGAATATCCTAATTCAACGAGTGTAGATGCTTTGATACAAAGTATTCATACTATTGTAACTCCAGCCGGAACAACTCCTTTGATTGGTAATATTCAAATAGATGGATTGTTGTCTGTGTTGTCAGATGATATCAGTGTGGGAGGAAATTGGGTAAAAGCCTCATCAGGAGTATTAGACCATAACAATAAAATTGTAAAAATGGTAGGGGCTAACAATACTACTATTACAGGCGGTGGTACTGGTCAGTATTTCCCGTATTTAACGTTGGCAAAATCATCCGGTACTGCAACGGTATCTCTTTTAGACAATATCAGCATTGGTAAAGAGTTAACTGTAACAACGGGTAAATTAGATTTAGGATCGAAGGATATAACCTTATTGTCTAACGCAGCAGTTGGAACTGCAAGTTTTGGAAAAGTAGGTGCAAGTGGCTCTGTGAATTATAGTGGCACAGGAAGATTTATTGTAGAGAGATATATCCCAACAGGTACAGGTGCCGGTCAGCATGGAAAATCATGGCAGTTATTGGCAACACCTACTAATGGTGGACAAACCATTAATCAGGCATGGCAGGATACAGCAACTTCGTCTAATCAAAGTCGTTATACAGGATACGGCACGCAGATAACCAGCAATAACGGCGGTAACAGTGCCGGTGCTCAGGCATTAGGCTTTGATGTATACACTGCTATTGGATCAAGTATGAAAACCTTTAATCCATCAGCGTTTACATGGGATGGAGTTGCGAATACCAATAGCACACCATTGTTCAATAAGCAAGGCTATATGATATTCGTAAGAGGAGACAGAACTGTTACTTCATATAGTCAAAATGCAACTGCAACCAATTTGCGTTCCAAAGGCAAGATATTTGAACCCGGCAATTTGCCTTCTTCAACAACAGTTACCTCAGGTAAGTATGAGTCTGTTGGTAACCCTTATGCATGTGCCATTGACTTCACTACTTTACTATCAGAAAATGCAGGAGCTATTGATCAAAAGTTTTATGTGTGGGATCCTACTTTATCTACCTATGGAGGATGGCAAACATTTAGTAATGCTGGTGGATATTTGCCAACAACACCTACAACAAAATACGCTAATGTAGCCAATACAAAAATTCAATCGGGACAAGCATTTTTTGTGTATTCTACTTCAGGAGGTACTATTAACTTTTCGGAAAATGATAAGGTTTCGGGAAGCAGTTTGGTGCAAAGAGGTAATGCAATTACCCAACGCCCAATGATAAGAGTGCAACTAACGTCAAACAATGGCAATACAAACATGTTGCTAGATGGTAGTATTGTTTCGTTTGATGATAATTTTTCAAATGAATACGATCGTGAAGATGCATTAAAGATTATGAATACCGGAGAAAATATTGGTGTAGCCACCCATCAAAAAGTATTGTCTGTAGAAGCTCACCATACATTAAATGACAACGATACTATACAGCTTAACATGAACAATATGGGCGTGAAGCAGTATCAATTGGTCGTTTCGCCTATGAATATGCAAGCCATTGCTCAAGAGGGTTGGCTTATAGATCAATATACACATACAAGTACAAGAATAAGTAATAGTGACACCGTTAATTATGCCTTTGATATTACGAATGATGCAGCATCTGCCGATGCCTCCAGATTTATGATTGTGTTCAAACCTCAGCAGGCATTGCCTGTTATTTTTAATCAAATCAGTGCCAATTGTACAAAGGAACACAACGTACAATTGACTTGGTCTGTTGCATCAATATCGCAAGGAGCTTCTTTTGAAGTAGAAAGAAGTAACGATGGTAAGGAATTTTATAAGATTGGAATGGTAGATAACATCAAGACTTCATCTTCCGGTCTTTATAGTTTCACTGATCCCACACTTTATGAGAGTAATGGGTATTATCGTATCAAGGTAATAAATGGTTTAGAAGTGTTATATTCAAAAATAGTAAAAACCAATTGTCTGCCTAGTATAGCCATCGCTACTATCCATCCAAATCCTATTGAGAATGGAATGGTAAATATTCAATGCAAGAATTTCGCAACTGGTATGTACAATTGTAGTATTGTGAATATCTCTGGTCAACGAATTTTATCTCAAACTATCTCTATAACTAAAGGAAATGATGTGTTACATCTTACCTTGGGGAAAAATGTTGCAGCAGGCATTTATCAAGTAATGATAGCGGGATCTTCAGAAAAACTTTTGTTAAGTTTCACCAAGCCATAATTTCATCATATTTGCTTAGTAATCAATAAGTTTTAATCAATTGGGAACGTTTGCATAAATATAGAATTTGTGTAGCATTCCTTTTACATTCATATTTTGTACTTTAACATCCTGAAAACGATTGAAAAATCACAATTTTGTAGTTGTTAGTCCTTTTCTTGTCCAATAGGTTAAGATTGTCTGAGAACTATTATGATAATAACGTAAAACCGAAATATTAATGAAAAGAAGTTGCTTGTCTATGTTTGCTTGTAATAAGCGATTGAAACAATTATTACAATGTCCTAAGAGTTTAGGATTTTTGGCATTTTTATTTTTAAGTGCTATAACTACGAAAGCTCAGTTTACCTCCACATGGGATTTAACCACTGCTGTGCCTTCGCCTTATAGAAGTGCTGTTGTTGCGGGCCTTCAAGCTGCGAATGTTACAGCTGGCAATATGGTTCCAGGAGATAGCGTAGCTGTTCCAGGTACTCATAATACAGATGGGTATATGTGTGCAATTACTTCGAGCAAATGGCCTTCGAATGCTAAAGATGGCTTTCATTTGGATTTCCCCTTATCGCCTAATGGTTCTTTTGATATGTTAATTTCCGGATTAACCTTAACAGTAAAGACTTCAGGTGGAAGTGGTGCAAATATGATAGCTTTAGCCTATCAGGTGGATGGAGCTGGTGCTTGGACTAGTTTTGGAACACCACAAACTGCCAATAGTGGCGGTACAACTAATATCAGTTTTGGTACATTGTCCACTACACTTACTAATGGTCATACCTATGTGATAAGGATGTATGTATATGCATCGGGCACATCCACAACATCTAGCAGAAAGGCATATGTAAAAAATGTTGTGTTTTCAGGTTCAACTGTACCTGGTGGCCCACCTCCAACTGTTATAACCACTTCAGCGAGTGCAACAGGAAGAACAACAGCAACGGCTAGTGGTAATATTACTCTTTCTGCCGGCACAACTGTTAGTGGTATTTGCTGGAGTACTAGTGCAAATCCAACGGATGCGCTTACAACTAAAACAACCAATGGTCCCACTTCAGGCACTTTTACACATCCCATCACTGGATTAATTGCTGGAACGCTATATCACGTTCGCGCGTATGCGACAAATGCAGTAGGAACGTCTTATGGCGATGATTTAACATTTACTACAGATCCGGCAGTGTTAGCAACCTTAACAACCAATACCACATCTAATATCACTATTTTTTCAGCTACGAGTGGAGGAAACATCAGTGATGATGGAGGTGTGGCAGTAACGGCAAGAGGTGTTTGCTGGAGTACATCTTCAAACCCAACAATTGCGAATAGCACTACAACTGATGGCACTGGAACAGGTTCTTTTGTCAGCTCCATTTCAGGGTTACAACCATCTATAACATATCATGTGAGAGCATATGCAACCAATAGTGTAGGTACTGCATATGGTAATGAACAAACTTTTACTACACCTGCGCCCTCACCAACTTTAGTAGCAACGCCAACTACATTGGCATTTGGCTCTATTCTTCAAAATACTGCATCATCCATTCAAACCTTTTCTTTAACAGGGATATATTTAGAGCCTTTTGCATCAGGAAATATTACTGTTGCAGCACCTGTAGGATTTAGAGTTTCTTTGAGTAGTACTTCAGGTTTTGCTCCTTCTATTCAAATCCCTTTCACCAATGGAACATTGGCATCAACTACTATTTATGTTAAGTTTATTCCAACCTTGGTTCGCAATTACGATGATAGCATTCGATGCAGTGGAACCAACTCAAACACGGCCTATGTGCAAGTTACGGGAACAGGTTTGCCAATTGGGTTGCAATCGGGGCAAGGGTTTAGTAATAAAGGAAAAGAGTTTTGGGTAGGATATGGTGCTACAGAGCAAATGTATAGTTCCAATAATCAGGATCTTCAATTTACATTTAGTAATACAAATAGTACACCTGCTACCGTAACGATATCAATGCCTAATTTTCCAACATTTACGCCCGTAACCTATACGGTTCCGGCGAATGGAAGTATCACAACTAATACTGGAGATATTCCAGAAAGTGGGGCAGAAGACGCAAGGTTGATGACAGAAGGGGTGTTTTCATCAGGTATTAAAATCACAAGTGATACACCTATTGTAGTGTATTGTCATGCCATTACTAGTTCTGTGTATGCTGCTTCTGTATTATTTCCTTCACAAACTTTAGGAAAAGAATAT
Organism: Chitinophagaceae bacterium; assembly: GCA_947452965.1. GTDB lineage: Bacteria > Bacteroidota > Bacteroidia > Chitinophagales > Chitinophagaceae > Ferruginibacter. The sequence goes on along the minus strand of CANGEW010000011.1, from coordinate 57,603 downwards.
ACCTCACTCAATTTTACTCAAAGAAGCAATTATTCGGGAGCAAAGTCATATCTATTTGTAGTAGCAACTGAAGATAATACAACTATTGAAGTTGTTTTACCTCCTGGAGTAGAGACAGATACTCATGCTGCAGGTTCTACCTTTACACAACTATTAAATAAGGGTCAGATTTTGAATATTATGGGTAAAACTACGGGCCATCCCAATCTGTACACTGGTAATGATTTGTCGGGTACGATTGTGAGGTCGATTAGTACTACATCATCTTGCAAGCCTTTTGCAATGTTTTGTGGAAGTAGTAAAATAACTATTGATTGTGATAATGGAAGCAATGGAAGTGCGGATAATTTATTCCAACAGATGTTTCCAAAGCAGGCATGGGGTACAAAAGTAGTAACCGTACCTACTTTACCATTACCAATCAACTATTACAGAGTGTTGGTGGGAGATCCTGCTACTATAGTGAAAAGAAACGGAGTAGTGTTAACGGGTCTTATCAATAATAAATATTACGAGTATCAAAACTCCACATCAAGTGTAGATGTATTGGAAGGTGACAAACCTATCATGGTATCACAATACATGACTACTCATGGAGAATGCGGCAATACTTCTACAGGTTCTAATGGAGATCCTGAAATGATTTATTTGAGTTCAGTTCAACAAACCATTGATACGATCTCGTTTGTTTCTTCGCCTCTAGGCAAAACAACAGGAAGGTCTCATTATTTAAACATTGTAATGCCTACTTCAGGTGTGAGCGATTTTAAATTAGATAATGTGTTGCAATCGGGCGCATTTACAACTGTGCCTTTTGATCCATCATTTTCATACGCACAAATATCTGTTTCGGAAGGCTTTCATACGGTGACGTCAACCTCTGGTTTTAATGCAACAGCTTATGGCATTGCGAATGATGAAAGTTATGGATACAATGCTGGAACCAATGTAAAAGATTTATTAGGTGGTTTCTCTTTACAAAATCAATTTGGAACGGGTACGGCTACCAATGCATGTAGAGATAATCAGTTTAATGTAAGAGTTACCCTTCCATACAAGCCAATAAGTATAACATGGGATTTTTCTAACAATCCTAATTTAACGCCTAATACGCAGTACGTTCAAAACAATCCATTAGCCGAAGACAGTTTCTTTGTAAATAATCAAAAATTATATGTTTTTAAAAACCCAGTTGGTTACTTATACCATATCATTGGTTTGTTGCCAATAAAAGTTACGGCTGTGAGTCCTATTCCTGATGGATGTAATGGAGAGCAGCAATTGAGTTTTACTGTAAACGTGATTCAAGCACCAACAGCGGCATTTAGTTTTACCAATACGGGTGGTTGTTTAACACCTCCTGTTCAATTTACAGATCAGGCACTGAGTAATGGAATGACTTTAGATTTATGGCAATGGAATTTTGGTGATCCTGGAAGTGGTGCTAATAACACTTCAACGCTACAAAGTCCGGCACATACTTTCTCAACAAGCGGGTCATATAGTGTGACACAACGTGTGATTACTGTTGAAGGATGTTATGCAGATTCTACCGTAATTATTTCTGTTTCGGCAAAGCCTACCGCAAGCTTTAGTGTTCAGCCTAATGTGTGTTTGGGGCATGCTGTTACCTTAAATAATACTACAAGTATTTCTTCTGGAAACATTGCGCAATGGAATTGGAATTTTGCGGACGGATCTCCTGTATTAAATGCTACTAGCGGAAACAATCAAACGCATACTTATACTTCTGTTGGAACGTATCAAATTAGTCTAACTGCTATTTCTACCACGGGTTGTACTTCTGTGGTTGCAAATCAAACTTTGGTGGTGAATGATACACCCACAGTAAATGCCGGAGCAAATATCAGTATATCAAATGGGGGGTCGGTAATCTTACCTGCTACATCTACGATTGGTACTTATTTATGGACACCAAGTAATGGATTAAGTTCAACATCCATATTAAACCCAGTTGCTAATCCTGTCATTACTACTACATATTTATTGACGGTCACAAATAGTGATGGTTGTTCTTCTAGTGATGATATCACGGTAACAGTTCCTCCATCTACACCATGTTTGGATCCAGCACTAGCCTTCACGCCTAATGGAGATGGCCTGCATGATAATTGGAGTGTATATACAGGAGGTTGTTTAAGTCAAGTAAAAGTGGATGTATATAACAGATGGGGTGGATTAGTATATCATACTGACAGATACATGAATGAGTGGGACGGTACTTATAAAAATCAAAAATTACCTGATGGGACTTATTACTATATTATAAAGGCTACTGATTTAAATAGAAAAGAAGTGGTAGTAAGAGGTAACGTAACAATCATCCGATAAAGAATGATAAACAGTATTTATTTGTGTGTTGATAAATCAAACATTGTAAACACACTGATAAAAAGATTAATAATCGAAAAAGATATTTAATAATATGAAGCATACTATTCTTAGATCAATTATACTAATCTCATTTTCAGTATTGTTGACTTTCCAAACATCAAATGGACAACAATTGTTTAAAATAACTCAGTTTACAGAGGGTAATTTTATTTCTAATCCTGCAGCTGCAGGAGCGAATGGAAGTACTTCTGTTGGGTTAGCATACAGGAAAATGTGGTCAGGTATGCCGGGAGGTCCCGTTACTTCGCTTGTATTTGGTGATGCCTATTTTTCAAAAATGAAAACGGGTGTTGGAGTTGTGGTTTATTCGGATAAAACAGGGCCTACAAGCAGAACGGGGGGGCAGCTAGATGTTTCCTATAGCATTGAATTCAATAATGATAAAAGACTTATGTTTGGTTTAGCAGGGACATGTATGCAATATCAAGTAGATCCAAAGGTTAATGAATATTTAGCAGGAGAAAATATATCAAGTGGATCTCAAATGGTAGGGGATGCTGCGGCCGGAGTGTATTATCGTTCCTCTACTCTTAATATTGGTTTTGCTGTTCAACAATTGATTCAATCAAAGTTGCAATTTTTAGAGAGTACAACGAATTCACAAGGTAAATTGTATCGTCATTATTTCATTGGAGGTCATTATAATATAAAGGTGGATGAAATGAATACTATCATACCAAATCTTTCAGTAAATCTTGTTGAGAATATTCCTGCGGAAGTTCAGGCAGGAGTGAAGCTACAACATAAAGATTTGATTTGGGTTGGTTATAATTATCGTTATGCACTAGGATTTAGTGCAATGGCAGGATGTAAGATCATGAACAGATTATCTATTGGATATGCTTACGATCAATATAATACACCTTTGAGTGTTTTTGAAGATGGAGGGGATGCTCATGAAATCATGCTGACATATAGCTTCAAATAATAAATATTACGAATCGTCTTCATGTTGCAATTGATTTTTATAAACGATTATGCGCCTTATTTTTTTACATTCCCCATTTGATTGCAAAAAGCTGTTTTTTGTTGTAACTCTTTTTTTTACAGGCATCTGTTTTGCTCAGGACTTTTCAAACAGAGGTACAGATTTTTGGACTGGGTATGGTCCCCATGAAAAAATAAGTTCAGGGGTCAGTGATATGACACTATACTTCACTTCGGATGATACAGCTACAGTGTACATTTATATTGGCAGCACTCTTTTTCAAACATTGCATTTGCCGGCTGGTTCAATAACGGCATCCAATAACCTGCCTGAATCGGGAGCTTTAGATGCAAGGCTTCAAAATGAGCAGGTATATGTTAATAAAGGCATCTATGTTCATAGTACAACTCCAATTGTTGCGTATGCTCAAATTTGGGGAAGTCAAGTAACGTCAACGAGTATATTATTCCCTGTCAAAACTTTAGGTCGGAGTTATACCTCATTAAATTACACACAGATTTCGAATACCTCTGGCATGCGATCGTATTTTTTTGTTGTGGCAACTGAAAATGGGACTACTGTGGAAGTAAATCCTTCTTCTGCGACATCATCGGGTTTGGTTGCGGGTGCATGGGCCTCAAGATCAATGAACAAAGGGGATGTATGGTTAATAAAAGGAGGTTCAGATGCTGCGGATTTGTCGGGGTCTAAAGTACGTTCTATTTCAAGTGGAATAAACACATGTAAACCAATTGCAGTTTTTTCAGGCAGTCAAAAAATTTCTATTACATGTACTAATACGCCTACATCGGGTGATAATTTATTTCAACAATGTTTTCCTATTGCTGCATGGGGAAAAACATATCTAAGCGCTCCTACAGCGGGGTTAAATTACTCAAATAATATTTATAGAGTGATGGTTAATCCAGATAGTACATCAACGGTTGTAAAATTAAATGGAGTAACCTTACCGGGTTCGGTTCCAGGAGTTAGTCCTACTTTGGCAACATTAACTCCCGGTGCACCAATCACTATGACTAATGGATTGTATTATGAATTTGTAAGCAGTTCGCCTGTGAAAATCGAAAGCTCTATTCCTGTAATGGTAGCTCAATATATTACCAATAATAGTAAGTGTGGAAATAGTTTTTCAGGAACAGGTGATCCCGATATGGTGTATTTAAGTTCCATAGAGCAAACCATAGACTCTATCATTGTTTCTCCAGTGCCTTCTACAAATAACAATGCCTTCAATTATTTGAATGTTTATATTAAAACAGCAGATGTCCCGAATTTTAGTATTCGTAATCAGTTAAACGCAGTAGTACCCGTTGTGTTTTCGCCTATGGGGGTTGATCCTACTTACTCATATGCACAAGTGCCTTTGGTAAATGGATACTCAAATGGTGTTTTCTATAAATTAAAATCTACCTCAGGAGGTTTTAATGCAATAGCATACGGATATGATCAAAGTGAGAGTTATGCTTATAATGCTGGTACGAATGTTAAGAATTTGAATAGAGTTATTTTGAGTGCTAATCCTTTAGGTCTTAATGGGGTTACAAAAATATGTAAAGGCACACCTACCAAACTAGCTATTGCGTTGCCGTATATACCCACTAGCGTAACTTGGAATTTTTCGACAAACCCACATATATCTCCTAATACAAACATCACGGTAAATAATCCTGTTGTGGATAGTACATATATGGTAGATGCAACAAGATTATATGTGTTTAGGCTATCAACATTAATTACTTTTGATACAACAGGAGTTTTTTCGATTAAAGTAACAGCTAACAATCCATCTCCAGATGGTTGTAATGGAGTTGAGGATATCAATTTTGATGTAAAAGTGATAGGAGGCCCCTTGGCTAATTTTGATTGGGTGTTTTCAGGATGCGGAAGTAATCCTGCTGTATTTAATGACCGTTCAATCGATACTTTACATACTATTCAAAGATGGTTATGGGATTTTGGAAATGCAAGCGGCACTTCTGTAAGTCAAAATCCAACTTATACATTTAATGCGGGTGGTTCTTTTAATATAAAGCTTCGTGTAATCAATGCCGAAGGATGTTACGATGACACTGTAAAAACTTTTGTCATTCAAAATTCTCCCACAGCTAATTTTGGCTTCAGTGGAATCAGTTGTGTTGCCAAAAGTATCACATTTACGGATAGCTCTTTTATAAACAGTGGTACAATTACAAAGTGGTATTGGGATTATGCGGATGGCACTAAGGATACTTTTTTTGTCAGTACCAATCCAGTTCACTTATTTATGAGTGCGGGTGTTTTTAATGTAACACTTACGGTTGAAAATAGCAACGGTTGCCGGTCGCAAAAAATAATACCCGTTACAATTGGCAATACACCTATTCCTGATTTTATATTACCGGGCAATGTATGTTTGCCAGGTAACGCAGCTACTTTTATCAATAACTCTTCTGTGTTAGGTGGTGCAACCATGTCATATACTTGGAATTTTGGAGATGCTACTGCAATAAGTAATGTTATTTCTCCCATTCATAATTATGCGGACACTGGAAGTTATGCGGTAAAATTAACTGCCTCTATCGGAACATGCTCCAGAGATACCGTAAAGATTTTTAAAACATTATTTAAGAAACCTACTGTTGATTTTACCTATGCTTCTGAAGTTTGTTTACAAACAAGTACTTTGTTCAAAGACACTACTCAATTGGTGAATCAAAATATAACCAGTTGGAATTGGATATTTGATGATGGTGGAGTAGGCGCATCAAATACCTCAAGTCACATATTCACTTCGGGTGGATCGCATTCAATAAAATTGATTGTTACAACTAATAAAGGATGTGTTGATTCTATCACACATTCATTGAATGTAAATGAATTGCCAACTGCAATCTTTTCAGTAAGTAGCCCTTTATGTGAAAATCAAAGTGTTACGTTTAGCAATGCATCTACTTCAGCTGCCGGTAATATAACAGAGTGGGATTGGGTTTTTGGAGATGCTTCTCATCAATTACAATCTAACGGATCATCCGTATCACATACTTATACTAATGCAAATATGTATTTAGTAAACTTGATAGTGAAAACAGATAAGGGTTGTTATAGTAATCGTGCACCTGTTACAATTACAATTCATCCAACTCCTAAAACAGATTTCGATTATCCATTAGGTTTATGTAATCCTGTTACAGTAAATTTTTCCAACTTAACCACTATTTCTGATGGCACACTTTCACAAATGATTTACAAGTGGCAATTTGGAGATGGAGATAGTTCAAGTATAATTGCTCCCAATCATCATTACGCCTCAGGTGGGCAATGGAATGTTATATTGTCTGCCACATCTATCAATGGTTGTGAATATTCGAAAAGTCATACCCTCATCATTCGCTCACAGCCTGTAGTATCTGTTAGTATTGGAAATACTGGAAATGTATGTAGTAATCTTCCTTTGACATTGATTAATCATTCTTTTGTTCCCGTAGGTGGATATGGCACAGTAGATGCGATTAAGTTTTCTTGGAATGCTCCCAATCTTTTGGATACTACGTTAGTATTACATCCAACACAGCTTCAAAATATTCAACATCAATATCCGGTCTTTGGAAATCCACTGACACAAAATTATTCCATAAATATAAGGGCATACAATGGATCTTGTGTTAAGGACTCTGTATTGCCTGTTGTAATACATGCCGCGCCAAAAATTCAATTTGATCCTTTGCCGAATATTTGTGAAGAGGCAACACCTATAATTCTGAATCAAGCTAATAACATTACAGTCTTATCTGGCAATGGTGTGTATTCGGGCAATGGTATAATGGTTGGAAACATGTTCTCACCCAATATTGCAGGTTCCGGTAATAATTTAATTACCTATACGTTTACTGGAACAAATGGATGCATAGATAGCGCAATCCGTTCTATTTTGGTTTATCCAACCCCAATAGTAGAATTAGGTCCAGATAAAACAGTGTTAGAAGGAGACGCTATCACTATAATGCCAACCACATCAAACACAATTCTAACGTATACTTGGTCTCCATCTACTTATTTAAATGATGTTCACAGTAATGCTCCAGTATCAAAACCCTTAGAGGATATACTGTATCATGTAGAAGTGGTAAGTTTGGATGGATGCAAAAATGTCGACAATATTTTAATTAAGGTAGCCAAAGATTTTACAGTTCCCAATACATTTACACCCAATGGTGATGGTGTTAATGATAAGTGGACTATTTCAAATATGTCAACTTATCCAAATTACAGAGCTCAAGTTTTTAATAGGTATGGACAAATAATTTTTGATTCAAAAAATAGTACAGGAGATTGGGATGGCAGTTACAATGGAAGTCAAGTGCCTTCTGGAACCTATTATTATATCATTGATTTAGATGGAGCAAGACCTACTAAAAAAGGCTATGTAACCATCATTAGATAGAAAATTGTTTTAGAATAAAAGAAAATTAGTAATGAAAAAACTATTGTTGACCTTGTTGGGTTTTATGGGTATCATGTTTGTAGCGAATGCTCAAATCCCGTACACATATACAGTGGAAACTTTTGAAACAGGAGCATTTCCATTACAGGCTGCTGCTCCCACAACTTTAACTAGATATGATGCTAGCACAGGTTCTTGGGGAGTCTATAAGGCATATCTCACAACCAGTACTGATCCATGCAGTCCAACTGCTACTACAGCTTTAAGATTTAAGGGTGGGGATACAGCCTATTTGATTTCTCCATTATTAGCACAAGGAGCGGCTGTTTTAACGTTTAATGATAATAGAACCAACAGAACTTTTACCTATTATACTTCAACTGACAATGGAAATACTTGGAGTGCAGGAACGAATATAACAAGTCCAGGTACTTCATGTAACACCATTACAATTACTTTTAATAGTGCCATTATTAATAAAATAAAAATTGGAAGTGCTATTACTGTAACCAATGATATGGGGGTAGATAATTTATTGATTACACCATTTACTATCAATCCTCCGATTGTAACAACTTCTAGTGTCAGTCAGGTAATGTTTACAACTGCCAATAGCGGTGGCACAGTGATTGCAGAGGCTGGAGCGCCCGTAACTTCAAGAGGAGTTTGTTGGAGCACTACTGCAAACCCTACGATAGCTAATTCAATTACAACTAATGGAACTGGTTTGGGAAATTACACAAGTGCTCTAACGGGCTTACTCCCCGCTACAACCTACCATGTAAGGGCTTATGCAACAAACAGTGCAGGCACAAGTTATGGAGGAGATAGTGTTTTTACTACTCCAGTTGCAACACCTACCATTATTGTAAATCCGAATGCTTTATCATTTGGAGCAGTGTCTCAGGGGGTATACTCTTCGGAATTATCTTATACAATTTCGGCGGTTTATCTGACTACCGCCACAGGATCCATTACCATCAATGCGCCTGCCGGTTATGTGATTTCAACAACTAGCGGTTCCGGTTATACGACATCCATTTCATTGCCGTATACTTCAAATACATTAACCCCAACGATAATCTATGTTAGATTTTTTCCATCAAGTAATGGAGCCTTCAATGGGAATATTACTAACGCTGGTGGTGGCGCGCCATCTATCAGCATTCCAGTTAGCGGCTTAGGAACTTTACTTTCTCCAACAGGCAACCTAACCAACATGGGTATTGATTTTTGGACGGGTTTTGGCTATCATTCCAGAATGAGTAATAACGACAATTCAGATGGTGCTTATATGTCGTTGTATATTTCTGCAAAGCAAGCTACAAGTGTTAGAGTTTCCATACCCGGTGTAGCGGATCCTTCTTTTCCAAGAATTATTCCAATAGCAGCTAATACATCTGTTGAAGTAACTAATTTTCCCAGAGGCGAATTGGGCGTTAGAGACAATCCTAATCACTTACCTGATTCCCGCTTATATTTTACAGGCATTACTCCAAGGGGTATTCACGTTGAAAGTATGGATGGTGTTCCAGTGGCTGTGTATGAACATACATACGGAACTGATGCGGCAGGAGCTATGTTGTTGTTTCCTACCAATACATGGGGTGCTACTTATAACGTTCTTTCATTGGGTGGAACTTCAAATAGCGGAGTCCCCAATTCATTCTTTTTTGTGATGGCTGCAGAAGATAATACTAGCATAGAGATAACGCCAACGGCGGATATCATTGATTCTTCTTCAGCAACCATTTTTGGTACTAATACTCCTGCTGCGAATATTCGATATCCTGCCAATATTCCATTTACAATTACTTTACAAAAAGGTCAGATTTTCAATGCCATGAGCAGAATCAATGGTTCTGGCAGTAGCGGAGTCGGACAAGATTTAACGGGTTCGCTTATACGCTCGGTAGATTGCAATAAAAAAATCGCTGTATGGGCAGGGAATGGTAGAACTTTTGTGAATTCAAATGGATGCTCATTGAGTAGTGGATCTGATAACATGTTACAGCAAATGTTTCCAAGGGTAGCATGGGGTACCAAGTATGTGACTACTCCAACCAAAACAATGGAATATGGGATTTATAAAATTTGTGTATTAGATCCTACCACCAATGTATGGGTAAATAATCCCACTCATACAACACCTCTTACGGGCTTAGTTAATAATTTTTATTATCAAATCGAGAATAATACACCCAACCTTATTGAAAGTGATAAGCCGATCATGTTAATACAGTATATTATTACTGGCAATTGTAAAAACAACACTTTTGGTAATAATGGAAGTGGAGATCCTGAAATGATTATTTTAAGTCCAGTTCAACAGGCCATTAACAACATATCTGTATTCTCAGCAGGTAAATCAACTATAGCAACCAGCGGTGCAAGTTTTATAAATGTTGTAATTAAAAATTCAGGTATTTCAAGTTTCAGATTAGATCCTGCTACCAATACTACTAACATGGTAGATACAGGTAGATCCAGCTATATTGCTGGAACACCCTACAGTACATCTCCTCTAATACCAATTGCTGCTGCATTTCTTCCACATCCTAATGCAGTTGGCTACTCTTATGCAAGATTTAGGGTTTCAAGTTCACAATATCATAATTTGGTTTCTGATTCTGGATTTAACGCCATTGCATATGGTATGGCTTCGGGTGAAAGTTATGGTTATAATGCTGGTACTGCTATCAAAAACTTATCTGCTGTAATCAAGACATTGAATCCCTATGATACAATCAGCGGCAGTAAGACATGTAAAAATAATCCTACCACCATTCAAATTGCAGTTCCTTATTTAGCATCAAGTATTGATTCAATAAAATGGGATGCAACTAATAACACGAACATAGCTCCTAACGGCATCACAACAATTGTGCACCCAACTCCAGTAAGCACATATGTAGATAACGAAATTACTTACAATGTTTATAGAATGCCTTCTCAATTGGTATTTAAAGAGGGAGGAGTGTACAGAGTGTATGCTACTATTTTTGGAACATTCAGCAGTGAATGTGGAAATTCACAAGTCATACCTATTGACATGGAGGTAGTAACGGATACGGCTAAGTTTAATTTTATTGCTACTGGCTGTAGCAGTACACTGGTGAATTTCAGAGACACTACAAGACCTTACGCAGGAGGTAATATAATAAAATGGATATGGGATTTTGGTGATGCAACATCATCCAATGTTCAAAATCCACCACAACATAATTATCCTGCTATTGGAGTTTACAACGCTCATCTGCGCGTAATCAATAATATTGGCTGTTATTCAGATACTACCAGAGTTGTTGATTTAACAGGTGGCATTAAGGCTAAATTCGGTATAGCACCCAACGATACCATTTGTTTTGGCACTTCAGTTGTATTTTCAGATTCTTCAGTAAGTACAGGAACCTCAGGAAATATTGTTGAGTGGAATTGGCACTTTGGCGACGGTACTTCAACAATTGCTACAACCAATGCAAATCAAACACATGCTTATAATGTGCCTGGTCGTTTTATTGATACACTTCAGGTAAAAACTGCGAATGGATGTTTGAGTAATTTGTATGTTGACACTATTGTAGTAAATGCAACACCACAGGCATTTTTTAGTATGCCATCACAAGGCTGTTTTGCTGATACGGTTCAATTTACGGATACCAGTAAAATTTCATTTGGTAATATCGTAAAATGGCATTGGAATTTTGGAGATCCAGCTTCCGGAGCAAATGATAGTAGTAATTTACAAAATCCTAAACACTTATTTTCAACAGCATCGACTTATCAAGTAAGTCTCTACGTAGAGTCTGGAGGTGGTTGTACTTCTTCTCTGGTAAATCATAGCATAACGATTAATGCCAAACCTACTGCTGCTTTTTCATTTACAGCGCCTACTTGTGCAAAGAGTCCTGTAACTTTTAATGATAATTCTATTCCTAATTCAGGAAACATTGTTGAGTGGCAATGGGATTTTGGAGATGGTCATACTGAAACAAAATTTACTTCGAACTCCTTTACTCATATCTATGATACTGGAGGTATTTATTATGCTATACTCAAAGTGAAAACAGATAAAGGTTGTTATAGTGATACTTCAAAAAGAAGGATTGTAGTAAATGCTACACCTTTAGCAAGCTTTAATTTACCAGGTAATATATGTTTGCCAAATGCGCTAGCCTCATTTGTAAATACGACTTCTATAAATGATGGAACGTTAAGTTCAGTTACATATTCATGGGATTTTGGAGATGCTACTTCTGCTAGTTCATCAGCTCAGCATACCTATACCAGTGTTGGTCCATTTAATGTAAAACTAACTGCTACAAGTATAAATGGTTGTATAGATGATTCAATAATTGTATTCAATACTGTATTTGCACAGCCTACAGCAAATATTACAGGTCCTGCAGAGGCATGCCTGGCAGATAGTGTACTCTTAACTGGTAGTGTAACAACACCAGGGAGTAGTGTTGCGTCTTGGACATGGCATTTTAATGATCCAACTTCAGGTGTTAATGATAGTAGTCATCTTCAAAATCCAAAACATCGTTGGAATAGCACTGGTTTATATAACGTTACTTTACAAACGACATCTGCCGTTGGGTGCTCTTCTAATGTTGCGAATCATAGTATCAAGATTAATATAATACCAGTTGCAGATTTTACTTATAGCGCAATTCATTGTCAGGGTGATTCAATCGCATTTACAGATGCTTCTATTCCTAATGCCACTTCTATTACACAATGGTCTTGGAATTTTGGTGATGGCACTACATTTATTCAAACATCTCCTGGACTGATTAAACATAAGTATGATACTGCAAAAGTTTATCATGTGCAATTAACCGTAGTTAGTAGTTCGGGTTGTACTTCATTATTAAAAGATATCCCTGTAACAATTAACCCATTGCCAGTATCAAAATTTTCATTTAATAATACATGTTTCCCCAGTGGCACAGCTGTGTTTACAAATCAAAGTACTATTGTTTCGGGTTCAGTGAATCAGCTTTTATGGGATTTCGGAGACGCTACTTCACCAGTTATTGCAGCTAGTCCAGCAACTCATGTGTATACTTCAGGTGGCGCGTATAACGTTACATTGACTGCTATATCTGCTCTAGGTTGCAGAAAAGACACCTTACTTCAAATTAAAGTGTTTGATGCGCCAACAGCATCGTTCAGCACCTTCAATAATATTGATTCCCTATGTAGTAATAAAATACTGTCCATAAATAACACTAGTATTGTTAACGGCTATGGTTCTGTTGATAGCGTGGTTATTTTTTGGGATTATCTGTCCAATGTTTCAAATACAACAATAGATGCTCACCCGATATTAAATCATTCATATACACAAGCCTATCCGGTTTTTGGAACACCGGCAACCAAAAATTATAGAGTACTTATAAAAGCATATTCAGGTGGCTCTTGTGAAGGACAATACTATAAAGATATCGTACTAAAAGCCACTCCTAAAGTTCTCTTTAATGCAATATCATCGGTTTGTGAAGAAGTTCCATCGATTACATTAAATACAGCTTCAGATGTTTTCGGAAATAACGGAATCGGCATATACTCAGGAGCAGGAATTAGCAATAGTCCCGTATTGATACCATCACAAGCAGGTCAGGGTCAGCATCAAATACAATATATTTTTACATCCAATAATAATTGTGCTGATACTGGTTATAACAACATCACCATTTTTCCAACTCCACAAGTTGATTATGGCGGAAATAAAAATGTTTTAGAGGGTGAGGCTGTTACCTTAAATCCTATTTCAATTTCTGGTACAGGCTTCTCATTTAATTGGACGCCAGCTACTTTCTTAAATAATTCTTCTTCAAGCGCACCTATTTGTACACCTAATCAAGATATAGCATACAGCATCAACATCTTATCTTCGAATGGCTGTAAATCAAATGAGCAACTCACGGTTAAAGTACTTAGAGATTTTATTGTTCCAAATACATTTACTCCTAACGGTGATGGTATAAATGATAAATGGACTATTTCAAATATTAACTTTTATCCAGGCTGTAGGATAGAAGTCTTTAATAGGTATGGTCAAATTATATTTGACACGAAAAATAATTTGGGCGACTGGGATGGAACCTATAATGGTAGTCCGGTTCCACAGGGTACTTACTATTATATTATAGACTTGAATGGCACAAGGCCTTCTAAAAAAGGTTATGTAACAGTCATTCGTTAAGATTTTGACACCACTAATATGTATTAAAATAAAAAAAATGAAAAAAAGTGTATTGTTTATTGCGATTGTTTTTTCTATATCGATTGCAAAAGCACAATTAAAACCATATTATGCGCAATATGTTTTGAATAATTATATATTGAATCCTGCTGTAACGGGCATTGAAAATTATGTAGATGTGAAAATTGGATATAGAAATCAATGGTCTGGTATCGAAGGAGCTCCTGTAACTTATTATGCCACTGTGCATGGACCTATTGGAAAAAAGGGAAATCGACCTACCGCAACTTCTTTTGACATGCAAGGAAGTAATCCATATAAATCAAAAGAACTGGAGTTAGATGAGCCAGAAACGGCTCATCATGGTATAGGGTTTACGGCAATTTCTGACAAAACGGGTTATATCACAAGAACTACCTTTGCCGCATCTTATGCCTATCATATTCCTGTATCCTTACATGCTAGCATTGCTGCAGGTTTTATGGCGGGTGCTACAAATGTATTTTTAGACAAAAGCAAAATCGTTTGGGCAAATTTAGATCCTAATGATCCTGCTGTAGGTGTAAATAATGGAGAAATAATGCGAACAAAATTTGAAATGGGTGCTGGGGTTTGGTTTTATGGTAGAAACTTTTTTATAGGCTCATCTGTCTTGAATATCGTTCCAGGTAAAATTAGTCTTGTTGAGAGCGAAAAATACGGAGAAAGTAATAAGCCACATCTTTTTGCACAAGCAGGATACAAATTTCAATTATCAAATGATTTATCGATATTGCCCTCAGCAGCAATTCTACAAATAAGTCCTTTCCCTACTTTTGTTCAGCTTGTTTCTAAACTACAATATCGCGACGTTCTTTGGATTGGTGGTGGTTACAGTTTTAAAGATGAATTGAGTGGCAATGTTTTTATGGCAGGTATGAACATCGCACACACTATTAATATTGGTTATTCTTACAGTGCCACATCTGATCAGAAATTAAGTGCTTATACTGGAAATACACATGAGTTAGTAATAGGCTTTCTTCTTGGTAATAAATATGGCGATAGTTGTCCTAAAAACCTCTGGTAATCCTTTGTAAAGAAGAAAAGTAATTTACTTAAATATCTTAATAATGACTTTACATAAGTCTATTTCATATTCTTTATTGTTTATTTTATTTTTTCCATTTTTTGCATGTTTTCATTCTCCCAGTCATCATGCTATATCTGAGAAAATAACTACTGAAATAAAGCCAATAGGATTTCCAGGTGCAGAGGGGTATGGAAAATATACTTTTGGTGGAAGGGGAGGCAAAGTTTTTGTTGTTACAAATCTATTAGATAAAGGTCCGGGGAGTTTTAGAAATGCAGCAGAGGCAAAAATCCCCAGAGTGATTGTTTTTGCGGTAGCTGGCACCATCCATCTTGAGTCCAACCTTCGTGTTGCAGGTAATGTTACCATTGCAGGTCAGTCGGCCCCAGGTGATGGCATTTGTATTGCGGATTGTTCTGTATTGTTAAATGGCGACAATATCATTATCAGATTTTTGCGATTTAGGTTAGGAGATAAATATCAGCGTGGAGGTATGATTGATGGAAATGGAGGAGATGATGCATTGGGCGGAACCCGAAAGAAAAATATCCTAATTGATCATTGTTCAATTAGCTGGAGTACAGATGAAGCGTTTAGTATATACGCTGGCGATAGTACTACCTTGCAATGGAATTTAATTGCAGAGCCATTGAATTATTCTTATCATTTTGAATCAGGTGATTCAGATTATGAAAGTCATGGTTTTGGAGCCATATGGGGCGGAATGCATGCTACTTTTCATCATAATCTTTTTGCACATTGTAATAGCAGAACTCCTCGGTTCAATGGTATTAGACATACTAAAGAGGAAAATGCAGATTATAGAAATAATGTAATTTATAATTGGGGACATAATAATGTATACGCAGGAGAGGGAGGCAACTACAATCTTGTAAATAATTATTATAAGCCAGGCCCTTCCACATTAAAAAAAGCTCTTCATCAATTGGCTAATCCTTATAAAAGAAAAGACATTCCTTTTGGTAAATGGTATGTCAATGGGAATAGGCTCGAAGGAGATTCTGTTGTTTCATCAAATAATAAGTTAGGTGTTGTTATGGAAAATGGTTCAGATACCGATCTTGCTCGATCATTTTTGTTATTGCCTATCCCAATGAAAGCCATACCAACAGTAGATGCTTATACAGCGTATAAAGAAGTGTTGTTGAATGTAGGATGCAATTTTCCATCAAGAGATACGCTTGATGAGAGAATTATTGAAGATGTTAAAAACGGAACGGGTAAATTTATTGATGTGCAGGGAGGATTTACTCACGGCACTGCATATGAATTAACTTTACATGCTTGGCCGAACTTGAAAATGGGCCCAGTAAAAAAAGATACCGATCAAGATGGCATTCCGGACGATTGGGAAATTAAACAGCATCTAAATCCTTTAGATGATACGGATGCTGGGATGTATAATTTGGATAAAAACTATACCAACATAGAGCTTTTCTTGAATAGTCTCATACAGGTTGATTTGCCAACTTCTAACATCATTAAATAATATTAAACAAGTAGATATGAAACCTTTACATTTTCTTTTTTGTTCTCTTGTATTATTTTCTTTCGCTTTACCTGTTAAAAATAAAATAACCATTTGGATGTGTGGCGATAGCACTATGAGTATTAAAGAAACCAAAGCCTATCCAGAAACTGGTTGGGGAATGCCCTTTGCCTACTTTTGGGATACTTCGCTGGTTAAAATTGAAAACAAAGCCAAAAATGGAAGAAGTACCAAAACATTTATCTCAGAAGGAATTTGGCAATCCGTAATTGACAATGTAAATGAAGGTGATTATGTTTTTATAGAATTTGGACATAATGATGAATCAAAAGAAAAAAAAGAAAGATATACTACATTAGATGAATACAAAGCAAACTTGGTGAAATTTATTAGCGAGTCAAGATCTAAAAAAGCTATTCCGATTTTATTTACACCCGTAAGCAGAAGAAAATTTGATTCAACAGGTCATACAATGGAAACACATAAAGATTATTCTGCAGCAGTAAGAGAAGTAGCTCTTTCACAAAATGTACCTTTCATTGATTTAGATAAAAAGACAATGGAGATGTATGATAATTTTGGCGTGGAAACATCAAAACTATTATTTCTTCAGGTTAAGCCCGGCGAACATCCTAACTATCCCGATGGTAAAGAAGATAATACACATTATTCAGAATTAGGCGCAAGATTAGTTGCACAAATGGCTTTGTCGGAATTGAAAAATTTATTTCCTGATTTGACTGAGAGAGTTATAAAACTTATCAAAAAATAAAATGAGACCTCTAATATTCATTTTTTCTTTTTTTGCTCTTTCCTTTTCTGCGGATGCTCAAAAAAAATGGACAGTTGCTAAGGACGGAACGGCCAAATACAAAACTATACAGGAAGCATTAGATGCAGTACCATATAATAATAACAAAAGAATCGTCATACAAATTAAAGAAGGTGTTTATAATGAATTGGTGACTGTGGATGCAAGGAAACATTTCATTACATTAAAGGGATCAGGCAGAGACAAGACAATTATATATTATAACAACCATGCTGGCACACGACTGGAAAATGGGGATACTTTGAATACCTGGACTTGTGCAGCCACTTTTATCTATGGAAATGATTTTAGGGCAGAAGATATTTCATTTCAAAACAATGCAGGTATGAAGGCAGGTCAAGCAGTGGCGGTAAGAGTAGAGGGAACGAGAGCTGCTTTTTTACATTGTGATTTTAAAGGTTTTCAGGATGTTCTTTTCTTAAGTGGAAACGGATCTAAACAATATTTTAAAAATTGTAACATCGAAGGAACTACTGATTTTATTTTTGGCGCCTCTACTGCTTTATTTGATAGTTGCCATATCCACAGTAAAAAGAACTCACATGTAACGGCTGCTTCAACTAACTCGATTATCCCCTATGGATTTGTTTTTAGGAACTGTACACTGACCGCAGATTCTGGCATCAATAAAGTTTCATTAGGAAGACCCTGGAGTCCTGCAGCTAGTGTTACTTATCTGAATTGTTGGTTGGGTGCTCATATCATTCCCGAAGGCTGGAATAACTGGAAGAATCCTTCTAATGAATTAACAGCCAGATATGCTGAATATAATTCTGTTGGTCCAGGTGCAAACTCAGTAGCCCGTGTATCATGGAGTCGTCAACTATCTAGCGAACAGGCACAATTATTTACTAATCAAAACATTTTAGGAAATTGGAATCCACTTCAACCATAAACAAATCTCCAATTGGAGTAGGAATTTGCTCAATGGGCATGAGCGGCATCGTTTTTCATGCTCCTTTTATTGCAACAAATCCGAAATTTAAGCTAGTAGCTACTTGGGAAAGAACAAAAAATGTAACCAAAGAGAAATATCCAGATGCAGTCGTGTATCGAACGCTGGAAGAAATGTTACAAAATGATAAAGTGGAGTTAGTGATTGTAAATACACCTAACGTTACTCACTATACGTATGTAAAAATGGCTTTAAGGGCAGGAAAACATGTAGTGGTAGAGAAACCTTTTGTGCCTTCAGTTGCAGAGTGTGATGAATTGATAGCCTTGGCCGAAAAACAAAATTGTATTTTGTCTGTGTATCAAAACAGACGTTTCGATAGCGATTTTCTAACCATACAAAAAGTTCTCAGAGAAGGATGGATAGGAGATATTCGAGAAGCAGAGTTTCATTATGATAGGTTTGATAATGATTTAAGTTATAAGTTGCATAAAGAGAAGTTGGAAAAAGGAACAGGTTGTCTATATGATTTGGGCTCACATTTAATTGACCAAGCTATATGTTTATTTGGTATGCCAGAAGCTGTATTTGCCGATATTTTTGCGATGAGACCTGTTTCAAAAGTGGATGACTATTTTGAGTTGATAATGTATTATTCGGGTTTTCGTGTTAGACTGAAAGCAAGTTATCAAGTAAGAGAGCCTATTCCAGGCTATGTGTTACATGGCAGCAAGGGTTCTTTTGTAAAACACAAAGCAGATGTACAAGAGGGCCTACTTCAAAAAGGTATTTTGCCAACTATTGAAGATTGGGCAATCGAACCAGAAGATAAGGCAGGGGTACTACATACTGAAATCGATGGACAAATTATCCGAAAAGCTATTCCTTCTCTGGTTGGCAACTATATGAATTATTATCAATTACTTTATGATTCTATTAGAGAACAAAAAAAACTTCCTGTAGATCCACAAGAAAGTAAGGCGGTGATAAAAATTATAGAAGCTGCTTTTGAGAGTAATCAAAATAAATGTTGGGTCAAGCTTTAAAAAATATAATAATAAAATGAGACGTTCAATACATTTTTTCATTGTCAATTTTTTCTTGTTTCTGCATTCAGCAATAGGACAAAATTTAACAAAAGAATTGTATTACCGCAATCCGATTATATACTCAGACTATAGTGACCCTGATGTGATTAGGGTTGGGAGTAAGTACATTATGACGGCTTCGAGTTTTAATCATACACCTGGCTTGCCTATCTTAACATCAAACGATATGGTTCACTGGGATTTGGTCGGTCACGCATTACCCAAGCTCGTTCCGGAAAGTTATTATTCATCGGTAAGGCACGGGGGTGGCGTTTGGGCACCAGCAATTCGATTTCATAATAATCAATATTATATTTATTATCCTGATCCTGATTTTGGGATTTACATGATTCATTCAAAAAAAATTACAGGCCCTTGGTCTTCGCCTTTACTTGTTATTTCTGGAAAAGGATTAATTGATCCTTGCCCTTTTTGGGATGATAACGGTAAAGTATACCTGATTCATGCATATGCAGGAAGCAGAGCTGGAATAAAGAGTTTACTGGTAATGAAAGAGTTGAATAAAGAAGGAACAAATATTGTAAACGAAGGAAGTATTGTATATGATGGACATGTAGATGATCCTACAATAGAAGGGCCTAAACTATACAAACAAAATGGTTTTTACTACATATTTGCTCCAGCAGGAGGAGTGTCCACCGGATGGCAAACGGTATTGAGAAGTAAAAATATTTATGGACCCTATGAAAGAAGAGTCGTAATGAATCAAGGAGGTACTGATATTAACGGACCGCATCAAGGGGCATGGATAAAAGATAAAAATCAAAAAGATTGGTTTATTCATTTTCAAGACAGGGGTGTTTATGGCAGAGTTGTTCATTTGCAACCAATGAAATGGAATAATGATTGGCCATTAATAGGAGAAGATGTTCAGCATAACGGCATAGGACAACCTGTTATTTATTACCCTGGCACCAATGCAATTGATCCGATCAATAAAATCAGTTCTAGTCAAACAGATAGTTTTAGCGGTTGTAAACTAAATAACGAGTGGCAATGGCAGGCAAATCCTTGCTTACAATGGTCTTATCTTAACGGTACTTCATTGCGTTTGTATACTGCTTATTATCAAGATTCACTCAATAATTTGTACAATGTACCTCAATTACTGATGAAAAAATTTGAATCAGAA
This sequence comes from Chitinophagaceae bacterium, assembly GCA_947452965.1. Lineage (GTDB taxonomy): Bacteria > Bacteroidota > Bacteroidia > Chitinophagales > Chitinophagaceae > Ferruginibacter. The sequence goes on along the minus strand of CANGEW010000011.1, from coordinate 37,055 downwards.
TCATTTGAAGCGATCACCAAAGTTTTATTTACGCCAAATAAAAAAAATGATAAGTGTGGCATAATCGTTTTTGGATATGATTATGCATGGATTGGATTAGAAAAAAAAGATTCCGGAGTTTATATAGTTCAGTCGATATGTAAAAAAGCTGATCAGGGAAATGAAGAACGTCAAGAGGTTTTAACTAATGTGTCCACTAATCAGTCAGTTTATTTAAAAGTATCTGTTGCTAAAGAGGGTATTTGTTCTTTTGGATATAGCACAGATGGCATTCAATTTTTTACATTACCTAACCAACTACATGCCACACAAGGTAAGTGGGTTGGTGCAAAAGTTGGCCTGTTTGCTCACTCAAACACAAAAACAAATGATTGCGGTTACGCAGATTTTGATTGGTTTACCATAAAAAAATAAAACATGAATCGAAAACATCTATTTATTTTCATTTTTACAATTGCTGTTCAAACATCATTTTCTCAAACAAAATCAATAGAAGAAATATCTATCGCCCTTAAAAATTTATCCAAAGCGATGATTGATGCGGATAGTAATATGTTGTGCAAAATAACTGCCGATAGTTTAAGTTATGGACATTCAGGAGGAACTGTGGAGGGAAAAAAAGCTTTTGTAGAAAAAATTGTATCTGGCAAATCAGATTTTGTCAACATGGATTTCACCGATCAAACTATTTACATCTCCGGAAATACAGCCATCGTAAGACATAATCTCAACGCTGTAACCAATGATAAAGGAGTGCCAGGTGAGGTGCACTTAAAAGTACTGCTGGTTTGGCAAAAGCAAAAAGGAGTATGGAAATTATTGGCCCGTCAAGCTGTGAAGCTATCTTAAATTTTTATGTCAAAATCAAGGCTTTTTTTGTAGAAAAGCGCTGAAAGTCAAGCGTTTTGTATTTGCCATTGCGGAATGGTAACGTTTGCGTAGAAACTCTCTATATTTTCCTATTTCTTAAGAACCATTGACACCAAAATTTTCTACCTTACGCGTTCAATATTGCTACTGAATTAGATATAAAAGCCATGAAAATTAGATTGTTAGCCACCTTTGTTTTTATAACAAAAATAATATTTGCCCAACAGGAATTTACACTTCCTAATGTCACAATCCCGCATTTTAAAAAAGATACATTCAATATTGAAAAGTATGGTGCTGTATCCAATGGAATGGATTTAAACACCAAAGCCATCAATGCCACTATTGAAGCTTGTTCTAAAAATGGGGGCGGAGTAGTATTATTACCACCTGGATTATGGCTTTCAGGGCCGATTGTATTAAAAAGTAATATTAACTTACTTATTTCCAGGGGGGCAACACTTTTATTTACCAGAGATTTTTCCGCCTATGCATTAATCAAATCCAATTGGGAAGGCGTAAATCAAATGAGAAACCAATCACCTATTTCGGCAGATGGAGCTCAAAATATTGCAATTACCGGCGAAGGAATTATTGATGGAAATGGCGACGCATGGAGAATGGTAAAGAAAGATAAAGTCAATGCTACACAATGGAAAAAATTCATCTCAAGTGGCGGCTTGTTAAGTGATGATAAAAAAACCTGGTACCCATCTGAAAAATCATTTAAGGGTACATTATACTCCAATCCAGGCGCAATAACGAGTCCAGAAAAATCAAATGCTTTCTATGATAGTGTGAAAGATTTTTTACGACCCAATATGGTGTTTCTGTTAAAATGTAAAAATGTGTATTTGCAAGGTGTGACGTTTCAAAATTCGCCAGCTTGGTGTTTGCATCCGCTCATGTGCGAAAATCTTACTGTAAAAAATATTCAAGTTCGAAATCCTTCTTTTGCTCAAAATGGCGATGGAATAGATGTAGAAAGTTGTAAAAATGTTGTCATAGCTTCTTCTGTTTTTGATGTAGGAGATGATGCCATTTGCATGAAAAGTGGTAGAGATGAACAAGGCAGACAAAGAAACAAGCCTACTGAAAATGTTTCCATTTCTGGATGCACCGTGTATGCTTCTCATGGCGGGTTTGTAATAGGCAGTGAAATGAGTGGTGGTGTAAAAAATATTACTGTAAATAATTGCACTTTTATAGGAACAGATATCGGCTTAAGATTTAAAACAACCAGAGGTCGTGGTGGACTTGTTGAAAATATTTTCATCAACAACATCTACATGAAAGACATTGTTGGGGAGGCTATTTTATTTGACATGTATTATACAGCTAAGGATCCGGTTCCATTAGAGGGCGAAAAAAGAGAATTGCCAAAAGTGGAACGCAAGCCAGTAGATGAAACAACACCTCAATTCAGGAATTTTTCTATTAATAATGTTTATTGCAATGGAGCAGAAAAGGCAATTTTTATAAGAGGATTGCCCGAAATGCATATTTCAGATATCCAACTGAAAAATATTACTATTCAATCAAAGAATGGAATCGATATACAAGAAGCATCTAATATCAATTTTAATAAAGTACATGTCATTCCTGAAAACACTCATCCTGTAGTAGATATCATCAACAGTGACGGAATTCAATTTGATAATTTGACTTATCCGGCTGGCACAGAAAATCTAATAAGAGTGAGTGGCGAAAAAAATAAGAATATTCAAGTATTACACACCGATTCATCTAAGTCAAAAGAAAAATTAATACTGGAATTGGGTGCAACCGAAAGCATGATTCAGTTTAAATAGAAAAAGAATTAAAAATAAATCTAGAACAGAATTGAAATTAATGAGAAGTGTATTGATTATATGCATGATGCTATTGATGCTTACAACACAATCGCAGTCTGTTGGGTCACAAATGGCACAAACGGTTATGCATATCTGGAAAGATAGTTTTTCACTAGATGCAAAACCTGCCAAATGGACCTATGACATGGGTGTGCTGTTAAAGGGAATAGAAGGACAGTGGCTCAATACAGGAGATGGTAGATATTTTGAATACATACAAAAACAAACAGATTTTTTCATAAATGAGGATGGCTCAATTAAAACGTACAAACAGGATGAATATAATATTGATAACATCAACAATGGAAAAATATTATTGTTATTATATAAGGTAACACAAAAAGAAAAATATTTAAAAGCGGCTAACCTTTTACGTGATCAATTAAGAAAACAGCCTCGGACAAACGAGGGTGGGTTTTGGCATAAAAAAATTTATCCCTATCAAATGTGGTTAGATGGCTTATATATGGCTGAGCCTTTTTATGCAGAATATGCAAATCTAGCCCATGACGATACTGCCTTCAATGATATAGCCAATCAGTTTATTTGGATTGAAAAACATTGTATTCAACCTGCAACAGGATTACTCTATCATGGTTGGGATGAGTCCAAAAAAGAAAAATGGGCAGACTCTGTTACAGGGTGCTCTCCATTGGCATGGGCCAGAGCTATGGGATGGTATGCTTCTGCACTGGTAGATGCATTGGAATGGGTTCCTGTAAATCATCCCAAAAGACCTGAATTGCTCTCAATCTTGAGACGTTTATCTTCTACTATCCAACAATATCAAGAAAAAAAATCTGGATTATGGTATGATGTGTTGGGCTATAATGGACCTAATCAACATCGTAATTATTTAGAAACCTCTGCTAGTTGTCAGTTTACATATGCTATAGCAAAAGCTTGTAGAAAAGGATATATTCCTTACAATAAAATAGCTGTAGCCCAAAAAGGATGGGAAGGTATTATGCGCACCTGCATAAAAAAATCTGATGATGATTTTATATTAACAGGAACTGTAAAGGTAAGTGGACTAGGCGGAAAGCCCTATCGTAACGGTACTTTTGATTATTATATGTCTGAGCCCGTTATTGATAATGATCCGAAAGGGTTGGGTGTTTTTTTAATGGCCGCCTCTGAAATGGAATTACTTTCCGATGCCTCTATAGGTAAAGGAAAAATAGTGATGATGGATAATTATTTTAACAGAGAAACTAAACAAGATGCTTTTGGCAAAACAATTGTGTTTCATTATAAATGGAATGAACGCGACAATGGTGGATTTTCTTTTCTAAATCATATTATACAAAAAAACGGAGCCACTACTCAATTATTAGAAGATGGACCCACATTAAAAAATTTATCAAAAGCATCAATTTATTTTTTAATTGATCCTGATTGGCCTAAGGAAAATAAATCACCTAATTATATTACACAACAGCACATTGACGCATTGTACAGCTATGTTAAAAATGGCGGCATCTTGGTAATGATGGCTAATGATAGCAACAACGTTGAGTTTGAACATTATAATCAACTCGCTCAAAAATTTGGCATCCATTGGAATATGAATGTACGACACGATGTAAAAAATGACCAATTTGAACAAGGTGAAGTGGATTTGTCTAAAGCTTCATCTGTATTCAAAAATGCTAAAAAAGGGTACATCAAGCAGTTGTGTACTCAAGAAATAAAATTGCCGGCCCGCGCTTTATATAGTGAGAATAATGAAGTGATGATGAGTGTTGCAAAGGTAGGTAACGGTATTGTTTTTGCTGTAGGAGATCCCTGGTTTTACAACGAGTATGTGGATGGCAGAAAATTGCCTAAGGAGTATCAAAACTATCAGGCTGCGGATGATTTGATCAAATGGTTGTTATCTCAAACTAGGAATGATTGACATGAAAAAAACTCTTTTCATATTTTGGGTACTAACTTCTGTGTTTGCAAAAGCGCAGCACAAAGTTATAGTAGACAAAAATGGTCAGGGAGATTTTACGAGTATTCAAACAGCCATCAATAGTTTAGCGGATACATCCAGTGCCGATAGAATCATTTATATCAAAGCTGGCGTATATGATGAAAAGATTTTTATTGAAAAAAATCATGTCATTCTAGAAGGCGAGAACAGAGAAAAAACGGTTATCACGCAATCAATTGCAAGAGATGAGTTTAGATGTTCACACAAAGATGATTGGGGGGCAGCAACTATGAATGTAAACGGTGATGATGTAACCATAAAAAACATAACCATAAAAAACACGTTTGGTTTTGACTTTGTTGAAGAAAAAAATATTGACTGTTTTTTAGACACAATTACGCACAAAAAAAGAATTACAAAAACTGGGCACCAAATGGCATTACGAACGATAAAGGCTACACGATTAAAGGCGCTGAATTGTTCATTTGTGTCATTAGGAGGAGATACGGTAAGTCCATGGAATGTTGAAAATGGAATGTTTTATTTTAAAAACTGTAGCATGGAAGGTGGGGTGGATTTTTACTGTCCACGCGGATGGGCCTGGGCTGAAGATTGTCAGTTTTATGCATATGGCGGCCCGGCAAGCGTTTGGCACGATGGAAGTAAAAATGTCGACAGTAAATCGGTGATGGTACATTGTTCTTTTAAAGGGTATGATGGTTTTTTACTTGGACGTTATCACAGAGATGCTCAAATGTTTTTTGTGAATTGCGCATTTGCCGACAACATGAAAGATAGCGCTGTTTATCATGTTCCTAATAGTACAGCAACGCCCTTTGGACAAAGAATTTACTTTTATAACTGTCATAGGTCATCGGGGGATTTTTCTTGGTTTAAAGATCATTTACCGGATGGTATCACTGAAAAAAATATAACCATTAATTGGGTTTTTCATAATACATGGAATCCCGAAAATCAATAGCATAACCAATCAAAATACACATTCATGATTTTATCGAAATTTAATTTACATAATATTACTTCCAACGAAATTGAAGTTCCAAGTAATGAGATATTTGAGTTGCCTGAAAAAGTATTGCAATTTGGTACCGGAGTATTATTGCGTGCTTTGCCTGATTACTTTATTGATAAGGCTAATAAAAAAGGGATTTTTAATGGTCGTATCGTCATTGTAAAATCGACCAATAGTGGAGATACCCAAGATTTTGATAAACAAGATGGTTTATATACCATTTGCGAAAAAGGAATTGAAAACGGTTCCGTTGTTGAGAAAAATATTATCAATGCCTCTGTTAGCAGAGTACTCAATGCCAGAAACGAATGGAATCAAGTGTTGGAATGTGCTCATAATCCACATATGAAGATTGTTCTTTCTAATACAACAGAAGTAGGCATCACATTGGTACAGGACGACATTAAACAATATCCACCCGTTTCCTTTCCTGGCAAATTGTTATCGTTTTTATATGAAAGATATAGAGCTTTTGAAGGTAGCGAGCAAAGTGGAATGATCATTGTTCCAACGGAACTCATTCCTGATAATGGCAAGAAGCTTGAAGGTATTGTGTTTGAATTAGCACATATCAATGGACTAGAAGATGATTTTATTTCTTGGCTTGAAAAGTGCAACACTTTTTGTAATTCACTAGTAGACAGAATTGTACCCGGTAAACCTTCCGTTGCTAAGATGGAGGAGGTAACCGAACATTTGGGATATAAAGATGGTCTTTATTGTGAAAGTGAAATATTTCGTTTATGGGCGATCGAAGGAGATGAGCATGTAAAACAAACATTGTCTTTTGCTCAATGTGATGAGGGAGTAGTCATTCAATCAGACATTAATTTATTTAGAGAGCTTAAGTTAAGATTATTAAATGCTACACATACATTTAATTCTGGACTAGCATTTTTATCGGGGTTTAATTTAACCAGAGATGCAATGTTGGATGAGACCTACGCAACATTTGCAAAAAGATTAATGCAAGTAGAGATAGCTTCTTCTATCCCTATGGATATTGAGGATACTATTAAGCTTGATTTTGCCAACAAGGTATTTGATCGTTTTTGTAATCCTTATATTGATCACCAGTGGATTAGTATTACGGCACAATATTCTTCCAAGATGAAAATGCGTTGTTTGCCATTATTGAAACAATCTATTTCATTATTTAAAAAAGTACCAAATTCTATGGCATTGGGTTTTGCAGGATATTTGTTTTTTATGAAAGCAGTCAAATGCGAAAATCAAAAATATTTTGGGGAATGGAATGGCAAATCCTATCCAATAACTGATGATAGTGCTCATTTGTTTTTTGAATATTGGACGACCTTGTCTTTAGAGGATCTTGTTAAAACTGTACTTTCTAACGAACAATTATGGGGTGAAAATTTAACTTTATTAGAGGGCTTCGAAAGCAAAGTTTTGTTGAATTTAGAACAAATGATACACCAGGGAGTGATGGCAACTATCACCCATTATTCTAATGCAGAGTTATCTGCTTAGATTTTAAATACAAAATTCGTTAAACATTAATTACTAATGCAACAAAAAATTTTAAAAGTTCATCCTAGCGATAATGTAGTGGTAGCACTTACTGATTTACAACAAGGAGAAACAGTTACTTTGGGAAATAAATCTTTCTTTATTAAAGAAAATATTCAGGCAAAACATAAATTTTTTGAGATAGATCTAACCGAAGGTCAACAAATTATTATGTATGGAGTGCTGGTGGGAACCACTCAAATGGATGTGAAGTCGGGTCAATGGATGAGTACTGCAAATGTAAAACATGCTACAGGTGACTATGCATGGAGAAATACAAAACCTAATTGGGTAGCGCCTGATATTTCACAATTCGTTGGGCGTACTTTTAATGGGTATCATAGAAAAGATGGAAGAGTCGGAACAGCTAATTATTGGTTGTTTATTCCAACGGTTTTTTGTGAGAATAGAAATATGGATGTGATTAGGGAAGCACTGCATAACGAATTAGGATATGCGAAGACAGAGAAGTATAAGTCATATACAAAAACACTTCTAGAAGCACATAAGAATGGAGCCAGCGTGAATGATATAGAGTTCAGTCCATCTTCTGAAAGTCCTGCTCATAGAGTTTTTCAGAATGTAGACGGCATTAAATTTTTAAATCATGATGGAGGCTGCGGAGGAATCAGGCAAGATGCTGCTGTATTGAGCAAGCTACTCGCAGCCTATGCAAACCATCCTAATGTAGGCGGGATTACTGTATTGAGTTTAGGTTGTCAAAATTTACAAGTGGCTGATTTTCTTAACGACTTAAAATCGCTTCATCCTAATTTTGAAAAGCCTTTGCTCATATTTGAACAACAAAAATCGCAAAGTGAAGAGCAATTAATTGCTTCTGCTATTCGAGAAACCTTCAGCGGGCTAGTCGAGATTAATAAATTACAACGTGAGCCAGCGCCATTGAGCGCGTTAACGCTTGGCGTAAAGTGTGGAGGAAGCGATGGGTTTAGTGGAATTAGCGCTAATCCATCAGTAGGGTATTGCAGCGATTTGTTAGTTGCCTTAGGTGGCAAAGTATTATTAGCCGAATTTCCCGAGTTATGTGGTGTAGAACAAGAGTTGGTAGATCGTTGTGTGGATGAGCCTACCGCAAATAAATTCATACACTTGATGAAGAGCTATGAAAAAATCGTCACCAACGCAGGCTCTGGATTTCATATGAATCCTTCGCCGGGAAATATCAAAGATGGTTTAATTACTGATGCAATTAAAAGTGCCGGTGCAGCAAAAAAAGGAGGCAATTCTCCAATTGTTGCCACGCTTGACTATACAGAACAAGCAGTAAAGCCAGGATTGAATTTAGTATGTACTCCAGGTAATGACGTGGAAGCTACTACCGGAAAAGCCGCGTCAGGTGCAACCTTAATTTTATTTACTACAGGATTAGGAACCCCAACAGGCAATCCTATTTGTCCAACAATAAAAGTATCTACAAATAGTAATCTTACTAAACGTATGAATGATATAATAGATATTGATTGCGGACCCGTTGTCGAAGGTACTAAAACTATTGAAGAAATGGGAAGAGATATTTTGGAATATTGTATTAGAGCGGCTAGTGGAGAAGTTATACCCAAAGCAGTTTTGTTAAATCAAGACGATTTTATACCATGGAAAAGAGGCGTTTCGCTCTAAGTATTAGAATTGAATTATATTGCACCCCATAAATTAATACAATGAAACCATTTTTGGACGATAATTTTTTACTGAAGAACAAAACTGCAGAGCAGTTGTATCATGAATATGCCAAGCATTTACCTATCATAGATTATCACAATCACTTGTTGCCAGATCAAATGGCTTCTGATTTAGTGTTTGAAAATATTACGCAAGCTTGGTTATATGGCGACCATTATAAATGGAGAGCCATGCGTACTCATGGAGTGGATGAAAGTTACTGTACAGGTAACAAATCAGATTTTGAAAAATTTGAAAAATGGTCAGAAACCGTTCCTTATACGCTAAGAAATCCATTGTATCATTGGACCCACTTAGAGTTGCAAAGGTATTTTGGCATTTCAAAATTATTATCTCCCGATACAGCCAAAGAAATTTATGAAGAAGCCTCTCACAAAATTCATACACCTGAATATTCTGTAAGAAATCTCTTAAAGAAAATGAATGTACAAACCTTATGTACAACAGATGATCCGATTGATTCTTTAGAGTTCCATAAAAAAATAAAAGAAGATGGGTTTGAAGTGGCAGTGCTGCCTGCTTTTAGACCCGACAAGGCTATGAACGTAGATGATGCTCATTCTTTCAATACCTATTTAGATAAATTGTCCTCCGTTACAAATGTTTCAGTAATAACTTTCGAAGACTATATAAAAGCTTTGAAATCACGACATGATTTTTTTGCATCAATGGGTTGTTCTATCTCGGATCATGGTCTAGAAAATATTTATGCGGAAGATTTTACTCAAAATGAAATCATACAAATTTTCAATAAAATCAGAGGCGGAAATGAGTTGACACTTCTTGAAAACTGGAAGTTTAAATCAGCAATGTTATTAGAATTTGCAAAATGGGATCATGAAAAAGGATGGGTGCAACAGTTTCACTTAGGAGCATTAAGAAATAACAACACTCGAATGCTTAGCAAACTTGGCCCTGATACTGGATGGGACTCTATTGGAGATTTTTCACAAGCTAGAGCACTTTCAAAATTTTTGAATACGTTAGATACTACCGATCAATTAGCAAAAACTATATTGTACAATCTCAATCCTGCCGACAATGAATTAATGGCAACGATGATAGGTAATTTTAATGATGGTTCTGCACAGGGAAAAATTCAATTTGGTTCTGGCTGGTGGTTTTTAGACCAAAAAGATGGTATGATTAAACAAATGAATGCATTGTCCAATATGGGATTGATCAGTCGTTTTGTAGGTATGCTAACGGATAGCAGAAGTTTTATGAGTTACCCAAGACATGAATATTTTAGAAGAATCCTTTGTAATTTATTCGGGGAAGAAATTGAAAATGGTGAAATGCCAAATGATATTAAATGGACTGGAAAAATCATTCAGGACATTTGCTTTCACAACGCGAAAAATTATTTTAATTTTTAATCATCTTGTTTACATCAAAAATCCCCTTCCAGTAACAGAAGGGGATTTTTGATGTAAAGTCATTTATACAGTTACTCGATTCTTTTTTTACTTGATTCTTTTTCTATTAGCTGTGTATCGAGTACAATCGTTTCAAATTCTGTGATGGGCCGTTTACTTTCAATCAGTTTTATCAATAATTCGGTAGCGGCTACGCCCATTTCAAAAGCAGGTTGTCTTACTACGGATAAGCTAGGCGAAAACATGTCGGTAAGATCAGAATTACTAAAGCCTATGTATCCAATTTTTAATCCACCTTTCTTTTGATTTTTTAATAGCAAGAAAATTACACTGGTAATTCGATCTCCTCCACCAATAATAGCATCAGGTTTTTTCTTGTTTTTAAAAAGATTTTTGATTGCCAGTTCCACTTCGTCTACAACCATTCCTCCATAATTGCAATACTCTACTAATTTTGGGTCGTATGGTATTTGATGGTCTTCTAGAGCTTTTTTGTATCCTTCCAGTCTTTTTTGAGTGATAAAGAGGTGAGGAGAACTGGTGATATGGGCTATGTTTTTATATCCTTCGTTTATCAAATGAACGGTAGCGTCGTATGCTCCTTTGTAGTTATCTGCAACTACTTTATATGTATTGATTTCAGGAGCGATTCTGTCAAAAAATACGATAGGGAGCCCCTTTTCATGCAAATCTTGTAAGTGTTTTAAATTTTCAGTCTCAGCTGATATAGAAACCAATAAACCATCTATAGATCTAGACGCCATATGTTGAATATTCACCATTTCACGCTCAGTAGACTCATGACTTTGTGAAATACTTACATGGTATCCTCTGTTATAGGCAATAGACTCAATACCGTTAATGGCTTGAGAAAAAAAATGGTTGGCAATTTCTGGCACTACAATTCCAATAGAATGGCTTCGCCTTTCTTTCAAACTTAACGCAATGGGATTGGGGCGGTAGTTTATCTTTTCTGCATATTCTAAGACCAATTTTTTAGTCTTGTTGCTAATTTCCCAACTTCCCCGCAAGGCTCTGCTTACGGTTGAGGTTGAAAGGTTTAATTTTGCAGCAATATCCTTTATGGTAACTGGCTCAAATTTCATTACTGAGAATTGTTCATAAAGATATGTTTTTCTTTCTGTTTTTTCAAGTAAATTGGGAACGTTTGCGTAATAAAACTTCCTTTAAAAAAACGCAAAGAACAAAATAGCGTGTAACATTGTCAACCTAAATTCTGAACATTTTTGATGGATTGTTTTTAGGAAATTTATTTATCAAAATTTGTTTGGACAAACAAGCTAACGATTGTGTATGAAAAAAATCTTATTAGTAATCAGTTATTGTTTTTTATTGACAGGCGTATTTGCCCAAAATAAAAAAATAAACGGACATATTGTAGATTCAACAGGAAAATCAGTTCAATCCGCAACTGTAACAATGACGGCAAAAGGTTTTAAAAAAACCATTCAAACAGACAAAGATGGCAATTTTTCTGCAACTGTACCAGATCAAGGGAAGGTTACGGTTGTAATCTCTTCTCAAGGTTATAAAACCCTCACCACTACAACCGATGGAACTACAGCACTCAACTTTTCTTTGCAACATGAGGTGGCAGTATTAGATGAAGTAGTTGTAAATGTTGGTTATGGTACGTTAAAGAAAAAAGAATTGTCAAGTTCTGTTTCTTCCATAACAGCAAAAGATCTAAAAGATGTACCCATTAATTCTGCAGCCGAAGCTTTGAACGGCCGATTAGCAGGCGTTACGGCTACAACGGCGGAAGGCTCTCCTGATGCTGAGGTAAAAGTGCGTGTTCGAGGTGGTATGTCAATAACTAACGACAATTCGCCATTATACATTGTAGATGGAGTGCAAGTAGAAAATGGTTTGTCAACGATTTCTCCTCAGGATATTCAATCGATAGATGTATTGAAAGATGCTGCCGCAACGGCTATTTATGGTGCCAGGGGTGCCAATGGTGTAATCGTAATTTCAACTAAATCTGGCAAACCTGGTAAACTAAAACTTAGCTATAACGGGTTCATAGGAGTACAGTTTTTGGCAAATAAACTGAAATTATTGAATTCTGAAGATTTTGTTGAATATCAGTATGAAAGATACAAAGCCGGAATAGATACCAGTTCATTCTTGGCTAATTATGCAACAAACTGGAATGAAGTATTACGATATAAATCTGTTCCTGCAATTGACTGGCAACAAAAGGTTTTTGGTAATACGGGAATCGTCCAAACTCATTCAATATCTGCTTCTGGAGGTAATCAAAAAATTACTTATAATTTAGGTTACACTTTTAACAATACCAAAGCTATTGTAATCAATTCGAATTATACACGTCATCTTTTCAACTTAAAATCTGACTATAAAATCACAAAGAAAATTAAATTGTCTATCGGTGGGCGCTATGCCAACCAGACTGTTTTAGGTGCCGGTGTTTCAGATGACAAAAACTCAAGCAGTTACAGCAGGTTAAGAAATGCAGTTAAATATCGTCCATTTTTAGGACCAGATCAACAAATAGATGAACAAGATCCAACTGCAGATGTAATGAATGCAGGAAATGGATTGAACCTAGTAAACCCTATTGTGTTAGCCAATGCTGAATACAGAAAGAAAACAACGGAAACCTTTAATGGTAATGCTAGTCTTACTTACAATATCACTAAAAACATTACTCTCAAATCCACATTTGGCTATGAAAGTAAACAGTATGTTGATCGTCAATTTGGTGATTCAATTACTTCTTACAGCATAAACCAATATAGCGCAAAACCAGTTGTTAGTTTAGATACAGTTGCTACTTCCACCATTACTAATTCAAACGTAATCTCCTACTCGTTAAAAAACTTCAGGAAGAAACACGATTTTGACGTGTTGTTCGGAGAAGAAACTTACGATTATAGAACATCAATACATAACAGTTTTTTTTGGTTATACCCATTATTTACTACGCCTGAAACAGCATTTTCAAATACTTCGTTGGGATCAAGTTTTACAGGATATCCAAAGCCTGAAAGACAAACCAGATATACAAGCTTGTCTTTTTTTGGTAGAGTCAATTATAGCTTCAAGAAGAAATATATTTTCTCTTTTGATATGAGGGCAGACGGGGCATCTAAATTTGCACCTTCTAATAGATGGGGTATTTTTCCAGCTGGTTCAGTGGCATGGAGAGTTAAAGGAGAGAATTTTATGCAAAAAATTGATTTTATCAGCGATTTAAAACTTAGGGGCGGTTTTGGTTATGTAGGCAACAATCGAATCAACGATTACTTATATCTCACTACTTTTAACGATGATAATGGTTTGTATTATGGATTAAATAACCAACCCGTATATGCGCTGTATCCATCTTCATTGCCCAATCCCAACTTAAAATGGGAATCTACCGTGAATAGAAATTTTGGTTTTGATATCAGTCTATTTAAAAGCAGAATTGATTTGAGCTTAGACCTTTATGACAACAGTTCAAAAGATTTATTATTAAACGTGCCAATTGCATCTACTTATGGCTACTCATCTCAATATCAAAATGTTGGAAAAACAAGTAATAAAGGAGTGGAGTTACAGTTAAGTCTTGGTCTCATCAAGAAACCACAGTTTACTTGGTCTGCTTCTTACAATATGTCTTGGAATACTAATAAAGTGGAAGCTATTGGAGATAATCAAACAAGTTTCTCTCCTGCTGCAAGCTGGGGAATTACAGGTCAACCTGTTGACTATATTGTTAGGGTTGGGGACCCAGTAGGTGCCATGTGGGGATTGCTGAGCGATGGTTTTTATGGCATCAATGATTTTGATTACAATACCACTACCCAAGAGTATACCCTAAAAAATGGGGTTGCAAGTAATGCAAAATTCTTAAGTACAACTGTCTCACCTGGTAGTATCAAATTCAAAGACATCAATAATGATGGTGTGATTGATGAAAAAGATCGTACGATTATAGGAAATCCAAACCCCAAATACACAGGGGGACTTACACAAAACTTTACCTACAAAAATTGGGATGCAAGCATTTTTGTTAACTTCTCATATGGCAATGATGTGTATAATGCCAATAAAATTGAGTTTACCAGCGGGTATACCTCTAATTCGAATATGCTTGATATTATGTTTTATCGCTGGAGAACTATCACAAGTAATGGAGAGTTGGCGCAATGGGAAAGCGGTGGTAAGTCATACGGGATATCGCCCGATCAGTTATTTGCATTAAACGGAAACGCAAAAATTTGGAAACCAGGAACAGGAGCTACTTCTTTTTATCCTAGTTCATGGGCAATTGAAGATGGTTCTTTCATTAGAATCAATAACATTACCATCGGATATAGCTTGCCGGTAGCTTCATTAGTGAAGTTGCATATGTCAAAACTTCGTTTTTATGTTACGGCTAGTAATTTGTATGTATTTACAAAATACTCTGGCTATGATCCAGAAGTGAGTGTTAGAAGCAATCAACTTACACCAGGATTAGATTATTCTGCGTATCCTAAAAATAGAAGTTTCATTTTTGGGGTAAATGCTACTTTTTAATTGAAATAAATGAAAACGCCTCAAAGGCATAATTGAATAACCTAATTAATTTAATATACTCAAATGAATCAATCAAATATTGTAAAACTGCTTTCGGTTTTTGCCTTTGCTTTTATTCAGTTTGGCTGTCAAAAATTTTTAGACCAACAACCTATTACTGAAATTGGTCCAGAGATGGTTTTTAAAGATGTCGCTTCTACAAGAAGAGCTTTGGCAGGCGTTTACAGCAGACTTTCGGGTGATGGTGGCTATGGTAAAGTTATAAGTTTGTATTTTACGGTGGATAATGATGAAATGAAAGGCCCTACGGGCACCCAAGATGATCGCAGGGCTATTGCTCATTACAATGCATCTACAAGCAATACTGAAATATTAAATCCTTTTAAACAATTGTTCCAAGGTATAGAATATGCAAACATCTGCATTTCTAATATTCCCAAAATGGATATGTACAACAATGGTACCGAGCAAGAAAAAAAACAGTTAAGAAGAATGTATGGGGAGGCACTCACATTAAGGGCCCAATTTTATTTTGAAGCTATTAGGAATTGGGGCGATTTACCAGCACAGTTTTCACCTGCAGCAGAATCCGCACTTAATGAACCCTTTCCAAAAAGAGTGAATAGCGAAATATTATACGATCACATCATTGATGATCTTTTGATTGCTGAAGACTTAGTGCCTTGGAGAAATGATGTAACCTCCATAGGAGATGATATAGATGAAAGACTTACAAAAGGTGCTGTAAAAGCCCTTCGAGCAAGGATCTCTTTATTCAGAGGAGGCTATCAGTTGCA
Source organism: Chitinophagaceae bacterium (assembly GCA_947452965.1). GTDB lineage: Bacteria > Bacteroidota > Bacteroidia > Chitinophagales > Chitinophagaceae > Ferruginibacter. The sequence goes on along the minus strand of CANGEW010000011.1, from coordinate 21,417 downwards.
TGCTGATGGTAGTTGGACAAGAGGTTCAAATTATTTGCATTATTATCAAATAGCAAAAGATGAGTGTAGTGATATTATAAATGCAGGTCAACACAGTTTAAATCCAAGCTATAAGTCATTATGGAAAAATCAGGTTTGTGCTCATGCAATTGTTGATCCAAACGGAGAACTTATGTTTCAGGTAAGTACGATTGGAGGAGGAGCTGTTTCAGACAGCAAACTGGGTTACTATAATGGACCTAAAGCTGCCGGTAACGGTAACTCAAGTATTAGCATTTTACCAACCTATTTCTATATGTTTGATTCTATGGATGTAAGAAGAGATGTTACCTGTGTGCCTTATAGTATCAACGATACATCTATGAAAAAAACAGGATTGAGCATTACCTCCATGTGCGATGGGAAATATAGAAGAGATTGGATTACAAATCCTAGCTTTCTACCTACTGATCAAAAACAATACTTTGGATTAAACTGGCAAATACTAAGATATTCTGATGTGTTGTTAATGTTTGCAGAAGCTGAAAATGAATTGAATGGTGCAACAGCTGATGCCATTGAAAAATTAAACATGGTAAGAAGAAGAGCACATGACGAATCTCCTAATTCTCCAGGATTATATGATATATCTGTCGGACTTTCTTCGACTGAATTTTTTAAAGTAATCGTAAGAGAAAGGGCTTTAGAATTCGGTGGTGAGGGAATCCGGAAATATGATTTACTTAGATGGAATTTGATGGACGCAGCCATTTTACAAACCAGGAATAATCTAATTAACTTATCAACTCCATCCGCAACAACTTTGTTTAATCCATCATATATGGCGGCTTATCCTAGTTATTGCCTATCGGACTCATTACCAACAAAAATGTATTATGCCATCACCGGTAATAATGCTAAAGCAGATGATAAAAGTTTATTTGTAACCAGTTTTTATAGAAAGTCATCTTCTACACCTTCGGTTGCCATTGCTTCATCTTGTACTTGGTTGGGAACTTCCGTTAATACAACCACTCAAGCAAATTGGGCTACGGGTTATACCAAAGGGAAATCCGAATTATTGCCTATTCCTCAAGCTGTAAGAGATGCTAATTATAATATGACACAAAATCCCGGATATTAATTTTAAACAATCAATAAATTATTTATGAAAAAGACCATTTTATCAGCCGTTTTATTATTGACAATTACTACTAGTTTTTCACAATCAGTTGATACCACCAGCAAGTCAGCAGCCCCAAAAAAGGAGCTTTCTAAAGAGGAAAAAGCTGCAATGAAAGCAAAACAAGAAGCAGAATTAAATGAAGCACTCACACAGGCTGGCCTTACTGATGAACAAATAGCAAAAGTTAAAACCACTTTATCAGATGCTGGTAAAAGGAGTACTGAGTTAAAAAACAATTCTTCTATGTCGGATGCTGATAAAACAGCTGCAAAAAACAAAATCAATGATGAGAAGAATGCTGCACTAAAAGAAATTATGGGAGAAGAAAAATATAAAAAATACAGCGCGATTCGAAAAAAACAAAAAGAAGCAGCGACAGCTGTTCCACAATAACTTTTGAGAAAAAATAAAAGCTCCTAAACAGGGGCTTTTATTTTGTTGAGGATTATTAAAAACGTAATGAAAATCTAATTTTTATTCATAATCATCATATATGTTAGCCAAATTTTTTGATTGTAAACTACTGCTGATTGTTTTGTTATGCAACATATCGATTCATGCACATGCTCAATTTAATGTAATCGTTTCAAAAGATGGTACGGGGAGTTATTCTTCTGTACAAGCCGCTATAGATGCCGCGCCTTCTAATAGAACAACTCCTTATGTGATTTATATTAAGAACGGGCGTTATAAAGAAAAAATTAACATTCCATCTACCAAACCGTTTATTCAAATTGTGGGAGAGGATGTGGCTAAGGTGGTTATTACGTATGATGATTATGCCTCAAAAATGACTTCTTGTTTTGCTACATTAGGTACGCAAAATTCTGCTAGTTTTACAGTGAATGCAACTGATTTTGCCGCTTACAATGTTACGTTCGAAAATAGTTATGGCGAAGGTTCGCAAGCAGTTGCGGTTTTAGTAAATGCTGATAGAGCTGTTTTTTATAACTGCAGATTTTTAGGAAACCAAGATACAGTATACTTGAAAGGAGGTGGTACTCCAAGAAATTATTTTAAGAGTTGTTATATCGATGGTAACATTGATTTTATTTTTGGTAGCTCTGTTGCGATTTTGGATTCTTGTGTTATTTATGCAAAATCTAGAACTAGTTCCGGAAGTTCTTATATCACAGCTCCCAATACACCTGCTGGTCAATCTTATGGCTTTATTTTCAGGGATTGTAAGTTTCCTAATAATACCGGAAATACTTCTTATTACTTGAGTAGGCCATGGCCAAGCCCAAGTCCAAGTGGCACTCAGCAAAAAGTAATATTATTAAGTTGTTTATTAAGTAGTCACATCAATCCTGCAGGATGGACTATTTGGGATGCCAATACCATTACTTCCAATTTATATTATGCAGAATATAATAGCAGGTATTTTAATGGTCTCCCTGTCGATGTTAGTCAAAGAGTTTCTTGGAGTTATCAAATTACACAATCTGATTCTTCCAACTATTCAATAACGAATGTCTTTTCAACTTGGGATCCATTGAATGTGATTAATCAACTCGCCCATCAATATAACACGTCATTATCTGTTTCTAATCTTACGGCTTCCAAAAATGGGATTAGTACTAAAATTTCATGGAACACAACTTTTCCAACTGCAGATGTTCAGTATCAATTATTTAAAAGCACAGATAGTATAAATTTCACTTTGCTTAATACATGGCAAGGAATCAATGATAGTATAATCAATTACAGTTACATCGACAATAATGTGCCGCCTTCCGGGACAAAGTATTTTTATTACCTCACTGCATCCAAAACAGGAGTGAATACATATATAAGCGACACTATGATTGTGTCAAGCTGTGCTAATTTTGTCATCAATGCGTCCCCAAGTTTATATCTATGTGGTTTTAGTCAAACTGTTGGGGTTCCTTCAGCTGCACAAACATATACCATCTTAGGGTCAAATTTATTAAGTGATATACTCATTACACCCCCGGCAAATTTTGAAATTTCATCTGATAATATCAATTGGTATACAAGTTTGCAAACACTACATCTTACTCCCACTTCTGGAACGATTCCTACTTCAAATATTTATATTAGACTTAATGCAACTGCCGTGGGTAGCTATTCAGGAAGTATTTTAAATGTTTCAACAGGCGATACAGATGTTACAGTTAGGGTTGCAGGAATTACCTATCCTGTTTCTACTTCATTTCCATTGCAGGTGTGGCCTATGACTGTTAATAACAATGATAGTGCGCTAGCAAGATCAGTAGCAGTTATGCCAAGTACCTCTTTAGTAAATACAACAAACAATAATTTATATACTTCCGATGGGACGCAACCAAGCGCTAATCCGATTTCGGCATATTCTCCTCAGTTTGGACAGGCATTAGGCGCCAATTCTACAGGTTATTCTTGGACTAATGTAGGTAGTACTTTGAATAGAAGATACTATGAGCAATTCACAGTAACAGCTGCAAGTGGATACTCAATAAAAATAGATTCTATTAGTTTTTTATCTGATTTCTATCTAACAAATAGTGGGACCAAAATGGCCATTGTTTATTCCAAAAATGGCTTTACATCTCCTGCAGATTCATCTGAAATAAATAGTGTTATTGGTCCCAATGGAACGTTGCTTACCTTAACATCAAGTGGTACTTTTTCAAAAGCGTTTCCACTTTTAAGAAATGACGCAGGCCCCGTAAATTATTATTCTGTTTCTCTGAATGGAAATACAGGCATTTCCCTAAACCCGGGCGAAAGTATTACAATCAGATTGTATTGGGCATGCGGTAGCACAGGGTCTCCTCGTTTCGCCTTTTTAAAAAATCTTTCAATCATCGGTGTTGTAACCAGTCCTCTTCCGGTTAAACTTCTTTCATTTGAAGGTTATAAAGTTTCTAATGGAAATCTGTTGAAATGGAAAACAGAAAATGAAATGAATATCAATCGTTATGTAATAGAAAGAAGTGAAGATGGAAAATATTTTACACCTCTTACAACATTATATGCTGCCAATAAAAATGGCATCAATGAGTATCAATATAACGATGCTGAAATATTGTCAAATAAAAATTATTATTATCGTCTGCAAATCAACGAATCAAATGGTACGGTTACTTCTAGCAAAATAATTTCTTTGTTTGGAAAAAACTTGTATTTATTAAGCGTTTCCCCCAATCCAACAGCTGGCATCATCAAAGTTCAACATGAGCCAACAGCATTACATGCGTCTCTTTCAATAAAAAATTTCAAAGGAGAAACATTGATGAAGTATAATCTATTGCCTGGAATTAGTTCCAGCTGTATGGATGTTTCATCGCTTACATCCTCAACTTACATATTAGTATTTGAGAATAATCAAACGATACACTCATTGACTTTCTTAAAGAAATAAATTCATATTCATACTTTATGCAAACAAAAATATTTTTTATACTTTTTATTTTAGTTTCTTTTTCTGCGCGGCAATCAACTGCACAATTGATTGCTTTTCCCGGAGCTGAAGGAGCAGGAAAATTTGTTACAGGAGGTAGAGGATCCGCAGCTGTTGCACCTAAAATATTTGAAGTTACTTCATTGGTAGATAATGCATCTGCTGCAACTACGCCGGGCACATTACGATATGCATGTACCAATAACAGCCCGTCAGCACCCAATAGGATTATTGTTTTTAGAGTTTCAGGGACTATTCATTTATATGCGAATCTTAACATCTCAAGAGCTAACACTACAATTGCCGGACAAACAGCTCCAGGTGGAGGAATTACAATTGCTGATTATCCAGTGTATCTAAGTGCCAACAATATTATTGTTCGTTATATGCGGTTCAGATTGGGAGATAAAAACCAAGCAGCAAGTTTAGGAAACGATGATGCTTTTGGAGATAACGGTAGTGGTAAGTCGAAGTTGATGATAGATCATTGTACTGCCAGCTGGAGTAATGATGAAGCCTTAACAATTTATTCAGGAGATAGTATCACCATACAATGGTGCATGATTAGTGAGCCATTGGATTCTTCTTATCATGATGAAGGAACCGGTGTACAAAATCATGCCTATGGGGGTATTCAGAGCGGACGTCACGCATCATTACATCATAACTTATATGCACATTGTAAAGGCCGTATGCCTCGATTCGATGGTATCAGAAATATTTCAGCAGATACAGCCGATTTTAGAAATAACGTTGTATACAATTGGGGAGAGTATAATACTTGTGGTGGAGAGGGGGGGACTTATAACGTGGTAAATAATTATTACAAATATGGACCTAATACGGCTAGTACATCTGTAAGTGGTGTAAACAAAAGAAACATGCTCATAGATGCCTATAAATCCACATCACCCGTTATACCCTATGGTAAATATTTTTTAACTGGAAATTTTTGTTACAACAGTACAACTGTTACCAATCGTAACTGGTTGGGGGCTGTGTTTAGCGGAGGCTCATTAACTGATTCGGTAAACTCAAAAGTAGATTTTCCTTTTTCTTGTATCAATATTAATACTCAAAGTGCATTGCAGGCATATAACGATGTACTGGCAAACGTAGGTGCGTCATTGCCCTACAGAGATACGTTAGATCAGCGCATTGTAACCAATGTGATAAATGGCACCGGAAAAATTATTAATTGTCAGGGAGGTTTCCCTAGAGGAACCGATTACACCATCAATCAAATTGCATGGCCCTTTCTACCTACAGGTACCACACCAACAGATACTGATCATGATGGGATGCCCGACAATTGGGAAAGCCAACGAGGTCTGAATCCCAATTCTCCGGCAGATATGAACCAATACATATCCAATACCGGTTATAATAATGTTGAAAATTATCTGAATGGAGACACCATTACAGCACCGGGTACGCTTAATAGTATGGTGGATGCAAAAGCAGTAAATTCATCTGCAACTAATTCCTGGCTACACTCAAAAGACACTTCCTATAGCGATTATAGATCATCCAAATACTTAGTGTCCGCAGATACAAATAATCTAGTCGCTTCTCTCTATGACAATGCTATTTATGGTAACGTTAAAGTTTCGTATTTCACTACTGCATCCATTCGAAGAAATAGTAATAATATACCGTACCTAAATCGAACCATTTCAATAGTGCCTCAAGGAACCTTATCTACCTCTTCACCTGTAACAATAAGATTGTATATCAGTAAAAAAGAGTTTGATGATTTGAAAGCGGTGGATAATACAATTTCTTCTATAGCGAATCTAAGAGTATTGGTAACTGCCGACACTATTTCTAGTATGAGTTTGTCAAATAGCTATTCAATGATTACTCCACAAAACACAGGAGTTTTTGGCAGTTACAACAATGGATATTTTATAGAGTTTCAAACTTCAAGTTTCGGCACATTCTATTTTACAGGCCCCTCAATGCCACTACCATTGAGAATTATTTCTTTCAGCTCTGTTTTACAAAAAAATAAAGTTCAAAATAAATGGATTACTCATGAAGAAGCCAACCTTAATTATTTTTCATTAGAAAAAAGTGCTGATGGTAAATTTTTTGTCCCAATACAGAATCTAAAAGCTCATAATAATTGGGGGTTGAATAATTATCAACAAGAAGACCCAACGCCTTTTTTTGGAGTTACTTATTACAGGCTAAAAGCTGTTGAACAGAATAATCAATTTTTTTATAGTCAAATCAACACGATTTATAGAAAACCTGACAATGATTTTGTATTGGAAACCAACCCTTTTAGTAATTATTTACAAGTTGTGCATACGACAGCAGCAAAAGGAGATTGTATTAATATATATTCATTTACAGGGCAGCAATTATTTCACTATGATTTATTGGAAGGGTCTTTTCGGTCTAAAATTGCAACAAATAATTTAGCGCCGGGCGTATATATTTTGGAATATACCAATCAAAAGGGAAAAATAAGGATTAAGGGTATAAAACTCTGATAATTTATCTTATTTAATCTCTTTTTCACAAATTCCTTGGCTTATTGGCAACGTTTGCGAAAATATTGTTTACTTGCTAATATTGATTCATATCATTTCAACTTATCTTTAGTCGTTAATTTTTTTGCCGATTGCTTTTCTCTGAAATTTGTCATGTTGAATGCATATTAAGAAAGAGTATTCGGATTATCTAAATCTTAAATACAATCATAATGAACAAAAAATTTACCTTACTTTCTCTATTGTTGATTTCTCTGTCATTTTTTAATGGAGTAAACGCACAAACTTGTTATGCTTCAATTACTTCGGGAAACTGGAGTGACGCTGCAACTTGGGAAACCTTTTCTTCATTAAATGCTGCATTGGCTGCAACTCAGGGTACAGGTTCTGCTGCATCATCTGTTCCAAGTGGAACTCATAATGTATTAATTAGAGCTGGTCATACCATTTCTATGAATGGAGCCAATCGTGGTTGCAAAGGAATTGTAATTAATGCGGGAGGCAAATTATGGGCTAATGAAACCACAGGACGTCGTTTACAAATTGGAGCGGGCGGTACCGGTTGGACCTATCCTTTAGTGGATACGGTTAAAATAGATGGCGTATTAGGTGGTCCAAGTGATGGAGTTTATATCGAATCGGGCTCAGCTTGTCAAACTATGAATATTACAGGTTCAGGTTCTATCGATATTTTACGTATGAGATTGCCAGGAGGAGCTGGGGCAAGTGCAGCAGGTCAATTAACAGTAAATATTGGTGCTAATATCAATCTTTGGCAAGCCACTAACTATGCCTTGAGTGCTGTTTATAATCCTGCAGTAACAGATGATTACACTATTAATATTTTACAAGGTGCAACCGTTACTACCAAAACTACTGATGGATACTGGCACAACTCACAAAATACAGCCACCTATGGTAAAGTAACCTATAATATTTTAGGAACATTGGACTTGTCTGCTAATACACAAACTGCGAACAATTTATCTGCAAAAATTATTGCACCTGCAGGAACAGCTTCAAGAATTACTGTTAATGTAAATGGTGGGTTGCTTAAAACAGGGGCCGCTTTCAGATGTGATACTTCAACAGCAGGTCCTGTAAGTACAGGTATTTTAAAATTTAATGTAGTTAATGGTGGTATCGTGGATGCAACTTTGGCAACTGATCTTAGAATGGGAAAAACATCAGATGGTACTAGTGGTTACTTTGATATGTTCTTCGGTACAGATGGCACGGGTCTAGTTAAACAAAATGTAGCCGCTACCGATGTTAAATTTCCGGTTGGTTTACCAAGCTCTACAACAAGAAGCATGTGTAGAATCGCGAACAGTGGTACGGCAGATGTTCATTCTGTAACAGTAAAAGGCACTTTTGACAATACACCTGCAGATCCTACAAGAGTAGTAAATCGTCAATGGACAATAACTGAAGCAACTGCCGGTGGAAGTGTAGATACTTTAAGATTAGGCTGGGTTACTGCTGACCAATCTGCATCTTTTGATCCTGCCGCAAATGTATACGCCATGCAATGGAACGGATCTAGTTGGGATTATACTCCTGTAAGTATCTCTGGTACTGGGACGATAGATGATCCTTATTATGCAAAAGTATCTGGTGTAAGTACTCTTTCTTCAATTGGCATTACAAACTTTAGTGCCTTGCCTCTAAAATTGATTTCATTTGGAGGATCTTTCATGAATGAAGGAGCAATTCAGTTGAATTGGGTTACGTCTGACGAAATTAATGTAAAAGAATTTGATGTAGAATCAAGTTCAAATGGAAAAGACTTCCAAACAATTAGAATTCAATCAGCAAAAAATCTAATCAACATTAATGAGTATACAGCAACGAATATTTTACAAACTAATCAGATCATGTACTATCGCTTAAAGATGGTGAATAATGATGGAAGTGCTGTCTATAGCAAAATCATTACACTTAATAAAAAGTCGAATGAAAACTCGATTAATGTTTTTCCAAATCCTGCATCTAACGTAATTACAGTTTCACATAAAGCAGCGGATAATAAATCCATAATTAGAATATTTAATCAAAGCGGAAAATTAGTTTTGGCTCAGTCTGTTGTGTATGGTGAAACATCTACACCTATTAACATTACATCATTAGCTGCTGGTTCATATACATTGCAGTTCAATACAAATGCTATCAACACAAGTTATAAGTTTATAAAAAAATAAGTATTAAGGTACAATGGCAAAAATGGCTGTCTTTTTAAGACAGCCATTTTTTTATGCTTATAATGATGTTTAAAATCAACGGTTACATTTTTTTTCTAGTAAATGCAAGGTGTCAATATATCCTAATCGTGAAGCATTCTGCAAATCTTTACATCCCTCTGCCATATCATTGAATTGTATTTTAGCTTTGCCTCTCTCATAGTAACCATCAGCAAAATTAATATCAATAGAAAGCGCCTTATTGAAATGTAATAAGGCCGTATTGTATTGGTTTAATGCCACATAGGCTTTTGCCATATTGTTATATACAACAGCCGGCGTATTATTTTTCATCAAAGCGATGGCATGATTACAATCGTCAATACACCCCTGATAATTGCGAATGAAGAATCTTGAATATGCTCTGTTATTGTATGCTTCTGCGTATTTTGGGTTTAAAAAAATCGCTTTTGAAAAACTCGAATCAGCATTAATAAAATCTTTTGTAGCAATAAATAAGTTTCCAAATGTGAAGTAAACTTTCGGATTCAAAGAGTCATAAGTAGCGGCAAAAAAAATGTCGCGGAATGCGCTTTCATATTTTTTTAAATACCTTCTCTCCACCGATCGCGCTAAATACACATTGATTAATCTCGGATTTAGATTTAATGCCATTGAAAAATCGTTTTCCGCAGCTTCGTGTTGCTGTAATCTGGAAAAAATTGTTCCTCTGGTATAATATATATTTGGGTCATTTGTTTTTAGTTCAATTGCATTATTAATATCTTGTAATGCATTTACAGTGTCTTTTATTCTTAGATATTCATTGGCTCTCATGGAATATCCAGAAGGGTTTTTTTCATTCGCTGCTCTCATGGCAAGGGAAAAACTATTTTTATAATCACCCGAATGAGACCAAGCCAAACATGAAAAAGTAAGAGTTATCAAAAGACTCAACCCCGTAAAATATTTTTTTAAAAAAATAGATTTTTTATAGCCATCAATATAGTATGCTAATATGATAACAATACCGATCATGGGTAGATAGGTACGGTGCTCTAAATAATTAAAAAAGCTATCAGCATTCTCTAATCGATAAATGGTAGGAGGTATTGCAAATAATAAAAACCACATTGCGCCCATCAAAACACCCCATTTTCTTTCTATGGTCTTTTCAGCTGTTATAAAAAACAACAACACTAAACATACAATACCAATAATCGTAGAGGTATTTGTATAGAGAGGAAGTGTTGATAAATGAATCGGAAAGAAAAATTTCCCAACAACTGTAGGAATTACTGGATTGTTCTTTAAAAAAGGTATAATACCAAGTACGTCTACAGTTGCGCCAGTATTAGAAGCTACTTGTTTACGCATATAAAAATAAAATCCATAACAGCTTATCCAAATGGCAGCGAATAAAACAAGTTTTCCAATATTCTTGATTGTGAATTTTCCTTTATGGAGAAAGATAAAGTAGAAAACAAAGAAGACAGGATACAAAACCGCAGTTTCTTTTGTGAATATTGTGATAAGAAATAACAAAGCATGTAAAATAAGATATAAGTTGTTGTTTTTTTTCCAATAGAGTCCAAAGGTCATAAACAACTGCAATCCTAACAGCCCAATCAGAATGTCTCCCCTTGATGGAATCCAGCTAACACAGCTTGCAAAAAGAGGATGAGTGGCAAATAACAATGACAATACAAATGAAATGTATTGGTTGATTTGTAAGAATATTAAAAAGTAAAACAATGAAATAATTGTCAGTAAATGAATCAGAATATTGGTGATGTGAAACATCCATAATTTATTGCGACTCACTTGTGCATCTAGCATAAATGATACGTTCTGTATGGGTCTGTAAAAGTCGCCCTGCGGATTAAAAAATGCATCTACTTTAAATGCAGAATCAATTTTAGAAATATCGCCAACTAAATTAAATTTTTGTTGAATAATTCCATTGTCATCAAAATTGGTATAGTCATAGCTTATCGATCTTGCATATATCAGTAGGGGAATAATAATTAGAATACAAATTTGTAGCGTTTTGTTTTCTTTAATTTGTTGAAATATAAAATCGCTATCTAGTTTCCATGCCATAAATTCTTGTGCATTTAGATTCTATAAAATGAATACAATTATTTGCAGTATTTCTTTAGAGTGTCGGCAGCCGCACTAAATCCGAGTTTTACAGATTCATTCCAATCTGAACAGGCACCTTTCATGTCTTTTTTTAGTTTTTTTGCCATTCCTCTATAAAAATATCCTAGATAAAAATTATTTGCGAGAGAGAGGGTTGTATCAAATTCTGCAATAGCGGCATCGGGCCGGTTAGTTTCAAAATATATCATGCCTTTATTGTATCGCGCATTTAGATATTCAGGAAATAAGGTAATTGCTTTTGTATAATCAAGTAAGGCACTGTTATAATCTTTTAGTTGATAATAAGCCATACCTCTGTTATTTAGCGCTTCAGAATAATTACTATCTATTTGAATGGCTTTGCTATAATTATTTACTGCTAAAGGATAATTTTTTGAGTTAATATAAATGTTTCCCAGGGTAAAGTATATCTTGGGTTGATTACTATCTATTCTTTTTGCTTTTTGTAAATCACTGATAGCATTTTCAAATTGTTGCGAAAAAATTCTTTCACCAGCCCTATCTATATAGGCATCAATAAAATTAGAATCAAGTTGTATGGTTTGAGTAAAATCTTCTTCTGCAGCAATATGATTTTTATTTACCAATGCATTCAATCTGCCTCGATTGTAAAAGGCAGGAGGGTATAACTGATCAGATTGTGCAATAGTCTCTTCAAAATCTGAAAGTGCATTATTAAAATCTCTTTCGTTAAAATATAACTCCCCTCGTTTATTCATAGCGCCAGGATTTTGTAAAGAAGCGGCTTTTCCAAAAAATGCAAACGAATTTTTAAAATCATCGCTATGCGCACTCGCCAAAAAAGAAAAGGTAGTGATGGTAAACAAAAATATTAATAAGATTTTTTTTAAATGCTTTTGTATAGAAATAGAATTGAGTACACATGCCAATAATATGATTAATCCCATCATCGGAACATAACTTCGATGTTCATAATATTCAACTAAATACTTGCTGTAAAATATTTTAAAAAACATCGGAGGTGCTGTTAATAAAAAGAACCAAATAAGCCCAAATAGTACAGAAGTGTTTTTTTGTAAGATCTGTCTTACTACATATATAACTAGTATGATACAAATAAAACATCCTAAAAAGATATACTGATCCTGAAACAACGGCATAGTAGACAGTTGCAATGGAAATAAGGCTTTTGCAAGCATTATAGGGAATGTAGAAATGTTAGAGAGGAAGGGTTGTATGCCAAAAATGTAATCGGGAACTTTGTTTATAACAATGTTGCTTCTTAGCATCACAAATAAAATTCCTATACATAACCAAAATACAATATAGGGAACAAGTCTTTTTAAACTATGCTCTTTACGTAAGAAAAATATAAAATACAAAACAAACAAAACAGGAAACAAAATCGCCACCTCTTTTGAAAATAATGCGATTGAAAAAAACAATGCATGAAGTACAAAGAAAATTGAAAACTTCTTATTTAAAGACTTAATAAAAGTTATGAATGATAACATTCCAAATAGCCCCATCAATAAATCTCCTCTTGCAGGTATCCATGATATGGCACTTGCAAGCATGGGGTGAATGGAGAATAGGGCAGTACAAAAAAATGCAATCATTGATTTGATTCCCATTAATCGTAATAAATAATACAAAGCAATGACGGAAAACAAATGGTACAATAAATTAGACAAATGATAGATCCATGTTTTTTCTCCACCAATATTTGCATCCAACATCAAAGATATTGTTTGCATAGGTCTATAAAAATCACCATGAGCGTTTAAAAATGCGTCGGTATGAAATGCTATCCCGAGATTTTTAAAATGTGAAAGAATAGAAAGATTGTTAGTAACAATAGCAGTATCATCAAAATCGATCAATTCAAAACCAGTAGATTTTATGTATATAAAAAATGGCAGAAAAATGAGTAGAAATAAATGCCACCATGAGTTGGTTTCTAATTTGGTAATGATGTTGCTAAATTCGCCCGCTTCCGCTACCTTATTTTGAGTATTGGTTTTGTTTTTTCCTTGCATGTTTTTTGCTAAAGTATTTTTTATACGCACAAAGTAAGAAAAAAAAAGAATGTGTAATTTATTTGAAGATTTCCTTTCATATTAGGCAGTAGATAATACTTATTTTTGATATGATGCCTTCTTTATGCAATCGTTTCCGTAAATAAATTCAGTAGTAATCTCGTTTGATATTTTATATCCTCATACCTTAACATTGAATTAACGATTAGCTGGGCCTATACTCTTCACTTTCTCGAAGGATTATACAGTCCGCAACTATAATAAAACAAAGAGTTTTTTAAAAAACAGCCAAAACAAAACATCATTCAAGTCTGTGCAATAGGCAAGAATTTTGACATGCTTTTGTCTGTGTAAAGAACAAATAATTAAATTTTTTATACTCATATTTATAAACATCGAATAACCATTAAATACTCAATTATGAGAATTTCTTTTACGTCTTATTTAAGTAGTTCAGTAAAGAGCATGATTGCAGAATGCAACAATGCGTCGTCACTTTTTGCAAAATCAATTGCAATATTGTTATTGCCGTTTTTGTTGTTGATGACAAATGCTACGAAAGCTCAAACCATCAATGAGGGTTTTGATGAAACGCTATGGTCAAGTGGTGTGAATACCTCTACCGGAAACGTAGTGATTACTGCTACATCGGCAAGTTTTACACAAACGTATTTTACTACAACGGCCAATGGAAACACCTTGTCGAGTACAAATACCAGTCCTAACTCTGGTACTTGGATTTACAGCAAGATTGTAACCAGTGCTAACACCGAAACTAAACTGAATAAAATGAGGTCGAAGCCTCAAAATCTTGGTTTAGGTGCGAGTAGCGGTTATTTGATTACACCAATTATTAGTGGTGTGACAAGTATTACTTTCTGGGCAGCTCCTGCGGGTAATTTTGTAGTGGGCTTTAACACAAATACATCTGCTGCAGGCACTCTAAATATTACCGGTTCTGCTTTGCCTGCTTATAACAGTACGGCTTCTACGGCTCCTGCCGGTTTTAGTTATGCTACCCAATCATTTGCCGCAAATGGTACGGGTGCCAATACTTCCATGCAGCAATTTAGTGTTACTATTCCATCTTATTCAGGTTCATTGCGTGTTGGTTTCTTTAATGCATCAGGAAGTACCGTTTATTTGGATGATATCGTAATTGTAACACCACCTCTAGGAAGTGTTGCTCCTGCATTAACAGCAGCCAGTGGAGCAACGGTAGATAATAATTTTAATATTACATTTACTGACAATTCTGCCTGGAGAGCTGCGATAACAGCTGTTAAAATTGGTGGTACCGCTCTTACTAGTGGCACTGATTATTCATTGAGTGCGGGAGTGTTAACATTAAAACCAGGCGGATTAAATACACTGTTAACAGCCTCGGGATCTAAAACAGTCTCAGTAGAAGCCACAGGATATCAGCCAGCAACAGTAACGCAGTCAATCGCTGCCGGTGCTGCCACAAAATTAGCGCTTACTACAGCTCCTGTGTATACTTTTAACGGTTATGCGTTCTCTACTCAACCAGTTGTAACCATACAAGATAAATACAGCAATACAACAACAAGTACTGCTTCAGTTACAGCGTCAGTAGCAAGTGGCTCATTTTCTTTGAATGGTACTACTACAGTAAGTGCTGTGGCAGGTGTGGCAACCTATACAAATTTGGCACCAACAAGTGCTAGTTCTGTAACAGGAGCTACTATTCAATTTGCTTCTACTGGTCTAACTTCTGTAACATCTGCTTCTTTTAACATTGGTGCTCCTGAATTTATGAGTATTGCAACTACAGGAATTGCAGCAACGGAAAACTTTACATCTTTAGGTTCATCAGCAACAGCTGCATTGCCTTCTGGCTTCCATTTGAATACAGCAACTGAATGGGGAGGAGGAGCTGGTACCATCACAACGGCAACAACAGTCGCTGCCGGTACCACAGGTACAGGTGCACTTACATCAACAAGTTCAGGTGGTGCTTACAATTTTGCAGATGGTGTAACAGCAAGTTCTACTGATCGTTCATTAGGCTATTTGACCAGTGGGTCTTATTCTAACGGAAGAAGTGTAATTTTAAGAGTAAAAAACAACACAGGATCAACCATCACAGAATTAAATGTTGCATTTGATTATGAGAAATATAGAGATAACACTTCTACTTTAGACTATACTTTCTTCCATGGATCAAATGGTAGCACTTGGACAGCAGCAACAGGAGGCAACCAAAGTTATGCTGCCGGTACTGCGGCAGTAATCAATCCGCCAACTACATCATCAAAATCAGTAAGCTTAACAGGATTGAACATTGCTGCAGGTGGTGATTACTATTTCAGATGGACATACACAGGTTCAGCTGCTACAAATGCTCAAGCAGTTGGTATAGATAATTTATCAATAATTGTTCCTTCTGCACCCATTTTAGATACAACTTCGGTTTCAAATATTTCATCAGATTCAGCTCTTTTAACAAGTAGAGTTATTTCAGATGGAGGTGTGTCAATTTCAGAAAGAGGTTTCGTGTATGGAATTGATGAAAATCCTACTACAGACAACCTTTCTGTTCAGGTTGCCGGAACAACAGGTTCCATGAGTACTTCATTAACAAGTTTACCACCTTCTACACCCATTCACGTTAGGTCATATGCAATCAATGCTAAGGGAATTTCATATGGTGTAGATAAGCTTTTCAGCACAGTCGATTATTCGGCTGTTACAACAACTGCCGCATCTTCAATAACTGCTACAGGAGCATCTACAGGTGGTGAAGTTACTTCAGATGGAGGAGCTACTGTTACTGAAAGAGGGATTGTATATAGTACATCAGCAGGTCCAACTATTGCAAATACAAAATTAGCTGCTTCTTCCGCAGGAGTAGGTGCTTTTACAATTACTTTAAATGGATTAACGCCTGCTACAACCTATTACATAAGGGCATATTCTATTAATGCTGCAGGTACTTCATATGGTAATGACGAAACCTTTACTACTGCTGCGAATGCCGCTGTTGTATCTACAGGTTCATCTTCTTCGATTACAGGTCTTTCCGCTACTTTAAATGGAACCGTTACATCAGATGGCGGAGCAAGTGTAACAGAAAGAGGCATAGTTTATGGTACATCTATTAACCCAACTACAACTGATTCAAAAGTGATTGCACCTACTGCAGGTACTGGTTCATTCTCGGTAAATGCATCTGGTTTGACAAATGGTACAACGTATCATTATAGAGCCTATGCTATCAACAGTGTTGGAACTAGCTATGGTAGTGATTCAATATTTACCACGTTAAATAAACCAACAGTTACAACGGCTTCTACAAGTGCCATCGCTAATACTTCTGCTATCAGTGGCGGTAATGTTACAGCTGATGGTGGTGACGTAGTTACAGAAAGAGGTGTTGTATACAGTACTTCTTCTAATCCAACTACTTCTGATAACAAAGTGGTTGCATCAAATGGAGGAACAGGAAGTTTCTCGGTAAACATTACTGGATTATCTTCTGCAACAACTTATTATGTAAGGGCATATGCTATCAACAGCACAGGTACATCATACGGTTCTGAAGAAACCTTTACAACTAGCTCTGCTTCTGTATTGGCAACTGTATCAACTTCATCTATAAGTGCTATTACTGGGTATGCTGCAACTGGCGGTGGTAATGTTAGTTCTGATGGAGGCGATGCCGTTACAGAAAGAGGTATCGTCATAGGAATTTCAACTGACCCAACTACTGCAGACACTAAAATAACAGATGTTTCAGCAGGTACTGGCTCATTTACTTCATCAATTACAGGACTAACTCCTGGAGCTACCTACCATGTAAGAGCTTATGCGATAAACAGCGTAGGAACCAGCTATGGTAGTGATGTAAGTTTCAGCGCTAGTGCTGTTGTAGGAACAGTGGCAACTGCTTCTTCTCAAAACATTGCATCTACTTCAGTTACTTGTGGAGGTAATGTTACTTATGACGGAGGTGCCACCATTACAGAAAGAGGGGTTGTATATGGCACAAGTGTAGATCCTACAACTTCTAATAATAAATCAGTTGATGCTGCTAATACAACGGGGGCATTCAGCAATTCAATAACAGGATTAACTCCTGGTACTACTTATCATTTCAGAGCGTATGTTACCAACAGTGCCGGTACTAGTTATGGTAGTGATTTAACCTTTACTACTTTGGCAGATGCACCATCGGTAACAACTGCGTCTGTTTCAAATATTTTAAGTTCTTCAGCCACATCTGGTGGTAATGTAACTGCAGAAAATGGTGCAAGTGTAACAGAAAGAGGCGTTGTTTATAGCACTTCTTCCAATCCAACAACGGCTGATACAAAAGTGATGGATGCCTCAACTGGTGCGGGATCATTTGCCAGCAGTTTATCCGGATTATCTCCTCACACAACATATTATGTAAGAGCCTATGCAATCAATAGTGTAGGAACTAGCTATGGTAATGAAGTTTCACTTACAACTTCAGAAGCTGAGCCAACTACTCAAGCTTCCTCTGTTAGCTTTACTAACGTTACACTTAACGGTATGACTATCAACTTCACAAGTGGTGATGGTTCAAATAGATTGGTAGTTGTGAAATCAGGATCGGCTGTTACAGGTGCTCCAACAGATTTAACCTCTTACACAGCGAATACTGCTTTTGGAAGTGGTACTCAAATAGGAACAGGAAACTATGTTGTGTACAATGGAACAGGAAATTCAGTAAGCATTACAGGATTAAATTTAGGAACCACTTATTATGTAGCTGTGTATGAATTTAATGGATCTGCAGGTACTGAGAATTATCTTACATTATCACCTGCTACAGGTAGTCAGGCTACAAATAATTACAATTATCGTTCTGTTGCATCTGGCAACTGGAGCAATATTTCAACTTGGGAAGTTTTTGATGGTAACAGTTGGTCAGCTGCATCTTCATTCCCAACTTCAACAATTGGAACAATAACTATTCAAAGTGGTCATACTGTTGCATTAGATACAACCATCAGTGTAGATGAAATGACCATTGCAACAGGAGGTCAACTTACTGTAAACGCAACTAAAACACTTACAGTTGCCAACGGTACAGGAACTGATCTTAGTGTTAATGGATACTTGAAAAACCAAGGAACTGTAACAGTTGGAACAGGTGCTGCTATCTCTACATCTGGAACTTATGAACATGCTATTTCAGGTGGTGTGGTTCCAACGTCAACTTGGAATACAGGGTCAACTTGTTTGATTACAGGTACAACAGGTACTACTGCTCCAACGGGTGTTTCACAAAATTTCTACAATTTCACATGGAATTGTACCGGACAAACAGGTAATGTGAGTTTGTCTATGGCTAACATCACCTTTGGTGGCGATGTTACCATTACTTCAGTAGGTACTCCTACTACTAGTGCATTACGTATGTCAACTGCTTCATTAGCAGCGGTTAATAACATAACAATTAATGGTAACCTTACTGTAAACGCAGGTTTATTTACCACACATGGTTCAAGTAGCGGTACATCTGCTTTCACAATAACAGTAGGAGGAAATATTAGCATAGCAAGTGGAGCAATATTAGATTTAAATAATGGTAGTGCTGCATCCGCTTATTCTGTATGGAACCTGATGGGCAACCTAACAAACGCAGGTGGTTTAAAATGCGGAACGAATATAGCTACTTCTGTTTTCCATTTTGCGAAAGGAAGTGGTACACAAATATTAAATAATACAGGAACACTAACTTCAGGAACTTTGATTGTTGATGCTGGATCAAGTTTAGATGCCGGTACTTCACTAATCAATGGTGGTTGTGGCTTTACACTAAACAGTGGTTGTACATTCACTTCTGCAAACACAGGTGGTATTATTACAGCAACTGGAACTAAAACATTGAGTGCAACAGCTAACTATGTATTCAATGGAGCTGCAGCTCAAACGTTACCAGCTGCGATCACCGCAGCAAACAATATTACCGTTAATAATAGCGCGGGTATTACTTTAGGTGCTGCTACAGCTGTAACAGGTACATTAACTTTAACGAGTGGTACTGTAAGTTTGGGTGCTAATAACCTTACACTTTCTAATTCAATTTCAGGCGCTTCTTCTACAAAATATATTGTTACTAATGGCGCAGGTTTATTGAAATATTTATCAGTAGGTTCAACGCCAGTGGTATACCAAGTAGGTAGCTCCACAACTTTATACACCCCAATTACCATATCAAATAGTGGTACGGTAAACGATATTGCAGCAGGAGCAAGCGCAACATTTGTAAAATCTCTCATCAATCCTGCAAAAGCGGTTAATCTGCAATGGAATATCAATGCAGGTGGATCAGGTGCAAATGCGAATGTTACTTTCAATTGGAATACATCAAACGAAGGAGCTTCTTTCAGCAACACGGGTGCTGGCGAATTCGGAATTGCAACTGGCGCAGCTAGTTATTCAGTTAGCTCATTAGGTACTTTATCAGGTACATCAGTAACTAAGTCTGGAATTGCTTTGTCATCTGGTAATAACTACATGGCTATTGGAAATACCAATTCTGTATATGTTCCAGAAATTGTTGGATTTGATGTGAGTACTTTAGCGGGAGGATCTGGAGCATACGGAGCAACTCCATATTCAGCAACCAATTTAGCTACAGGATTAACAACCAGTGGTTTGGTTAGAGGTTCGGGTCTTACTACTTCAGGAACTGCAGCCGCTGCAGCTTGGGGAGCAGGTGGTGGATTTAACAGTGCTTCAAGTGCTCTTGGTATTACAGGAAATAAATTCATCACATTTACAGTGAAACCAAATTCAGGATATAGTACAAGCTTGATTTCTATGAGCCCAATTAGCTATAGAACTTCGAGCTCAGGTCCTGCGAATATTTTGATTCAATATCAAGTAAACAATGGTGCGTTTGTTGATTTATTATCTACAACATTAACATTGAATACTGCTACTGGATCTTTAGGTCCCATTGATTTAAGTGGAATTACTGCACTTCAAGATGTGCAGTCTATTTCTACTGTTACATTTAGGTTTGTTCCTTATGGAGCAAGTAGTTCAACTGGTACTTTCTATTTTAATAATAACAACGCCTCTACAGCAAGTGATTTAGTAGTTAACGGTGTTGTGAACACCTGTTCTTCCAACTCTAATGCACCGGTTATCAATTCGCCTTTGTGCAACAATGCAACATCGGTGAGTGGTACAAGTACAGAAGCAAATGGAACGCTTATCAATGTTTATGTAAATGGCACTTCAACTTCTACTGCAACAGTAAGTAATGGAACATGGACAGCTTCACCAGTAACAGTTGCAGCTGGAAATATTGTTACAGCGTATGCAACTGCCTCAGGAAAATGTGTGAGTGCATTGTCTGCCGCAGTAACGGTAGCAGCTAGAACGTTAAGTACGACTAATCTTTCTATTTGTCCTTCTGCTTTACCATATTCATGGAATGGAAACTCGTATACTGCAGCAGGAACTTATGTGGTTACATTAACGAATGCTGCAGGTTGTGATAGTACTGCAACACTTAATTTATCGCTTAAGTCTAATTCATCTAGCACAACCAATACTTCTATTTGTGCGGCAAGTTTACCTTATTCTTGGAATGGTAACACTTACACAACAGGTGGAACGTATGCAGTTACATTGACGAATGCTGCGGGTTGTGATAGCACTGCTACATTAAATTTAACTATTAAACAAGCAAGTACCTCAAGTACAGACGCATCAGAGTGTATTTCTTATTCATGGAATGGAACAACGTATACGGCTAGTGGTTCATATACGATTCATTTAACGAATGCTGCAGGATGTGATAGCGCTGCAACATTGAACTTGACAATTAAGCAACCGACTTCATCAAGTACAGACGCATCAGAGTGTAGTTCTTATTTATGGAACGGAATAACATATACGGCTAGTGGTTCTTATACCATTCATTTAACTAACGCTGCAGGATGTGATTCAGCTGCGATATTGAACTTGACGATTAAGCAACCTACTACAT
>CANGEW010000010.1 GCA_947452965.1 Chitinophagaceae bacterium | reverse complement strand
CATTTGCTTTAGCACAAACATCACTTTCATATTCTCCAAATTCTTCAAGTGTAACATCTGCTTTTGGATTGCCAACAAATACATCACGGGGTTCTATAATCTCCGGAACATCTTTCTTAAAAGCCATATCTATTATTTTTTTTTATTCTATTAAACAACGATAGTACATTTTTATTCAGCGTAACTCTACTATCAATTCGGCTGAAGGTAATATTTTTTGGTATGAGTAACCAACGCATGAAGCGTTAAAGTTGCATTAATTTTATAACTATTTGATTATTAATTAATTATAACGCTTGTTTTTTATTCACAATTATCAATTAGGATGTTGATTCATTCCTGAAGACGACCACCCCATCAAAAACATCCACTAGCATAGGAACATTTTTATCAATATCTCCCGCAAGCATTTTTTTACTCAATTGATTGATGATTTGTTTTTGTATCAGCCTTTTGAGAGGTCTGGCACCAAATTGAGGATCATATCCATTTTCAACCAGATAATCCAACGCATACTCACTAAATTGAAGTATTACGCCATTTTTTTGGACAACTTTTTTAAGTTGGTTTAGTTGTATAGAAATAATTTCCCTAATTTCTTTCTTCATCAATGGCTGAAACATAATCAATTCATCAATTCTGTTTAAAAATTCTGGACGAATGGTTTGTTTAAGCATATTCATTACCTCAATTTTTGTTTTTTCAACAACGGAGGATTTGTTTACATCTGAGATATTCTCAAAATTGTCTTGAATGATTTGACTACCGAGGTTGCAGGTCATGATAATAATGGTGTTCTTAAAATTCACTACACGCCCTTTATTATCTGTAAGTCTCCCATCATCTAATACCTGCAATAAAATATTAAAAACATCAGGATGTGCTTTTTCAATTTCATCTAATAGAATTACTGAGTAAGGTTTCCGTCTCACCGCTTCTGTTAATTGTCCACCTTCATCATAACCCACATAACCGGGAGGTGCTCCAACTAATCTACTCACCGTATGTTTTTCTTGATATTCACTCATATCAATTCTTGTCATCATGCTGTCGTCATCAAAAAGATATTCAGCCAAGGCTTTAGCCAATTCTGTTTTACCCACACCTGTAGTACCCAAAAATATAAAGGATCCAATAGGTCTTTTGCTATCTTGCAATCCGGCTCTGCTTCTTCTTATTGCATCAGATACTGCTTCTATGGCTTCCTGCTGACCTACCACTCTACGATGCAACTCCTCTTCTAAATGCAATAATTTTTCTTTGTCGCTTTGCATCATTTTAGAAACAGGAATACCCGTTGTTTTGGCAATACACTCTGCAATATCTTCAGCATCCACTTCTTCCTTCAATAATCTATTATCCGACAACTCATTCAATTGCTGAGTCCAGGTTTCAATAGAAGCTTCTTCTTTTTTTATTTTCCCATATCTTATTTCTGCAACCTTTCCATAATCTCCATTGCGTTCGGCTTGCTCTGCTTCTAGTTTTAAATTATCAATTTCAGATTTTCCAGTTTGAATTTTTTCTACAATTTCTTTTTCTTGTTTCCATTTAGAAAGATAGGTGTCTCTTTCTACGGCAAGATTTGCAATTTCGGTAGAGAGTTCTTTTAATTTTGCCTCGTCTTGTTCACGTTTGATTGCCTCTCTTTCTATTTCTAACTGTCTGATTTGTCTTTCTAATCTATCTAATTCTTCAGGCATAGAATTAATTTCCAATCTTAATTTTGCAGCACTTTCATCTATTAAATCTATGGCTTTATCAGGCAAAAAACGATCCGAGATATAACGTTGAGATAATTCTACCGCAGCAATAATTGCTTCGTCTTTGATTCTAACATGATGATAGGATTCATAACGATCTTTTAATCCACGTAAGATAGAAATAGCATCTTCAAGGTTAGGTTCATTAATCATTACTTTTTGAAACCTCCGCTCTAAAGCTTTGTCTTTTTCAAAATATTTTTGATACTCGTTTAATGTAGTGGCGCCAACGGCTCTCAACTCTCCCCTTGCCAAAGCTGGTTTTAGGATATTGGCTGCATCCATTGCCCCATCGCCACCTCCAGCACCTACTAATGTGTGGATTTCATCTATAAATAAAATGATCTCACCGTCGCTGTCAATCACTTCTTTTACAACTGATTTTAATCTTTCTTCAAATTCTCCTTTATATTTCGCTCCAGCGATTAGCTGGCCCATATCTAACGCAAAAATAATTTTTGATGCCAGATTATCAGGCACATCCCCATTCACTATTCGCATGGCAATCCCTTCTGCAATAGCTGTTTTACCAACGCCGGGCTCCCCCACTAGTATGGGATTGTTTTTCGTTCTTCTACTTAGAATATGTAATGTTCTTCTTATTTCTTCATCTCTACCAATCACAGGATCCAACTTTCCATTACGAGCCAACTCTATTAAATTCTTTGCATATTTATTGAGTGCATTAAAAGTAGAAGTTTGAGTAGAAGAAGTTATAGTAGACCCTTTTCTGAGTTCTTTGATAGCAAGTGTTACTCCTTTTTCTGTGAGTCCAGTGTCTTTTAAAACATTCGATACCGCATCTCTACCTTGCAAAAGAGACACTAACAAATGCTCTGGGGTTATAAATTCATCTCCAAATATTTTCAATATTGAGCTGGCTCTTAAAATCATTGCATTGGCTTCTCTACCAATAGTTTGAGCTGGCTCTTGGGTGGTAACCGGTAATTTCTGAAGTAACTCCAGTAACTTATTTTCTAACAAGCCAATAACAACATTATTTTTTTTCAATAAATATTCAACAGGTGTATCTTCCAATGAAAGCAATGCCTTTAAAAAATGTTCTGTTTCAATAGAAGGATTTTTCTGATTAAAAGCCAACTGTTGAGCAGCTTGAAATACTTCCTGTGCTTTGATGGTGAAATTATTAAGATTCATTTTTATTATTTTACAATTGAATTATCAAAAGCTACTCCAAACAAATAATTATGCTATTATGGCATACATCATTGGAAAAGCTTGACTTATTATCATTTAATTTGTTCAAATTCAGTCAAAAATGGTATAACAATTCTTCTAATTAAAAGAAAATCATAGTTTTGACTCTGAATACTCAAATATTTACTTACAAAGAATTATGTCAACAATCAGAAATTTATTTTTAATAATCATTTTATTACTGACTCATATTATCGGGATGAGTCAAAAACAACATAACCGCTGGATCAAAGGAATGTATTTTCAATGGGGATATAATAAAGAGTGGTATACCAATAGTGACTTACATTTTACATTGAGTAACGGAAGTGACTTTGTACTTCATAATGTAATTGCTTCTGATAAACCTGATTTGGATGGCATCTATAAAGCACCGACTGATATTTCTATTCCTCAATACAACTACAGAATAGGATTCTATTTGAATGAAAAAAAGACAAAATCAATTGAATTAAATTTTGATCATGCGAAATATGTTGTAACAGACTTTCAAAAAGTACATGTAACAGGAAAAATTGAAGGTGTTCTAGTTGATGGAGACAGTATCCTGAACCCAGCAACTTTTCTTCACGCCGAACACACGGATGGCGCCAATTGGCTTCACATCAATTATGTACAACAACATCCAATTTTGATGAGTTCTAAAAGAGCAAGGCCCCTCATTAATCTCATCTGGAAAGCTGGTGCAGGTATTAATATACCGAGAACTGACTTTACTTGGAAAGGCGATAGATATAACAATTGTTTTCATATTGCAGGATATAACATCAGTGTAGAGGGCGGAGCTAGATGGTACTTTAGTAAAAAGTTTTTTTTGGAGGGAACAGGAAAAACGGGCTATGTTAATTATGTAAATGCACTGGCCAATACAACCGGCATGAATAATAATTCTTTTTCTCATGACTTTGAATATTTTGAATTGATTGGTACCATAGGATATGATATTATTTTTTAAATAATACAGTATGTACGAACACAAAACACAACCATTAGCCTCTCGTATTATTTACAGAAAACGAATCAGACAAAATGGTATGATTGCATTTCTAATTTTATCACTTAGCCTATTCTTAGGTGTTATTGGATATAAATTAACTATCCCAGAGTTTGATTGGTATGACAGTTTGCTCAATGCCTCTATGATTTTAAGCGGAATGGGACCAGTAATTGACAGCAAAATTATACTTTCAAATACATCTAAAGTTTTTGCATCTTTTTATGCATTGTTTAGTGGCATTACATTTTTAAGCACTTTTGGTGTGCTGTTAGCTCCTATTATTCATAGATTTTTTCACAAATTACATTTAGAAGAAAATTAGTCTAATTGACTACTTTTAAAGAATGAATCTCTCACAAAAAAGCAATATCATACAATCTATCGCCACACAACTAGGTTTTGATTTTTGTGGAATTTCTAAAGCAGAAAAACTAGAAGATGATGCACGCAGACTAGAAAAATGGCTACAGGAAGGCATGCATGGAACGATGCACTACATGACACAACATTTTGAAAAAAGAGTTGACCCTACTCTGCTTGTACCAGGTGCAAAATCAGTTATTACTTTACTATTCAATTATTTCCCTTCTCAACAACAAAATATTGGCTCACCCAAAATTGCAACGTATGCATATGGGAATGATTATCACACCGTCATTAAACAAAAACTACAGGAGTTTTTTTTTATGATGAAAGAGAAAATCGGCGATATCAATGGAAGAGGATTTGTAGATAGTGCCCCTGTGCTTGAGAGAAGTTGGGCACAAAAATCAGGCTTGGGCTGGATAGGCAAAAATGGCAATTTAATCAACAAACAACAGGGCTCTTATTTTTTTATCGCGTCACTGATTACTGATGTTGAGTTGGAAACAGACCAGCCAATCATAAAAGACTATTGTGGAAGTTGTACAAAATGTATAGACCACTGTCCAACAGAAGCTATTTTACCAAATAAAGTAGTAGACGGCAGTAAATGCATTTCCTATTTCACTATTGAGTTAAAGGAAGCATTGATTCCAAATACAATGAAAGGAAAATTTGATAATTGGCTTTTTGGTTGTGATACTTGTCAACAAGTATGTCCATGGAATCGATTTTCACAAGCTAATAAAGAAATTAAGTTTACTCCACTTCCAGAAATACTTGAATTTTCAACAAAAGACTGGGAAGAACTTACAGAAGAAAATTTCAATTTGATTTTCAAAAACTCACCCATTAAAAGAGCTAAATTCACAGGAATTAAAAGAAATCTGCAATTTATTAATAATATATCTAATGAACAATAATTTGCAAAAACTCATTCAAGTAAGCCAAAAAGAAAATCGAAACATCATCGGTTTAATGAGTGGCACTTCATTAGACGGTTTAGATATTGCCTTGTGTAATATTTCTGGAACGGGCGTTGATACAAAAGTTTCGCTTCTGCAATTCACCACCATCCCTTATGAAGTAACATTTCAAGAAGATCTAAAAAAATTACTTTCTAAACAAGTCGTTGACTTGAAGCATCTATGCCAAATGAATCAAAAGATTGGCAAAAAATTTGCGCTACATATTAATGATGCAATTCAAAAATGGAATTATAAAAGAGAAGACATTGATGCAATTGCCAGTCATGGACAAACAATTTTTCATGCGCCAAGTTGTGATGCAAATACTGAAAATAGCACATTACAAATTGGCGATGGTGACCAAATCGCCTACCATACAGGGATCCTCACTATAAGTGACTTCAGACAAAAACACATTGCAGCTGGTGGACAAGGTGCGCCATTAGTTGCATACGGAGACTATTTGCTTTTTAAAGCCCCTCATTTAGCTAGAATTCTTTTAAACATTGGAGGAATATCGAATTGTACTTTTATTCCTGCTCGAGCTGATTTTGAACAATTAATTTGTACAGATATTGGACCTGGAAATACATTAATTGACAATTGGGTTTGTGCGCATTTTAATGATATAACTTTTGATCAAAATGCTATTATTGCAAGAAAAGGAAAAGTAAATTATGTATTACTGGAACAATTATTATCAAATTCATTCTTTAAAAAACCCTTCCCTAAAACAACAGGTCAAGAATTATTTAATCTACAATTTGTAGAAAATGCTTTAAATCATAGTAAAACAAACAATATTAGTAACGAAGACATATTAGCTACATTAACAGCTTTCACTGCTAATGTTATCATCAACGCTATAGATACGATTGTTCCATCTGATACGAATTTTGAAATACTAATCAGTGGTGGCGGTTATCACAACCCATTAATCATGGAATATCTGTACAACCATTTTGATAATATTACCATAAGAAGCACCGCTCAGTTAAACATACATCCTGATGCTAAAGAAGCAGTTCTGTTTGCGTTGTTGGCAAATGAAACACTTGCAGGAGATCCAAAAACTTTTGAAAATAAGGGCAACAAAAATCCAGCAGTACAAATGGGTAAAATAAGCTTTCCTCATTAAGACTTACTCCCATTTAAAAACTTTCACAGCAACTGTGTATACCAATACACCCCATAACAATAATATTCCAATTTCTGATTTCACCTCCCATAAGGTTTGTCCTTCAAAAGCAATATTACGCATAGCCGTATTTAAATGTGTCAAAGGCATTGCCTTTGAAATGGGTTGAAGCCATTTAGGAAAAGAATCTATTGAAAAAAAAGTCCCTCCTAACAAAAACTGAGGAAGTGTAATCAGATTAGCAAAGGGAGGAATGGTGCTATCTGATTTGGCTACTCCACTCACAATAAATCCAAAACCCATGAATATAACCAATCCAAAAAAGCTGAGAATCAGCATATCAAAAAAAGTTTGCAAGCCATGCACAAGAGTAAATCCAAAAAACAAATATCCTGCCAAAATAATCACAACTGCTGTGATTAATTGAAAAATAATTCTACTCAACCCTTCTCCCAAAATAATGAAAGTACGGTTAATAGGTGTTGCAAAAAACCTTTTCAACACCAATGTATTTCTTAAATTAAAAAACATAAATGCCACTCCAAACACACCCGCACTTAACAAAGAAAAACCTAATTGGCCTGGCAAAATAAAATCAATGGTTTTATAGGCTCTAACTTGAGCTACATCTACTGCAGGATTGAAGTT
This sequence comes from Chitinophagaceae bacterium, assembly GCA_947452965.1. Classification (GTDB taxonomy): domain Bacteria; phylum Bacteroidota; class Bacteroidia; order Chitinophagales; family Chitinophagaceae; genus Ferruginibacter. The sequence continues at coordinate 68,597 of CANGEW010000010.1, read as the reverse complement.
GAAGGATGCATAATTAGGTCTGTTTGCAAAAGTTTTATTACTAATTGCATTATTGATACTTTCCAGCATTGATTTTAGTTGAGGCCATTTATCATTACTTGAACTAGAGCTTTTTAAAACTAAATCATAAGCGCTGGTATTACCAGAAATATTTTTAGTGATCGATATGATGCCTGCTAATCTTCCTTTGTTGAGATCTGACTCTAACTCAGCATGTGTTGGATAATGAACAATCTTAAAATTTTCTGAAGAAACGATTGCTTGATACAATGCATTGGAAGTATCTGAACGTTCATCAATTACAATCTTAAAAGAAGATTTACTGCCGCTATTCCCAATAAATCCAAAAACAAGTATAAATATGAAAGGAAAAATAAAACTAAAAATCATAGCAGATGGGCTTCTAGTTATAGCACGAAGACTTGCCTTAGTGATTGACCACATCGCTTTTAATTGACTGTATTGCATGTAAGTAATTTTGAGTTGTAAAAGTAAAATAAAATGTTGATTAGTGAACTTCACAAACATTGAAGTCATTTTAAGGAATATGAATTAATAATAGAAAGTTTCAAAAAGTATTGCATTATATTTATGTGATTTTTTAACAGATGAATACAGTATATCTATTATTAGGGAGTAATGTTGGTAATTCAAAACAACATTTGCATATAGCGAAACAAAAAATCACAAAGTACATAGGCAAAATCAGAAGAAGTTCGTCAATCTATATTACTGCAGCATGGGGAAAACAAGATCAACAGGACTTTTTGAACCAAGTAATTATTATAGACACAAATTTTTCTGCAATTGATACATTAAGCAAATCAATTGCCATAGAACATGAAATGGGAAGGATCAGAACCATAAAAAATGCACCAAGAATCATCGATATAGATATTCTATTTTTCAACAAGGAAATTATCAAAACCCCTACTTTGAGTGTTCCTCATCCACTCATTCAAGAACGAAAATTTGTTCTCACCCCACTTAATGAGTTATCTCCCAATTGGAAACACCCTGTTTTTAAAGTTTCTGTTCACCAATTATTGATAAAATGTATTGATAAGCTGTCTGTTGATAAAATTTGATGAAAATATTCTCGCTTTCAACTTATTTTGCAACAATAATGAAATACAAATTTGTAACTATAGAGGGAAATATAGGTGCCGGAAAAACAACGCTTGCCAATATTTTGAGTGAAAAATTAAACGCTCGATTGATTCTAGAAGAATTTGCCGACAATCCCTTTTTGCCAAAATTTTATGAAAACCCTGACCAATATGCGTTTCCGCTAGAACTATTTTTCATGGCAGAAAGATATAAACAATTAAAAGAGCTACTTCACAACAACGATTTATTTCAAAAAGTAACCGTCTCTGATTATTTATTTACAAAATGTTTGCTCTTTGCAAAAGTTAACTTACCGATTGAAGAATACAAACTCTACCAAAAACTATTTGACATCATTAATCCTCAAATTGTACAACCTGAAATTTTAATTTATTTGCATAGTCCAGTTACTAAACTACAAGAGAATATTAAAGTAAGAAACCGATCCTATGAGCAAAACATCCCTGACGATTACTTATATACGCTGCAAGAAACTTACATTCAATACATAAAACAGAATAATATCAAAACATTATTTGTGGATGTAACCCATGCCGACTTTATCAATCAAGAAACTCATCTAAACATGATTGTAGAAGCGTTGAATCAGGAATATACTGATGGTCAACATTACATTACTATATCATAATACTTTAATCTATTTTGAAAACCGTTAGCTCCGATAAAAACCCATATGCACCCCTTCGAATTTCGGAATTTCGTTACTTCATAGCAGGAAGATTTTTAATTAATACCGGTTTACGAATGACGGTAACCGTAATTGCCTGGTGGGTATATCAATTAACCAATAGCCCACTAGCTCTGGGTATTGTTGGCCTATCAGAGGTATTAACGGCCCTTTCTTTTGCCTTATATGCCGGACATTACATTGATCGCAATGAAAAACGTTCTCTATTATTAAAATGCATTGTATTGTATGTATGTTGCATGCTCATGTTTCTAATTTTGTCTGATGACATAACCACTAGATCTGTCAGTCCCTGGAAAATAACATTCATGATATATGGTATCATTGCCATCACAGGAGCCATAAGAGCTTTTTTAGGACCTACTTTTGGGGCAATGATATCTCAAATCGTGCCGAAAAAACAGTTGCCGGCTGCAGCTTCTATCAGTTCAGCCACATGGTTGATAAGTTCTATATTAGGACACTCTGCTGGCGGTTTTTTTATTGCATTTTTAGGCATTCATAACACATTCTATGTAACCATTACTTTCATTGCAGGAAGTTATGTGTGTATTTCATTACTTAGAGCCAAGCCTGTTTTTATCTCAGTATCCAAAACTACTTGGCAAAGCGTTAAGCAAGGATTTACCTATGTTTTTAAAACAAAAGAGTTAATGGGCACGCTGACATTAGATTTATTTGCCGTGTTGTTTGGAGGAGCGGTAGCTATGGTTCCTGTTTTTGCAAAAGACATATTGCATACTGGCCCAATTGGCTATGGCTGGCTAAATGCAGCATCAGATATTGGTTCGATACTATCCGTTACAGCATTGACCATTCTACCCATAAAAAGAAAACAAGGGAAAATCATGCTGTTATCTGTTGCAGGGTTTGGTTTGTTTATCATCATTTTTGCCATTTCAAAAGTATTTTGGTTATCATTTATAGCGCTAATGATCAGTGGTTGTATGGATGGTGTGAGCATGATTGTAAGAGGTACCATATTACAATTAAAAACACCCGATGAATTAAGAGGAAGAGTGATGTCGGTAAATATGATGTTTATTAGTTCATCCAATGAACTTGGACAATTCGAAAGTGGAATAGCTGCCAAGCTTTTGGGCATCATACCTTCTGTAATCTTTGGCGGATGCATGACTATTGGTGTGGTAATTGCAACCTGGTTCAAAGCACCAACGATAAAAGAAATGGAATATTAGTAGGAGTATCCTTTTAAAACTTCCTGAAAGTTTAGTATTGTTACAAATGTTACAAGCGTTCAAAAGGTTCCAAAGGTTAACCTCTGAAACATCTGAAACCTACTGAACTTTTTGAACTTTTGAACCATTCAAATCCTCTCCCAGCTATCCTTTCATCTTCTCAATCAAATTTTCCAATACCACATAAGTAATAGGACAAAAGGTAGTGTTCTTTAAAGTTATGTTCGGTCGTTTTATAATTACATCTTCATCAGTATATGGAAACCTGGCGCAATCTGAAGGGCGAACTTCATATATACTACAATAGTTATCTGACCCTAAAAATGAACAAGGCTTGGTAATAAGGACATAATCTCCGTCCTCGTCTACTTGAAGATATTTTTCAATAAAAGCACCCTCTTTCATATTCAGATGTTTGGAAATTCTTTTGATATCCGGAGTTTTAAACCGTGGAGAATAATTCTTGCAACAAGCCGCACAATCTAAACAGTTCACTTGCGCGATGGCACCTTCATGCAAATCTGGAAGTTCTTTCAATACCTTTTTTTTATCGGCTCTTACAAAAAACTGTTTGTAGATTTTTTGACGGTCTTTAGACTTTTTTTCCCAATTATTTAATAAATCCTTAGCCATATTTAAAAATAATCAAATTAATTATTAGCCATTTTTCCACAAGTTAGGATATTGGCCTCTATTCCAATACAGATCTTGGTATGTTACAGTAAATTTGCAGTAACTTCTTTTTAAAAGATACATTAATCAATATATCATGAACCTTTTCGAACTTCAACAAAACGAATTCATTCAGAGACACATAGGTCCTAATGAAAAAGAAATAAAAGAAATGCTGCAAACCATTGGGGAAAGCAGTGTTGATGCCCTGATACAAAAAACAATACCAGGATCCATTCAACTTTCAAAACCACTTGACTGTACAAACAGCATGAGCGAACATGCCTATTTGTTAGAACTAAAAAAAATCGCCTCTCTGAATAAAGTATGCAAATCATATATTGGAAATGGGTATTACAACACCATTACTCCCAGTGTAATACTTAGAAATATATTTGAGAATCCAGGATGGTATACACAATACACTCCGTACCAAGCAGAAATTGCTCAAGGACGTTTAGAAAGTTTATTAAACTTTCAAACCATGGTAAGTGACCTCACTGCATTACCCATTGCAAATGCAAGCCTTTTAGACGAAGGGACTGCAGCAGCCGAAGGAATGGCCATGTTATTTAATTATAAAAACAAAGATGCTGATCAAGTAACCTCACCCAAATTTTTTGTAGACAAACAAACCTTTGCTCAAACAAAAGAAATATTAATTACAAGAGCACAACCCATTGGAATTGAATTAGTATTTGGAAACTATAATGAAATAGTTTTAGACGAAAGCTATTTTGGAGCTATTGTTCAATATCCTGATAAAAATGGATCTATTGTAGATTACAGATCCTTTATCGAAAAAGCTCATGCCGTGAATGCTAAAGTAATCATGGCCACAGATTTGTTGGCATTGTGTTTATTAACTCCTCCAGGAGAATTAGGCGCCGATATTGCTATTGGTAATTCACAACGCTTTGGTATCCCTCTTGGATTTGGAGGACCACATGCTGCTTTTTTTGCAACCACAGATGCGTTCAAAAGAAATATTCCTGGCAGAATCATTGGAGTAAGTGTAGATGTAAAAGGCAACAGATGTCTGCGTATGGCTCTTCAAACCAGAGAACAACATATTAGAAGAGAAAAAGCTACAAGTAATATATGTACTGCTCAAGCGCTTCTTGCCAATATGGCTGCCATGTATGCCATTTATCATGGGGCAGAAGGTTTACAAACGATTGCAAAAAGAACTTCCTTGTTAGCACTGGCATTAAGTAAATCAATTGAAGCAATAGGATTCAAAAATGAAACCACACATTTTTTTGACACGATTTGTTTTTATGTTAATGATACCAACTCACTCAAAAGCATATCCGAAGAAAAAAATATTAACTTCAGATATGAAGAAAATCTGGTATTGATTTCATTAGATGAAACCACTACTCCAAAGGACGTAGAACTAATTATGGAAGTACTCTCAAATTATCAGAAAAAAGAAATCATCAAGACTGATATCAACGACCACACATTTCTAATCAATATACCTAGCTCACTTACCAGAACATCAGAATATTTGACCCACCCAGTTTTTAAAAGCTACAGAAGTGAATCGCAAATGATGCGTTACATCAAGAAGTTAGAAAACAAAGATTTGAGCTTAAATACTTCCATGATTTCATTAGGAAGTTGTACCATGAAATTGAATGCAGCTACTGAACTCATTCCAGTTAGTTGGCCAGAGTTCAATTCTATTCATCCGTTTGCCCCCAGCAGTCAATGGCAGGGATATCAAATCATTATTGACGAATTAAAAAAGTGGCTAAGTAACATAACGGGCTTTACGGCAACATCACTTCAACCCAATAGTGGCGCTCAAGGAGAATATGCCGGATTATTAACTATTAGGGCCTATCACGCAAGCAGAAATGAACCACACAGAAACATCGTATTAATTCCAATATCTGCACATGGCACCAACCCTGCTTCGGCAGTAATGGCGGGCTTTAAAGTAGTAGTTACCAAATGTGATGAAGCAGGTAATATTGATGTGGAAGACTTAAAAAATCAGGCTGAAAAACATAAGGATCATTTAGCAGGCTTAATGATCACTTACCCTAGCACTCATGGTGTATTCGAAGAGAGTGTAAAAGATATCTGTGAGATGATACATGTAAATGGTGGATTGGTTTATATGGATGGTGCAAATATGAATGCTCAAGTGGGCCTAACAAGTCCAGGAAATATTGGTGCTGATGTATGCCATTTAAACCTCCATAAAACATTCGCTATTCCACATGGTGGCGGTGGGCCAGGTATGGGTCCCATTTGTGTAAATGAAAAACTTGCCCCTTTTTTACAGGGACATGTTTTTACAACGAACCAAACAACTTCAACAACAGCAGTGAGTGCGGCTCCTTTTGGAAGCGCTAGCATCTTATTAATCAGTTACGCTTATATTAAAATGTTGGGCAGTATTGGAATTAAAAAAAGCACTGAAATTGCTATTCTTAATGCTAATTACATGAAAAAAAGATTAGAGAAAGCATATAAGATATTATACGCTGGTAAAAACAATACTTGCGCGCATGAATTCATTGTTGACCTAAGGCCATTTAAACAATCAATTGGAATTGAGGCGGAAGATGTAGCCAAAAGATTGATGGATTATAATTTTCATGCACCAACGTTAAGTTTTCCAGTAGCAGGCACGATTATGATTGAGCCTACAGAAAGTGAGGACAAAGCCGAATTGGATAGATTTTGCGAAGCATTATTAAGTATCCATGATGAAATGATCGCTATAGAAAAAGGACAATTTGATAAAATAGATAATCCATTAAAGAATGCACCACACACACAATTTGAAGTAATGCATGATCAATGGTCTCACCCCTATTCACGTCAAATTGCAGCATTTCCATTAGAATACATAAAAGAAAACAAGTTTTGGCCATCTGTAAGCAGAGTAAATAACACTTATGGGGATAGAAATCTAGTTTGTACTTGTGAGCCAATTAGCTCATACTCAGAATAATAGAACGTTTTTGTTTGACAAAAAATAATATTTGTAAGTATTTATTAGACAAGCTGCTCTCAAAAGAGTATCTTCGTTCTTTATTAAAATACAATACAAATTAAAATGGAAACAAAAAATCAAGGAACCGTAAAGTTTTTCAACACTGAAAAAGGATTCGGTTTCATCAAGCATGATGATTCAGACAAAGAAACTTTCGTACACGTAAGTGGATTAATCAACGAAATCAAAGAAGGTGACAAAGTTGAGTTTGAACTTCAAAACGGAAAAAAAGGAATGAACGCTGTTAATGTAACAGTAATCGGATAATTTTAATTCATTTTTTTGCAAAAGAGACTGTTTCGAAAGGACAGTCTCTTTTTTTTTCTTACTTTTATTTCTAAATTCTTATTCAATTATATTCAACCTATTTTATGAAAAAAATATTTTTTTCTTTTTTTACCCTTTTTTTTAGCTACACATTCGCTCAAAATAACAATCAACTTGTATTAAAAAAAGATCAAGTCATTACAGGTACATTCAATACCGATTCAGATGCAGACTTCGAAATGGGAAGTATGAAAACCAATAGTAACTCAACAATAAAAATGAGAGTAATTGGAGAAACAGATAAAACTTATATTATCTGCAATGAAATAACCCATATGAAGACAACCGCCGAAGGAATGGGACAAAGTTCAAGTTTCGATTCAGATAATGCAGATGACAAAAAATCTGAATTGGGCAAGCAAATTTCAGAGAAAATAAACCACCCCGACACGATAAGTATCGATAAAAAAACAGGTAAGATTATCCCTTCTAAAAAGAAAGATTCAAAAGAGAAAGAAGAAGGAGATTCAAATATCATGGAATCATTCTCTGGTTCAGGTGGTGGCAATCAAACTGCAAGTGAAGCATTTTTAATCATCCCAGATGATAAAAAAACTGGTGATTTTTGGATAGACTCAACGTCTGCAGAGGGCATTAGCACAAAGAAAGTTTATACCATTATATCCATAGAAAATCAAATAGCGACTATCCAAGTAAATGGAATTATTTCTGGAAGTTCAACGCAGGAAATTCAGGGAAATGATGCAGATGTAACAATTAACGCTACTATTAGTGGACAAATAACAAGCAATATTATTAGTGGTTTGGTAATGAGTAACAATATTGACATCAACATGAATAATACCATAAGCATCATGGGAAAAGAAATGCAAGTTTCTACACAAAGTAAAAGCTCTAGTTCTTATAGTTATTAATTGTTTAAACGCTATTGATATAAAACTTCATAATATTCTTTAACCATTCTATTACTATCGAATTGTATTCTTACGTCGTTCATCCCCTTCATGGTGATTTCAAGCCATTTATTAGGACGATCATAATACATTGGAAGAATCTCTTTTTCGAGAATGTCATATAATTGAGCAAAATCATAATCGTCTTGTTCATCAACCGACATGTTTTCATAATCGGTTAACGGAATAACAAATCCATTCTCTCCATGTTGAATAAACTCTCGAATCCATCCATCATTGGTACTAAAATTGATAGCTCCATTCATCGCAGCAGTCATACCACTTGTGCCACTCGCCTCTCTGGGAACCCTTGGATTATTCAACCAAACATCTGCAACTTGTTTTAGTTGTTTACTAATTGATAATTCATATCCTACACAAACCGCCATGTTTTTAAATTGCTTACTCAAATGAACCAGATAATTAAAATCTTTGATAGCTGGATAATCTAAAGGATACGGTTTCCCAGCCCAAATGATTTGCACCGGATATTTAGTATTACTTAATAATTCGGTGAATTTATTTAAATCTCTAGTTAGCAAATCAGCACGCTTATAGCCTGCAAATCTTCTAGCCCAAACAATAGTGCAGATATTGGGATCCAAAATTTTTCCTGTTTGATCAGCCACCATTTCTAAAGTATTTCTTTTTAATATTTTCTTTCTTTCTGAAAATAAATTAAGCGAAAGAGCTTCTTTATGTTTGTACAATTCTTTATCCGACCAGTATGACCAATTTTGGGCATTTGTAATAGAGGTGATTTTACAAATATTGTCGTGATGACTCCACAATGCTCTGCTGACTTCCCCATGAAGTTTACTTACTCCATTTGCTAACTTTGCAAAACGCAATGCAACGAGTGAATGATTAAAAAGATCATTGGTTACACTCGATAATCTTTTTACAGTTTCAATATCCATACCACAGAAATATCCCATTTTTTGACATAGAAAAACATCATGCTTTTCATTACCGGCTTCTTCAGGTGTATGAGTAGTAAAAACAAGTCTTTTTTTAACTTCTTCTAATGAACCCAATTTGTGAAATAAATAAAATGCAGAACTGATACCATGAGCTTCATTGAGATGATAAAAATCGGGGTTATAATTTATCTCATCCAATAATTTGGCTCCCCCTACACCCAACAAAATAAATTGAGCCACCTTAGTTGCCACATTAGCATCATATAAACGGTGTGAAATTGTTTGAGAAACGTAATCATTTTCAGGTATATCAGTAGTTAATAAAAATAATGGAGCCGATTTAAAAACCTCTGGATTCAAATAAAGCACTTTCACCCAAACTGGATGCCCATGAATTTCTATTTGAAATTTTATGTCTGTCTCTTCTAAAAAATTATATAACTTTTCATTCCATTGAATTTGCAAGGTTAAATCTTGATTTCTTGCCTGATCGTAATAACCGTATTTCCAAAAAATACCGATGCCTATTAAATGTTGTTTTAATTCATAGGCACTTCGCAAATGAGAACCACTTAAATACCCTAAGCCACCGCTATATAATTTTAAAGGCTGGTGAATAGCATATTCCATAGAAAAATAAGCTATTTTCTTTTGGTAATCAGCATCAATGGGGTAAGGAAATGAAAAATGTTTAAAATCCATTTTGAGGGTTTGAAATACAATATAATAGAATATTATTCCGATTTGTATGATATTTGACTAATAATTAAAATTCCATTACTTATTTTGAAAAAAGTGATGACACTTATTTTTTTTACTGATGGCAGACAATAATTTATACAATCATTCACTGGGCGAGATTCATGAAAGCGTTGATACTACGCAAAAACGAACTCAATGGAAAAAAATATTTTCATTTATTGGTCCTGCTTATTTAGTAAGTGTAGGTTATATGGATCCAGGAAATTGGGCTACCGATATTGCAGGGGGGAGTAAATATGGCTATTCATTAATTTGGATACTTCTGGTTAGCAATATCATGGCTATTCTTTTGCAAAGCCTAAGTGCAAGGCTTGGCATTGTAAGAGGACGAGATTTAGCTCAAGCCAACAGAGAATATTATCCCAAAAAAATCAATTTTATTTTATGGATATTAGCCGAAATAGCCATTGCAGCAACTGATTTAGCTGAAGTGCTTGGCATGGCTATTGGATTGCAATTATTATTTGGATTACCACTACTCGTAGGTGTTAGTATTACTGTATTAGACACGTTTCTTTTACTTTATTTGCAAAAATTAGGCATGAGAAAAATTGAAGCATTTGTCATTACATTGATTGCTATTATTGGAGTAGCCTTTTTTGTAAATATATGGATTGCTCACCCCTCCATATCAAACATCTTGAAAGGCTTCATCCCATCATTACCCAATGCAACCACTCTCTATGCAACAGAACATATCAACGGAATCATTCCAAAAGAGACTGCATTGTATCTAGCCATAGGAATGATTGGAGCAACCGTAATGCCCCATAATTTATATCTACATTCCGCTTTAATACAAACACGAAAAATAAAAAGAACACCTGACGGAATAAAGGAAGCTATCAAATGGAGTATCATTGATAGTTCAATCGCTTTAAATGTTGCTTTACTTATTAATGCAGCCATATTAATTTTAGCAGCTACTGTTTTTTTTAAAACTGGACGAACAGATGTAGGGGCCATAAAACAAGCACATCAGCTGATTGCCCCTCTTTTAGGAAGCACACTTGCATCAAAATTATTCGCAATAGCTTTAATAGCATCAGGACAAAGCTCTACCATTACAGGAACACTTTCTGGTCAAATCGTAATGGAAGGCCATTTACAATTAAGAATCAACCATGTAACAAGAAGACTCATTACTCGATTGATTGCCATTATTCCTGCCCTTATATTCATAAGCATTACCGGAGAAAATAAGATTGATTCACTTTTAATTTTAAGTCAAGTTATTTTAAGCGTTCAACTTGCCTTCGCCATTATTCCTCTAATACATTTTGTAAGCGACAAGAATTTGATGAAAGATTTTGTGATCAAGAAATATGTCCAAATCATTGCATGGACAATGGCAATTGTTTTAATCTTACTGAATAGTAAAATGATTTATGATGAAGTAGTCTTACTTCTAATAGAACAAGAACACTTGATTTGGAAAACTATTGTAATAGTTGCAGTAATATTGCTTATCTTATTACTCTTTTACATTTTAATTTTTCCTTTAATACACAAAAAGAAAGAATTATACTCTATTATCATTCATAGTGATCATATAAACAAAACAGAATTAAATATTCCGACTTATAAAAAAATTGGCATTGCATTAGACTTTGGAAAAGATGATCATAAAATCATTTCGGCAGCATTAGGACAAGGAATAGCAGACAAAGAATTAATCGTAATACATGTTGTAGAGAGCGCCTCAGCAAGATTACACCTTGAACATACAGATGACTATGAAACAAAACGCGACCGACAACAATTGGATAGTGTTGTGCAATCACTTATCGAAAAAGGAATTCGAGCCAAAGGAGTTTTAGGATACCAACACCCATCAAGAGAAATTGTACGAATAGCAAACGAAGAATCCATTGATTTATTAATCATTGGTGCCCATGGACACAAAGGCATAAAAGACTTTATTTATGGAAGCACCATTGATAAAGTAAGACACCATTTAAAAATACCCGTATTCATAGTAAAATTATAATCAGATAATTCCTAATCGTGTATGAACTTTTTGAACAATCAAATTAATATCTTGTTTGTTCATACAATTAAAATGTCCTAATGGACATTTTTTTCCACCGTATTTGCTGCATGGCTGACACCAGAGATTTAATGAAATATTTTCATAGATTGGCGGATAAGAATTTAATGAAAAAGAATTGCCGTAATAAGGTTCTACATCAAGCTTTGGTGATGTCCCCCCCCAAATAGCAATTACCTGCTTCTTGAAAGCACAGGCCACATATTGAAGACCTGTATCGTGAGAAATGACCAGCTTTGATTTTTGAATAATATCTGCCGACTCGTTTAAAGAAAACTTACCGCAAGAGTTATAGATTTTTATAGTGTCTGCTGAAGCAATCACATTCCCTTCTTGAACTTCTGCATTTCCTCCCAATAAAATAATTGGGTAATTAATTTTATTACAAAGCTCTTTAAGTTTGTTGACAGGCATTTTTTTAGTGCGATGATTTGCCCCAATCACAATAGCAACATAGCCTAACTGATGTGAGGCGGGTAAATCCGATAATTGAATATGTTCATCAGTACCAATAAAATAATCCAACCCTAACCCGTCGTCTTTTACACCCAATGCTGCAACGGCATCCAATGAACGTTGAGTGATATGCCTGCCGGGCATCAAATTAATTTTGAACTTGGTCAAAAGTAATTTCTGAAAAGTGAGTTTATTAATGGTATAAGTTAGTTTTCCTAAAGCTGATTTTATTTTTCCGCTTCTTATATTATTATGTAGATCAATCACAACATCAAAATTCTGTTCTTTCAACTGATCAATCAACACCGGCATATTATGATCATAATAATAAAACTGATCAATATAGGGATTGTGTTTGGTAACGTCTTTGAAAGATTTTTTTGTAAGGAAATGAATTTCAGAATCTGGCAGTTGTTGTTTAATACATCTAAAAACCGGACTGGCAAGAACGATATCTCCAATTGAAGAAAAACGAATGATTAATATCTTTTTCAAAATGATATACTTTAATTTTCTACAAAATTCAGATCCTTACCAAATGTTTCTTTTATTGCAATGACAGCCATTGTGCTAATAAACATAACAATCACCACTGTAATCCAACCTGCCTGATAATAAGATGTATAGTTTCTCAATAATTTAAACAGCGGTAAAATAAAAATTGCCAGCATTCCTCTAACCATATTAGGAATAGTTGTTGTAGCTGTTGCCCTTAGATTGGTTCCAAATTGCTCCGCTGCCATCGTAACAAATATGGCCCAAAAGCCTGTACCTAAGCCCAATCCTGCACAAATCAAATACATTCCTTGAGCAGATCCGTTCCATTGAGCGGTAAAATATAACACAATAAAAAACACAGTAATTGCATAAAAAATATACAATGCTCTTTTTCTGCTTCTCAACCACTGACTTAAAAATCCAATAAAAATATCGCCAATAGAAATTAACACGTAGGCATACATGACAGACTTTCCCGGATCAATTTTTTCTTTGATGCCCATTTGTTTGCCAAACTCATTTGAGAAGGTAATCAACACACCAATAACCAGCCAGGTAGGTAACCCTATCAGCACATTCAAAAGGTATCTTTTGATTCTGTCTTTATTTGTAAAAATCATGAAAAAATTTCCTTTCTGTATGTTCATCTGTTTTATTTCATGGTACATACCCGATTCAAAAACAGAGACTCTTAAAATAAGCAACAAGAAACCCATTCCTCCGCCAATAAAATAACAGGTACGCCAATCAAAATTTTCTTTTATAACAAAAGCAACAATCGCTCCGGAAAGTCCAATTCCTGCAACTAATGAAGTGATTACACCTCTTCTTTCTTTTGCTACCAATTCAGAAACCAATGTAATTCCAGCCCCTAATTCACCGGCCAGTCCTAAACCGGCTACAAAGCGTATCCATTTGTATTGGTCAACTGTTTGAACCAATCCGTTAGCAATGTTTGCTAATGAGTAGAGTAAGATAGAGCCGAACAATACACTCAAGCGACCTTTTTTATCACCCATCACGCCCCAAATGATTCCTCCTAATAATAGTCCTATCATTTGCCATGTCAAGATTTCTTCTCCCTGTAACTTTACCTGAACGTCATTTAATCCCAATGATTCCAAACTTGGCATTCTTATAATGCTAAACAATAACAAATCATATATATCTACAAAGTAACCCAAGGCAGCTACCAAAACGGTAAGGGTTACAAGCGAGGTTGATGTGGATTTTTTCATCTGATTGCAATCAAACTTATTGAAACATTAAGATTTCTTTTTCGATAACATTTTGAACAAGACAGGGACTGTAGTAATAAAAACAATTCCAATCACTATCACTTCCAGATGTTTCTTTAAATCAAAGCCGAATGAGTTAAAGATTATGGTTTGAAGATAATGACCGGCAGTAATCATTGAAAATACCCAAGCTAAACTTCCTACTACATTAAAAAAAACAAAACGCTTTCTATCCATTTGTACAATACCAGCAACAATCGGAGCAAAGGTTCTTACAATAGGAAGAAATCTTCCCATAACAATGGCACCTCCGCCATGTTTTTCATAAAAATCTTTTGCCTGGTACAAATATTTTTTCTTGAAGAAAAAAGTATCTTTTCTATCAAAAAGAAAAGGACCACTTTTTTTACCAAACCAGTATCCAACCATATTCCCAATAATTCCTGCAGAAGAAATCAATACTCCAAGTATCAACAAATCAAGCAAAGAATTATCTAATTGTGTTTTGAATGCTGATTGAACTAAATCATTACTGTAAATACCTGCAACAAACAGCAAAGAATCTCCCGGAAGAAAAAAGCCTGCAAATAAACCAGTTTCCGCAAAAACTACAAAAACAATAAACCACAATCCGCCATTATTGATGTACCAATCGGGATGCAATAAATTTAACCAGTCAAAACTTAGCAAAGTTGTGTGTAACATATATAAAATTTTAAAAATCAAAGAATCCAGTTCACTCTCTTTAATAAAAAATACCAATCAATTATGAATGCGTTTCCAATGCACCTTCCCATTTACTAACGGCTACGGTTGCAAGTGCATTACCTAATACATTCGTCATGCTTCTGCCCATATCACAAAAAGTATCAATTGCAAGCACCAGTCCAATTCCTTCGGCAGGAATACCAAACATAACACCCGTAGCTAAAACAACTACCAAGGACGCCCTGGGAACTCCGGCAATACCTTTACTGGTTAACATAAAGACCAGCAACATAGCAATCTGAGTAGGCAGGTGCTCGGTAATAGAGGTGATGTTATATGCCTGAGCAATAAACATACTTGCAAAAGTCATGTACATCATACTTCCATCTAAATTAAAAGAATATCCTAGCGGCAACGTAAATGAGACAATCTTATTATTACATCCAAAGCGCTCCATTTCTTCTACCAATTTTGGAAACACCGCCTCACTGCTAGCAGTGTTAAAAGCAATCACCATGGGGCTGTAAAGTCTTTTTAATAAAACGACTAATCTGTTTTTTAATATAATATATCCCACTAACAATAATATGGCCCATAAAACTGCCAGTCCCAGATAGAAAGAACCAATGTAATAAGCGTAAGTTTTTAAAATACCTAACCCTTTTAATGCGATTACGCCTGCCATAGCTCCAAAAACACCTACAGGAGCCAATTTCATCACATAGGAAACCATTTTTAATACTATATGCGTTAAGGAATCCAATGCGTGAATAATGGGTGCGCCCTTCTTTCCTATTGCAGTTACGGCCACTCCAAAAAAGACAGAAAAAATTACTAATTGTAAAATTTCATTATTAGCCATAGCCTCCATCACACTTCTTGGAAAAACATGTTCGATAAATTTATCTAATGAAAATTCTTTGGTTTTACCCATCAAGTCTTTTGCTCCTTCAATATCAGCATTGGCAATATTCACACCCACACCAGGCTTGGTGATAGTTACCAATAGCAAACCGAGCGACAAGCTAAGTAAAGATGCAGAAATAAACCATACCATTGCTTTACCTCCCACCCTTCCTACAGTTTTTAAATCGCCCAATTTAGCGATACCAACAACCAAGGTTGCAAATACCAACGGAGCAATAATCATTTGAACCAACCGTAAAAAAATGGTAGCCAGTAACTTAATTTTAGGCGCAAATGCTTTAACAAAATCGGGTGAAGTATTTGTGTTCACTAAATAGCCAACAAGAATGCCCAATAACATGGCAATCACAATATAAAGAGTGAGTTTGTTAGACTTAACTTGGGGTGAAATATTTGTATCCATAAAATTTTCGTTGCAATATAATCTTTAATGTTGAATGGTCATTTGAGATCAAATTAAATAAGAATTTACACAGGTTAATAATTCTTTATTAAAATCATTAAATAATTCCTTATTTTTCACTTATTATTTTAACTAACCAATTATTTTATGGGATTATTTACAAAAAAACCGATGAACTTGCTTTTAGAAGAAGCGGGTGATTCAGAAAAAGGATTGAAACGAACGCTCAGTGCAGGTTCGCTTGTTGCACTTGGAATTGGTGCCATCATCGGCGCTGGACTATTTGTTAGAACTGCAGCAGCGGCAGCACAAAATGCGGGGCCCTCTGTTACATTTGGTTTCATCGTTGCTGCTATCGGATGTGCACTTGCAGGATTATGTTACGCCGAATTATCCTCCTCAATACCCATTTCGGGAAGTGCCTATACTTATACGTATGCTACCATGGGCGAATTGCTTGCCTGGGTTATTGGTTGGGATTTAATTTTGGAATATGCCGTTGGCGCAGCTACTGTTGGTATTGCCTGGAGCGAATACTTAAACAATTTATTAGTACAGGTATTACACTGGAAGCCTATTGCCTATGAATGGTGTCACTCTCCTTTTGAACATTCCATTGCTGATGCAGCGGGTATTGTGCATACAGGTATTATCAATTTGCCTGCTTTGGGAATTGTTACATTACTTAGTTTACTTTTAATTAAAGGCACTCAGGAATCTGCTTTTGTAAATGGCTTAATTGTTATAACAAAAGTTTCTATTGTAGTATTAATTATAATTCTTGGAAGGGGATTTGTAAGTTCTGCTAATCAAGTACCCTATATTCCCGAACCAACTATTTACACAGATCACCAGGGAGTAGATCATCATTTTGGAGGTATTCTGGGGATATTAGGCGCAGCTGGTGTGGTATTTTTTGCCTTCATTGGATTTGATGCAGTGAGTACGGCAGCACAAGAAACTAAAAATCCAAAAACAGCCATGCCAATTGGAATTTTAGGCTCATTAGCCGTTTGTACTGTTTTATATATCTTATTTGCTCATGTGCTTACAGGGATTGCTCCTGTTGAGTTTTTTAGAACAGACGGAAGGGAAGCTTCAGTAGTAGCTGCCATCAATAAGTTCATGCCTGGTTATGAATGGCTCGGAAAATTAGTAACGGTGGCCATTTTAGCAGGATTCTCTTCAGTAATACTAGTAATGCTTCTAGGCCAAAGTCGTGTTTTTTACTCCATGAGTAAAGACGGATTGTTACCCGCTGCATTCTGCGAAGTACATCCAAAATACAAAACACCTTACAAAGCCAACTTAATCATTTTAGTTTTAGTAGGTTTATTTGCAGCTTTTGTTCCAGGTGATATTGTAGGCGACATGACGAGTATCGGTACCTTATTCGCGTTTATTCTGGTATGCGCTGCAGTAATTATTTTAAGAAAAACAAATCCTGATTTACCTCGTCAATTTAAAACACCTTTTGTGCCAGTAATCCCTATACTAGGAATTTTAGTTTGTGCTGCCATGATTTATGGATTAGGCTGGACTAACTGGGCTCGTTTGTTTGGCTGGTTAGCCATAGGCTTCGTGATTTATTTTGGATACAGCAAAAAAAGAAGTCATTTAAAGGATTAACACTGAATTCAAATTACTAATAAACCAAAGCCGTCTCCCTTAATAAGAGACGGCTTTTTCATAAAAAAAATCCCGACCAATTAGAGCCGGGAACTAGATTTAATTATGAATGAAGATTAAAAGGGCAGATCATCATCAGTACCTCCACCAACAGAACTTGCCGATGTATTTACCACAGGTGCGCTGGTAGCTCCTGCATTGCTGACATTGCCCTGGCTAGAACCATTACCACCACCTTCGCCTGCATTACCTCCCAATAATTGAATATTTTGAACACGCATCCTCAAAGTAGCAGCAACCTTTCCTTCTTTGTTGGTGTATGCGTCCGCTTCCGGGGTTCCTTCTGCATAGACAGTTCGACCTTTTGTTAAATACTCTGAAACAGCTGTCCTATCTGTCCAGTAAGCACATTCAACCCATGTAGTTCTTTCTTTTGGGTTACCCTGACTGTCTTTGTAGCGTTCTGAATGTGCTACACTAAAATTGATTACTTTTTTTCCGTTTACTTCGTTAACGATGCAATCTTTTCCTAAATTTCCGATGACTTGTAATTTAATCATAACTGTGTTTTTTAATGTTTATCGATGTATCTGAATATTTGTTTAAAGTTATGAACGAACACATTTCAAAAACTGCTGTGAATGTTTTGTTTGTTCACATATAATGAACACAACCGCCTAAGAGGTTCAAGAAGTTCAAATGGTTTAAAACGTTAACATTTGGAACTCATGGAACTTTTTCTACCATTGGAAACATACGCTGTTTCAGCGGCTACTAATTCATTTTCTTTTTCAGGGTACTCACCTGATCTTGTAAATTATTTACCAAATTAGCCAGCGAATTTACATCCCAACGTTGCTGCGAAGCCACTTTTCCAATGACCACCTGAGCCAACCATAATTCTAAAATATCTTCGGTATTAATTTGATAAGGCTGGTAGCTTGGATTATCACTCTCTAGTGTAACCTTATTTTTTTGTTTGTTATTTTTTTGAATTCTCTTATATACGATTCCTTCATTTTTGCTGACCACAATAAATGCCTGACCGCTTTTTACATCATCAATAGACTCGACTTTTTCTCCTACAATAATGCTACCACTAGGTGTTGGCAACATACTATCTCCAATAATTTCAAATGCTCTGTAATTACCTCCTGCAAGCATTGGTAAGGTGAATGTATTGAGCTCATCTATAAACTCAGTATCGGCATATCCGGCCAAATAACCCGCTGCTGCTTTAATGGGAACAAAATGGATGATATTTCTATCGGCAGACAACATTTTCTGCATACGTCTTTTTTGAAGATAACTACCAGTTGACGAAACAACTGAAAGATCCTTCAATAACAATTCATCCATCGACAATTTAAAAATATCTGCCACAATTTCCAATACATCAATTCTTGGATCGGCTCTTTCTTCTTCATAGGCCCCAACCAATGAACGTTTGATGTCTAATTTATTGGCAAATTCTTCTTGCGTCCAACCGCGTAGTTTGCGCAAGTACTTTAGGTTTAATCCGGCTCTTGACATAACTAAACTAATTTGATTAGCACAAATATACTAAAGTTTTTAGTTTATGCAAATTTATTTTTTGACATTTTAAAATATAAGACCTCCATTATTACTGAAGTTACCAACCGATATGATACTTTATTCATTTATTCAACTAAATTTGCCCATCACTAAATCATTCTATTATGACTACATTGATTTTACATAGTGCTTTGAGATGGCTTATTTTAATTGCTGGTTTCTGGACCGTCATCAACGCGATTTCCGGTATCAGTCAAAAAAGGACCTTCTCTGCAAACGACAATAAAAGCAGTTTATTCTTTATGATTGTTTGCGACCTTCAACTACTACTAGGTCTTATTTTAGTTTTTACCAATGGATGGTTTGATAAAATAAAAGCGGGCATGGGCGATGTAATGAAAGATCCGGTAAATCGTTTTTTTATTGTAGAGCATGGCATAATGATGATTCTTGCGTGGGTATTAGTACATGTAGGTCGCTCTGCTGTTAAAAAAGCTGCTCCCGAAAAGAAACACAAAAAAATGTTGCTGCTCTTTGGAATTGCCTTATTCTTAATCCTGCTTTCTATTCCATGGACAGGCAGACCCAATGTGGGCAGACCCATGATGCGCTGGTTTTAATAAAATAATACACTATGGCTACGAAAAAAGAATTACCTATTATACTTATTACCAATGACGATGATATTACCTCACCGGGTATACGAAGTTTGGTAGAAGCTGTAAAAGATTTAGGAAGAGTGGTGGTGGTGGCCCCCGACAAACCACAAAGCGGTATGGGACATGCCATAACCATTGGCTCTCCGCTTCGCATGAACAAAATGAATTTATTCGGAGATATAGAAGCCTGGCAAACTTCTGGCACTCCGGTTGATTGTGTAAAATTAGCTGTTGATAAAATATTACATCGCAAACCAGATATCTGTTTGAGTGGCATCAACCATGGAGCAAATCATTCTATCAACGTGATCTACAGTGGTACCATGTCGGCCGCTATGGAAGCCTCTATTGAAGGAATCCCAAGCATAGGCTTCTCTTTATTGGATTATCGATATGATGCCGATTTTGAACCTTCCAAGCATTTTGTTCGTATACTGGTTACCGAAATATTGAAACAAAAAAAAATAGATAAGCATCTTTTGTTAAACGTGAATATTCCTGCGGTTCCTCTTAAAAAAATCAAAGGCTTGAAACTTTGCAAACAAGCGTATGCCAAATATGATGAGTCTTTTGACGAAAGAATGGACCCTCAGGGTAAAAAATACTTTTGGCTCACCGGCGAATTTAAAAACCACGATAAAAGTAAAGACACGGATGTGTGGGCGCTGAAAAATAACTATGTAAGTGTGGTGCCCATCCAATTTGATCTTACGAATTATACCTTAAAGAAACAACTGGAAAAAAATAAACTATTCAAATGATTTTCACCAAAGACAATTTGAAATTAGGCATTGTTTGGGGCTTAATGGCTCCGGTGACCGGATTACTACTCTTTAAATGGTACAAGTTTGGAATTTTTACTTTT
This sequence comes from Chitinophagaceae bacterium, assembly GCA_947452965.1. Lineage (GTDB taxonomy): Bacteria > Bacteroidota > Bacteroidia > Chitinophagales > Chitinophagaceae > Ferruginibacter. The sequence goes on along the minus strand of CANGEW010000010.1, from coordinate 47,996 downwards.
AAAGAGTTTTTTCAATTCATCTATTTAGAGCCAGGATTCAGAACACTCTCGGCTGCATTGAGCATATCTCTTTTAATGAACGCATTAGTTTTTACTTTTTACATCAACACTCAAAAAGACCGGACTGCCAAAGGTGTTTTCATCTCTACCGTTTTATACGGCATGGTAATTTTGTTGATTAAGACTTTTGCATAAAGACTTGATTTTATTTACACTGCTACTTTAATTTCTCATACGCAACCGCAATTCTCGCTGCCAATGCTGCATTGTGATGTATCAGAGCAATATTCGCCTCGAGGCTCTCTCCTTTTGAGTGATCGGCAATATGTTTTAAAATAAACGGTGTCACTTCCTTTCCGGTAATTTTTTGCTGATCAGCATCCTGCAAAGCCTTTTGTATATGTTGCTCTATCACATCTGGTGCAACCTCATATTTTGTTGGCAATGGATTAGCTATCAGCACCGTTCCCTGCAACCCCATCTGCCACTTCACTTGTAACATGGCGGCAATGTTGCTCTCATCATCCATGCGTAACGGAGATCTATACCCGCTTTTACTGGAGTAGAAACTAGGAAATTCATCTTGTCCGTAGGTTACCACTGGTATGCCCATCGTTTCCAAATATTCTAACGTTAAACCAATATCTAAAATAGACTTTACGCCTGCAGATACAACGGCCACATTGGTATGAGCCATTTCGGTTAAATCGGCCGAAATATCCATGGTTGTTGTAGCGCCTCTGTGAACACCACCTATACCTCCGGTAGCAAAAATCTTAATGCCAGCCATAGAAGCAATTCGCATCGTAGCTGCAACTGTAGTGGCGCCGGGTAATTTATTGGCTATTACGTAGGGCATGTCTCGCAAACTAACTTTCCAAACATCCTTGGCTTGTCCAAAATAATCAATCAAATCAGCAGATAGTCCTACATTGCATTTACCATCCTTGATGACAATGGTGGCAGGGATAGCGCCTTCTTTTCTAACAGCGGCTTCCACCGACAAAGCCGTTTCCACGTTCTTTGGCCAGGGCATGCCATGAGAGATGATGGTAGATTCCAAAGCCACCACCGGTTTTTTATGATCCAATGCCTCTTGTACTTCTGGATGTATTATTAAAAAATCAGCTTGCATGAGTGTAGTATTTATTTCTTAAATCAAGTAATGTATTAAAATCTATGTTATGTTTTACAGCACCTTTTACCTGTAATACTTCAAAAGCAAGTGTGTGGCCAATTTCCAGGCAATGCAATGTTTCCATGTGGTTCAAATGCGCGGCTACCCATCCCGCTAATGCAGCATCACCGGCACCTGTACTGTCAACAATATCAATAGAAGGAGCCTTTACTTTCGTTTGTCCGTTGTTGTTATATAGCACAGATCCTTCAGATCCTTTCCTTACCCAAATGTTTTTGATTTTGCTATTCAGTATTTTTTCAGACATGATTTGTTCGTCGCTGCCCGTATCATTTGCAACAGATTGCAACTCATCTTGATTAGGTGTAATCATAAAAACGCCCGACAAATCCAACTGAGCCAGCTTTCTGGCCTTTGCCACCGAAACAGGTTCTATGATTAAAGGGATTTGAGACTCTCTGGAAAAATCAATTACCCACTGTAAAGAAGCTACGCTGATGTTGGTATCGGTAATGATCAATTCTGCTTTTTTAAAAAGCGATTTTTTTTCTTCCAGCACTTCGGGAATAAGATATTTTTCACAAATATCAACACAAGCCGCGGCATGTAAACTGCCGTCGGGGTTTAGAAATGATACATATTTACCGGTATTGTCGTTCACTTCCAACAATCCATTGGTATCAATACCCACTTTTTGCAATCCATTTTTTATCCATGAGGCCTCAGCATCATTGCCTATAACTGTTACATATTGAACCTCTATGCCCAAGTACGATAAATGAAAAGCCACATTACTCAGTACTCCGCCAATATTACGTGAAAGATTTGCAGGATTAGACGTTCCCGCAATAACAGGTTCTTTGCAAAAGAACAATTCATCCACTAAAGCCGATCCAATACAAATTACAGCTGACATTCTGCAAATATAGAAAATACCACTTGTTTAGTAGATGAAGAATGGTATTCACAAAGGATTATTTTGGAGAAAATGGGCTGTTCCCTTTCAGCAATTAACAAGACCTTAATGAAATCTTGGCGAATAGTTAACAGCGAAGAGAAAGGAAGCTATTTATTTTTGTTATGCAATTGGTAGAGCTTTTTCTCATAATCAGTTAGTTTTGGTAATCGGAGCCTTTATTCTTAGAGGCTCTTTTTTATTGTGGTAACTGAAAAAGACCGTCTACAAATAACTGTTTATTAAATACCAGCAAATCGGTAGCTTGTTCACCCACACCAATAAACTTCACAGGAATTTTAAATTGATCGGCGATAGCCAGCACCACTCCACCTTTGGCGGTTCCATCTAACTTGGTAATGGCCAATGCAGTAACATCTGTAGCCACGGTAAAATGCTTTGCCTGTTCCAGTGCATTTTGTCCTGTACTTCCATCCAGTACCAACATTACTTCGTGCGGCGCATCGGGAATTACTTTTTGAATGACCCTTTTTATTTTAGAGAGCTCTTCCATCAAATGAGCTTTGTTGTGTAAACGGCCTGCTGTATCAATTAAAATAACATCTACATTTTTAGCAACGCCGCTTATTACTGTATCATAAGCTACAGAAGCAGGGTCGCTACCCATTTCTTTTTTAACGATGGGGACGTTTGTTCTTTCGCTCCAAATGGTTAATTGATCAACTGCTGCTGCTCTAAATGTATCGGCGGCTCCTAATAATACTGACTTACCAGCTAAGGAAAAATTATGGGCTAATTTACCAATTGTGGTGGTTTTCCCAACACCATTAACTCCTACAATCAGCATCACATGCGGCTTGTGCGTTGAAGGTAATTCATAATTTTGATAGGTATTATCTTCAGGGGCATTTACTAATAAAGATTGTATCTCTTCTTTAATAATACGATGAAGCTCTTCAGCATTTAGGTATTTATCTTTTTGAATTCTTTTTTCTAGCTGTTCAATAATTTTTACAGTAGTAGCAATTCCTACATCCGCACTTACCAGAGCATTTTCTACTTCATCCAAAACATCTTCATCAATCAAACTTTTACCAACAAGGGCCTTGGCTATTTTACCAAAGAATCCTTCTCGGGTTTTCTGCAAGCCTTGATCCAGTGATTCTTGTTGTTGTTTTTTTCCAAAGATTTTATCAAATATTCCCATGATTTTTCAAAATTGATATCTGAAGTGATATACCTATAAAAAAGAAAGCCATCCTGAGTTATCAGAACAGCTTTATACAAATATTGTAAAAGAAAGATTAACTCAAATGATCTTTGATCTTGTCTTTATGAACCATCGCTTCTTTAAAAGTGTACGCACCTGTTTTTGGGCTACGAATTGTGCGAATTACTTTAGTCCAGTTTTTTGCCTCAGCTGCTGCTTTTTGGTCTTTTGTTTTAATCGCGGTTTTAGCTGCTTTTGCCATTGTGCTTATTTTATTGGTATGAATGAAAGCAATACAACTTTCAAGAAATACCGATTAATTATTTAATTTCTTTGTGTACGGTTACTTTTTTAAGAGTAGAATTATACTTCTTAAGCTCCATACGTTCTGGAGTGTTTTTCTTGTTCTTGGTAGTGATATAACGACTTGTACCAGCAAGGCCACTTGCTTTATGTTCGGTACACTCCAAAATCACTTGAACCCTGTTACCTTTCTTTGCCATTGTTTATTTTTTTAATAACGCTTATTAAATTTTTTCACCTGCAGCGCGTAATTCTTTTACTACACTGTACAAACCATTTTTATTGATTGTTCTAATCGCTTCTGAAGAAACTTTCAAAGTAACCCATTTATCTTCTTCTGCTAAGAAGAAACGCTTGGTTTGCAAGTTAGGTAAGAACCTACGCTTGGTTTTGATATTTGAATGAGAAACCTTGTTTCCTGTGATAGGTTTCTTTCCTGTTAACTGACATACTCTAGCCATGATCCTTAATTTTGGACGGCAAAGGTAAGTAATTTCATCAATAAATAAAGTTTCGGTTGAACTATTTTTTATAAATATTGCTAAAAAAGGGAAAAATGAGGCAAAATAGGTAGTTGAGAGAGGTTTCAGAGGCTCGAAAGGTTTCAAAAGTTAGAAAGGTTCAAGAGGTTAACATTCCAACTTTTGGAAATTCAGCTTGTTTCACAGGTTAACCTTTTTGAACATCTGGAACATCTGGAACTTTGACAAAATACATTACCCGCAACATCTGCAGAGCTATGGCTAACACGATCAACAATAATCCCACATAAAAATAACCGTTTAACAAGTGGTGCTCTTTGAACAATAGAAAGGCCAAAATAATACCATAAAGCGGTTCCAAATTATAGGTAAGATTAGACGTAAATGCCGATATTTTAGTAAGTGCATTCAATTGTAAATCGTAGGCAAAAACCGTACAAACAGCCACTAAAATAAACAACCACCCTGTATCTGCTAATGAAGGAATATAATATTGAGGTGCAAATTTCATGAAATAGAAGGGCAAGAGTAACGACAATAATAAGAATCCACCCGAAAGCTCATAAAAAGTGAGTGTTTTAGGCGAAAATCGCTCCAGTAACTTCTTATTTAGAATTGGGAAAGTGGCACTGCCTACTGCCGAAATCATACCAAAAATAATGCCTACCTTAAACTGAGGATTAAAATCAAAAATAATGTAAATGCCCAGTACGGCCAGCAGGCCCAGGAACACTTCAACCATTACTACTTTTTTTCTCAGAATTAGGGGTTCTATTAATGCAGAAAAAAAACCTGCAGCAGACAAGCACACCACCGCAACAGAAACATTCCCATATTTTACACTTCCGTAAAAAGCTACCCAATGAAAAGCCAAGATCAACCCCACGCCCATTATTTTCGCAAAATCAATCCAGGCTATTTTTTCCAATTTATTTTTATACAACAACCCCACTCCCAATATCAATATAGACATTAATAATCTGTACCAAACCAACAACCCTTCATTCAACAGAATAAGTTTTCCCAAAATAGCTGTAAACCCTGCAAGAAAAACTGCTGTATGTAATTGAATAAATGCCTTTTTCATAAATCAAACGGAATACGCTGTAAATCAGAATACCCTCTTGGCGAAGTTAACCATTTCAATTGTAGTTGAAACGCTTCGATTAAAAGTGATATAAAATAAAAATCTATGACAATATTAACATTTTGGAATAAAATTATTAATAACTTTATTTGAGAATCAACCTTATGTTATCCTACACACAAGAATCCGAAAAAAACAAAAAAGCCCTGTTATATACTTTATTAGTATATGCTTTATTATTTCTACTTTTTTTCATTACCAGATGGCATAGTCAAACCCCTCCAGCAACGCCTGTAATGGATTTGATTGAAGTAAATTTAGGTAATAACCTAAATGGTGATGGCGATAATCAACCCCTTATTAAAGGAAAGCAAACTATCACAAAAGAAGAAAATTCAAATGGATCTAATAGTCCATCTAATCAAGATGAACAAGTAAACAAAGACGATGAACTCAACAATGAAGCTGCGACTATTGTAAAATCAGATAATAAAAAAAACAACCCCAGTAATACAAAGAAGGACCTCAATAATTCTGATTATACAAACAATAATAAAAGCCCTAAAATAACCTATAACGGTCCAGACAAAGGAAAGAATGGTAATAATACAACTGAAGATAATGAATTCAAATATCAAGGGAATAACAAAAATAAGATAGGTGATAATGGCGACCCAAAAGGCGACAAAGATTCATATGGCGATACCCCTGGAGGAAAAAAAGGCGGTCCTAAAGTAATTAAAGGAAACAGACGCATTATTGATCATTATCAATTTGAAGGTGATTTAAATAAGGCTACGATATACGCTGTTATTATAGTCTCTCCATCTGGAAAAGGTCGCTTCATCACATTTGATAAAGGAAGTACAACCAGAAATCAGGCTTACGCAAATGCCATTAATAATTATCTCAACAAAATGGAATTTAACAAAGCTGACCAAGAATCTCAAATTACTGTTGAGTTCAAATTCGATGTACACTGATTTTTTGAGCTAGCCTTTACAAGATGAATTACGATCAAACACTACAGTACTTATATAGTCAGCTACCTATGTTTTCTCGTGTGGGTGCTGCTGCTTATAAAAAAGATATCCATAACACTATAGCACTTTGTAATGCCATAGGTAATCCTGAAAAAAAAATAAAAACAATTCATATTGCAGGCACTAACGGAAAAGGAAGCACGAGTCACATGATAGCTGCCATGCTGCAGCAACAAGGTTTTAAGACCGGACTATACACATCCCCACACATCAAACATTTTGGCGAACGTATACGCATTAATGGAAAAATGATTGAGGAAAAATTTGTGATTGAATTCACAGAAAGAACAAAAGAACTTTGTAAAGATATACAGCCTTCCTTTTTTGAATTAACTGTAGCTATGGCATTTGAATATTTTTCAAAACATGCAGTAGATATAGCAGTAATAGAAACCGGTCTGGGTGGCCGATTAGACAGCACAAATATCATCACCCCTATTCTATCCATCATTACTAATATTGGATTAGACCACACTAATTTACTGGGCAATACATTAGAAGAAATAGCCTTTGAAAAAGCTGGCATCATAAAAGAAAAAACTCCTGTAGTAATTGGAGAAGTTTTACCAAACACAAAAAGTGTTTTTGAAAAGAAAGTAACTGAAATGAATACCTTTGCTATCTATGCAGAAGAAGAATTTGATATACTTTCAATTGAAAAAGAAACTCACTATCTCGAATGCATTTTTGAAAACAAACATTCTCTTCACAAAGAAACGATATCAATAGACCTTTTAGGAAAATATCAAGCTAAAAATCTGAGGACTGTTTTAACCGCTTTGAATCTATTAAAAAACACACCATTTGCTGTACATATTGAGAACCGTAACCAAGCGCTAAAAAATATTAAAGGGCTAACAGGACTTCAAGGACGATGGGATATTGTAAGTAATAACCCCACAATCATTCATGATGTAGCCCATAATAAAGAGGGCATTCAAGAGTTACTTAATCAACTGAAATCAGACTTTACAAATCAAGACTGGCATTTTATATTGGGTTTTGTAAATGACAAAAACTTAAATGGTGTTTTAGATGTATTACCTTCATCTGCAAAATACTATTTTACTAATGCACATATCCCCAGAGCTCTTCCTCATAAAGAGTTACAGGCATTAGCCAACAGCAAAAATTTATTGGGCGAAAGCTATGATGATGTAAACCTGGCAATTCATACGGCTTTATCACAATCATCCATAAACGATGTAATTATTGTTTGTGGGAGTTTTTTTGTTCTAGCTGAAGTGAAGGGATCACTTCTTTAGCTGATCTAATTTCGAAAACCCATGAAATAGACAAAGCGCATGCATGCTTTGTTTGATTTTCGAATCTCTTAATAACTGTCTTGTTTCCTCTAAAGATTTGAGTTGAATGGTAATTTCCTCATTGGCATCCAACGTTTGTTTTGACACTTTCACGCCTCCAGTTGCCAAATACAAATAGGTTACTCCATTTAAAACACCTGGATTACCATAGGTGGTGGCTAGCCATTCAATTTGTTCAAAATCATAACCTGTTTCTTCTAATAATTCTCTTTTCACTGCCACTGAGGGGTCTTCACCATTTTCAATAAACCCTCCTGGTAATTCCAATATAGATTGGTTAATCGGATGGCGGTACTGTTCAATGATTACGACTTCATTATTTTGTGTGATAGCCATGGCCGTTACACTTGAAGGCATTTCTACAACAAAATAAGGATCCACTTTCTTACCTGAAGGAAGCTGATAGGCGTCTTTTCGAGCTGTAAAGTAATGATGATTGCTAAAATATTCTGAGGATAAAACTTCTACATTCATAAGTATATTTTACTTCCAATTCATTTTGTCGCGCAAGCCTTGAATTTGTGCCACATGATGTTTTCCATGCCATGCATACAATCCCAATATAAACCATACACTCATGGTACGATTATATTCGGGATGCATCACACTACTGCTCCATTGGTTTTCTTTGATTGAAGAAAAAAGTTCGTGCCAACGCAGATGCAATGCATGTAACAACGTTATTGATATATTGATTGGAAGATCTTTTGCATCAGACATCTCAGCCCAAAGATCCTGGTCATAAGGCTTGATGAGTGGATTGTCTTCTGTAAGTGCCAATTTGCATCTTATAAAAGCGTTCATGTGACTATCGGCCAAATGGTGTACAATCTGTTTTATATTCCAACCTCCTTCCCTGTAAGAAGTGTTCAGTTGAAATTCATCTAAATTATTAACCGCATGCTCTAAAGATTGGGGCAAAAAACGAATATCGAGCATCCGTTCCCGCAAATGTTCTGCGGAAAAAGAATGCTCGATATAATCTCCTATTGGATAAATTGAATTGTCCATTATTTTTTAACGACAGGCTTAATATCCCTTAATGTGATTTCAAATACCAAGGTTGCTCCCGGAGGAATAGAACCACCCGCTCCTCTATCGCCATAACCTAATTCGCTAGGAATATACACTTTCCAATGAGCACCTTTTGTCATTAATTGCAAAATTTCAGTCCATCCTTTGATTACTCCTCCAACAGGAAATTCTGCTGGTTGTCCTCTTTTAATTGAATTGTCAAATTCCTTACCATCAATTAATGTTCCTACATAATCAACTACAACAGTATCTTGAGCCGTTGGTTTTACTCCTTCAGTTTCACCGGCTTTCAAAATCTCATATTGAAGACCATCAGGAAGTGTTACCACCTCTTTACGAGATTTGTTTTTGGCTAAAAACTCTTGTCCTTGTTGTTTTTGTGCTGCTGATTTTTTTTCAGCATACTCTTGTAATTTTTTTTGAACACACATATTAGATTGTTCTGGAGTTAATAAAACGGGTTTGTTACCCAATACATCGTTAAAAGCTTTCATCAACAAATTCATATTCAGTGAAGTAATCCCTTGTTCTTTCATATTATTAGCAATACTAACGCCAGCGGCGTAGCTAAAGCTATCATTTAATGATTTCATATCAACCTTAGCATTCGTAGCAGGTGCTTTTGAGGCTGTTTCTTTTGATGGTTTAGCTTTGGTTGGCGCTTGAGCATTTATAGAAATAGCAAAACAATTTATTACAGTAAAAACCAGTAACACTTTTTTCATTTACAAAGATTTATATAGTTAAAAATAATGTACAAATAAACAGAACTTTATTCATCTCTCATCTCTCTGCCAGTTAAATGTATAAAAACATCCTCCAAATTAGCTGCTTTAACTTGTTTTGGCCTTTCAAAACCTGTTGCAACAAGTTTATCGATCATGTTTTCTGGAGAATCAAGTTGAATTATTTTACCTTGGTCCATGATAGCGATTCTATCACATAATTGTTCTGCCTCGTCCATATAATGAGTGGTAATAATAACGGTAGTACCTTGTTCTCTTATATTCTTAATCAAATCCCATAGATTTCTTCTTGCTTGAGGATCTAATCCTGTGGTAGGCTCGTCCAAGAAAATAATTTTGGGCTGATTGATTAAAGTAGTTGCAATAGAAAATCGCTGTTTTTGTCCGCCGCTTAACTCCTTAAATTTATTTTTTGCTTTATCTTCCAAGTTGACCTTTTTAAGTAAATCAATTGGATTCACCTCTCTATTGTATAACCCTGCAAATAGCTTGATTAACTCGGTTAGATTTAATCCGGGATAGTACCCCGATGTTTGTAATTGAACTCCTATGATTTTTTTAATTGAAGCTGCTTCTGTATCTAAATTACAACCATCTACCAGCACCTCTCCTGATGTTTTATCTCGAAGTGTTTCAATAATCTCCAATGTGGTTGATTTCCCTGCTCCGTTGGGACCCAATAACCCAAAAATCTCTCCTTCCATTACATCAAAGGAAATTGATTTTACTGCAGTAAATGACCCATATTTTTTTACTAAGTCTTTAACAGAAATAATCACTTTACTCATCAATACTTATTTAGTGTTGTTCAATTCTTCCATCATACGTTTACTTCCAATAAAAAGCGGCGTTCTTTGGTGTACTTCAGTGGGTTGAATATCTAATATTCTCATAGTGCCATTGGTAGCAAGTCCGCCAGCCATTTCCATGATATAGGCGAAGGGATTACACTCATAAAGCAACCGAAGTTTCCCATTGGGTTTATCTAATGTGCCAGGGTACATAAAAATACCCCCTTTAATAAGATTACGATGAACATCTGCCACCATACTTCCTATATATCTTTGCGTATATGGACCTCCGTTATCTTTTGTCTTTTTTTGACAGGTAGTAATATAGTTTTGAATTTTTTCATCATACTGAAAAAAGTTGCCGTGATTCACGGAATAGATTTTACCAGAATCAGGACAGGTAATATCAGGATGACTTAACGTAAACTCTCCAATGGATTGATCAAGCGTAAACCCATTGACGCCTCTTTTAGTAGCGTACACTAACATAGTAGAAGAACCATAAATAACATATCCGGCTGCTACTTGTTTGCTTCCTTGTTGTAAAAAGTCTTCTTCTGTAGCAGGCTTACCCAATTCGCTCACTCTTCTAAAAATACTAAAAATGGTGCCAATGGATACGTTCACATCGATATTACTGCTGCCATCTAAAGGATCAAATAAGCAAACGTATTTAGACTTATTACTAATCTCATCATTAAAAATCTCCACATCATCCATTTCTTCACTTCCAATACCTGCGCAACTAATGCCGTGGCGTAAAACACCCATAAATTGATTATTAGCGAAAATATCTAGTTTTTTCACTTCCTCTCCTTGTACATTCATAGTACCTGCATCGCCCAAAATGTCAACCAATCCCGCTTTGTTTACTTCCACATGCACCCTTTTGGCAGCTAATCCTATGTCTCTTAATAAGCCTGCCAGTTCCCCAGTGGCGTTTGTAAAATCGCGCATTTGTTGAATAGTGAATTCATCTAATGTTTGGATCTTTCTATTAATCTTCATAAAATTTTATGTTTAAGTAGAACGAAGTTACCTTTGTGTCACAAAAATAAGGGTTATTCTCGTTCAGATTTAGAAACCCGCTTTAAAATAAACAATCAAACATAACTAATGAAAGTTTTCAAATTTGGCGGAGCTAGCATGAACAGTGTGGATAGAATTAAAAACGTAGCCAAAATCATACAATCTTTTGAGAAAGATCAATTATTGGTCATTGTATCTGCAATAGGTAAAACAACCAATGCACTGGAAAAAGTAGCAGAGGCTTATTTTAATGAGAGAAAAGAAGAAGCCTTACAATTATTTGAACAAATCAAAAACAGTCACCTAACTACACTGAAATATCTTACCGTTACCCGCTGGCAAGAAGCTGAAAATCAATTAAAAGAATTTTTTACTGAAATAGAATGGTTGCTGCATGATGCGCCTGTTAGAAAATATGATTACTATTATGATCAAATTGTATGTTGCGGAGAATTATTAAGCACTGTTATTCTATACCATTATTTAGCCGAACAACATACTTCTGTAGGTTGGTTAGACGCACGAGATGTAGTTAGAACCGACAATAATTTCAGAGACGCCAATTTAGATTGGGCATTCACGCAACAAAAAACTACAGACACCCTTCAGCATTTCTTTTCTAAACATAATGTTGTAATTACACAAGGATTTATTGGAGCTACAGACGAAAACGAAAGTGTCACATTAGGAAGAGAAGGCAGTGATTACTCAGCCGCTTTATTTGCGAACATCCTTGAGAGTGAGTCTGTTACTATTTGGAAGGATGTAGATGCTGTAATGAGTGCTGATCCTAAAAAGTACCCTTCTGCGACTAATATCAATTCATTAAGCTATGCAGAAGTTATTGAAATGGCTTACTATGGTGCTCAAGTGATACATCCTAAAACCATTAAGCCTTTACAAAATAAAAACATCCCATTGTTGGTAAAAAGCTTTCTTGATCCAACTTTACCCGGCACCTGTATCAGTAATCAATTCACAAAAGGGCTACCTCCTATTATAGTTTATAAAGAAAGTCAAGTTTTGATACAATTTAAATCAAAAGATTTTTCTTTTATGGAAGACAAACCCATTCATGACCTACATGAAATCTTTAACGAAGTTAGAATCAAACCAAATGTAACACAAAACACGGCCATCTCTTTATTGTGCTGTTTTGATGATAGAACTGAAAAAATAAATGAATTGGCTGCAAGAGCAAGTGTTCTTTTTGATGTATCCATGGAAAGATCGCTTTCCTTATTGACGATCAGACATTATCAACAAGATGTAATTAATAATCTAACGAAAAATACAACCATACTGTTAGAACAAAAAACACCTGAAACCTTACAAATGGTGATCAGATAAGTATATAGTTAATTAATCACGTACTCCCCTTTTTTATTAATTAATATCACAGGAATTTCTTTTTTCAATTCAAAAAAGTCAAAGACACCTTTTATATTTTTATTAAATAACTGCAATGACAGATTGTCTTTTATCGTATTGTTTAAATAATCTAAAGAAGTTTTATTATTGTATCTAACCGGAAAAACATGAACAGGAATAAATTCTTGCCCATTGCTTTTTACAACAGATGCTAATGCAAAGACTTCTTCAATAGGAGCATCACTAATTGCAATACAGCCAGTAGATACACAATTTCCGTGTATATAAATAAAACCACCTGGACGGGTTGGATCACTTAAAATTTTATCTGAAGGATTCGGATAATTCAAGCCCAGGGATAAATGATAAGTACTATTTGCATTAAAGTCATTGATATAATAAAAACCTTCCGGCACCTGATAATCACCTTCCATTCTTTTAGGTCCCATGGTTCCACTTTGCATACAAACTTTATAGGTTTTAAATAATTTGTATGGCGATGAGGCGTCTGATTTAATCCAAACTTCCAATTGCCTGTCGTACTTAAAACTTCTGATATACATGGAAACAGGGGGCCAGACTAATTTTTGTGCGGCAAATTGTTTGGCTAATGAATCTTCCACTTTAGGTAATGCATCAATAGGCCTAATCGCGGATTTAGAAGCATTCAAATAATTATTTTGGGAATAGGAAACGGATAGTCCGATAAAAAGACAAACAAAAAAAATAAAGACTTCTTTTTTCATGAATCAAAAATAAAAAATTACAAATTTCCTCTTTGATCTTGTTCTCTTTCAAGTGCTTCAAATAAGGCTTTAAAATTTCCCTTCCCAAAACTTTTTGCACCCTTACGTTGGATAATTTCAAAAAACAATGTAGGTCTGTCTTCCAAAGGCTTACTAAAAATCTGCAATAAATAACCTTCATCGTCTCTGTCAATCAATATACCTAGTTCTCTTAATGGTTGTAAATCTTCGTCAATTTTACCTACTCTATCTAATACGTCATCATAATAGCTGTCTGGCACTTTTAAAAATTCAATGCCTCTCTTCTGTATTTCTGAAACTGTTTCAACGATATTATGAGTTGCAATAGCCACATGCTGAACACCTTCTCCATTATAGAAATCTAAAAACTCTTCCACCTGACTTTTCTTTTTTCCTTCGGCAGGCTCATTAATTGGAAATTTAACGTATCCATTACCGTTACTCATTACTTTACTCATCAGAGCAGAGTATTCTGTAGAAATATCTTTGTCATCAAAAGATAAAATATTTTTAAACCCCATCACCTCTTCGTAGAATTTTACCCAAGGATTCATTTGATTCCATCCAACATTACCAACACAATGATCTACATATAGCAAACCCGTGCTTTCTGGATTATAATTTGACTCCCACTTTTTAAACCCAGGCATAAAAACACCCTGATAGTTTTTTCTTTCTATGAAATAATGAACCGTCTCGCCATAGGTATGAATTCCAGAAATCACAACTTCGCCATTTTCATCTTTTAAAATAGTCGGCTCTAAATAATTTTTACCACCCCTAGAAGTAGTTTGTTTCCAAGCTTCTGTTGCATCATCAACCATCAGCGCCAAAACTTTTACCCCATCGCCATGTTTATATATGTGATCGGCAATAGCATTGTTGGTTTTAAGTGGAGTAGTTAATACAAACGTTAATTTATTTTGTCTGATAACATAACTCACTTTATCCATCACTCCTGTTTCGGGGCCGGCATACGCTAACGACTGGAACCCAAAGGCTGTTTTATAAAAATGAGCCGCTTGTTTTGCATTACCTACATAAAATTCAATAAAATCGGTTCCGTGAAGGGGTAAAAAATCAACATCAGTTGTTTGGGGATTTTCTTCTGCAATCGCTGACATAATTCTTGGTTTTTATTGTACGTAAAGATAAGGAATAGAAACAATTATGAAAATTTGCAAAATAGCAGGAAACTTAACTTTACAAATGATTAACAGGAATTATCTTTGCCTAGTTAGCTTTTATTGGTTGCATTCATTACAGAACAAACATGAAAAAAATCGGGATTTTAGGAGGGGGGCAATTAGGCAGAATGTTACTGCAGTCTGCTATTAATTATCCTGTAGAAACCTATTTAATGGAAAATGATGCATGGGCTCCGGCCGCTCACCTATGCCATCACTTTAGCTTGGGAGACATTACTTCTTTTGATGATGTATACCAGTTCGGTAAAGATTTACATGCTATTACCATTGAAATTGAAAATGTAAATATAGAAGCCCTTGAAGCCTTAGAAAAAAAAGGGATTAAAATCTTTCCTAATACAACCGCATTGCGCATTGTCAAAAACAAAATCAGACAAAAGCAATTTTACCAACAAAATCAGATCCCAACAAGTGAATTTGTAATAACAGAGAACAGGAGCGATTTAATGCAACACGAGGGATTTTTTCCGGCTGTGCATAAACTTGCAGAGGGAGGATATGATGGTAAAGGAGTTCACATCATTCAAAACAAGATTGATATTGAGAAAGGTTTTGATGCTCCAGCTGTGTTAGAAAAAAAAGTACCCATTCTTAGGGAGTTATCTATTATTGTAGCTGTCAATCAGCAGTTAGAAACCGTAATTTATCCTCCTGTAGAAATGGTTTTTGACAACTACTTGAATTTATTAAACTATCAAATTTGTCCGGCTAACATACCAGAAAAAGTATTATGGAAAGCGGAAGCTATTGCGTTAACTGCAGTGAAAAATCTTCATAGCCCTGGCATATTTGCGGTAGAACTTTTTTCAGATATAGATGACAATGTTTTAATCAATGAAATAGCTCCTAGAGTTCACAATAGCGGGCACCATAGTATTGAAGGCAACTATTCGAGCCAATTTGATATGTTGTGGAGAATTATGTTAGGCTATCCGCTTGGGAATACGGATACTATTATACCTTCGGCACTGGTGAATCTTGTAGGAGTGTCAAATCATCAAGGAAAAGTTCGATATAAGGGATTAGAAGATGTGTTGAAAATGGATAATGTATTTGTTCATTTGTACGGAAAAGCTGAAACAAAACCTGGCAGAAAAATGGGACATGTAACCATTCTAAGTAATGAAAAACAAGAACTTTTACATAAGGTCAATCAAATTAAAAGTTTATTGACAATAGTATCTGAATAAGACATTAAACCACACATAAGTATATGGAACCGAAAGTAGGCATTATTATGGGCAGCGAAAGTGACCTGGAAGTAATGAGAGGTGCTGCTGAATTTTTACAACAATTTGGTGTCCCTTTTGAGATGACAATCGTTTCAGCACACAGAACTCCAGACAGAATGACTAGCTACGCCAAAGAAGCTCATGGCAGAGGACTAGAAGTAATCATAGCGGGTGCAGGTGGAGCTGCGCACTTGCCTGGCATGGTGGCAGCCAATACTATCCTTCCCGTAATTGGCGTGCCTGTTAAATCATCCAATTCTATTGATGGCTGGGACTCAATTTTGTCTATTCTTCAAATGCCAACAGGAGTTCCTGTAGCTACCGTTGCTTTAAATGGAGCTAAAAATGCGGCGATATTAGCAATTCAAATACTGGCAACACATGATTTTGGACTTACTCAAAAGCTAAAAGACTATAAATTTAACTTAGAGAGTCAAGTAATGGAAATGGTTAAGAAATTGAAATAAGCCTTTCTTAACATTTTACTTTTGAAGTAAATCACAAAATGACACCATTATTCCTTTATTTTGCACCAATTTTAAAATAAACACCATTTATATGTCAAAAATCAAACTAGTATTTTTTCTTGTGTTTTGTGGAGCATCTACGATAGCCCAAAAAGTAGCTTTTACAGAATACGACTTGAAAAACGGATTGCATGTAATCTTGCATCAAGATAAAACCGCTCCTGTAGTGGCCGTTTCTGTTATGTACCATGTAGGAAGTAAAAATGAAATTCCTACACGTACTGGATTTGCCCATTTCTTTGAACACCTGTTGTTTGAAGGTAGCGATAATATCAAAAGAGGAGAATTCATGAAAATTGTGAGTAGCAATGGCGGACAAAACAATGCTAATACTTCACAAGACAGAACCTTTTATTATGAATTATTCCCGTCCAATCAACTAGAAACTGGTTTATGGTTAGAAAGTGAAAGAATGTTCCACCCCGTAATTAACGAAATAGGTGTAAAAACACAAAATGAGGTTGTAAAAGAAGAAAAACGTTTACGTGTAGATAACCAACCTTACGGTAATTTTATCGGAGAAGTAATGAAGCGTGTATTCACCAAACATCCATATCATTGGGTACCCATTGGAAGTATGGCGCATTTAGATTCTGCTACTTTGCAAGAATTCATAGCTTTTAATAAAAAATATTACACCCCAAACAACGCAGCCCTTGTAATTGCCGGAGATATTGATATTGAGAAAACCAAACAAATGGTTGATGCTTATTTTTCAGAAATTCCATCAGGGGTTGCTTTAGAAAAAGTTCATGTAGAAGAAGATCCTATTACTAAAGAAGTTGTAGACACCGCATATGATAACAACATTCAAATACCAGGCATCATGACAGCCTATAGAACCCCAGGTATGACCAATAAAGAGTCATTGGCTTTAGAATTGGCTTCCAATGTATTAAGCTCTGGACAAAGCAGTAGAATGTATAAAAAAATGGTAGATGACAAGAAAAATGCTTTACAAGTAGGATGTTTCAATTACAGTTTGGAAGACTACGGTGTATATATTAATTATGCATTACCAAATGGCGGAGCAAAATTGGAGTCTCTTCTAAAAGATATGGATGAAGAAATTGAAAAACTTCAAAAAGAATTAATTACCGAATCTGATTTCACCAAAATCATGAACCAGTATGAGAACGATTATATTGGCAAGAATGATAAGATGTTAGGTGTAGCGGAAAATTTAGCAAATGGTTATACATTCCATAATAAAAATACCAACCATGTAAATGAGGAATTAGACGAAATCAGAAAAATTACTCGCCAGGATATTCAGGATGCTGCAAGAAAATATTTAAATAAAAATCAAAGAGTTGTGATTTACTACTTACCAAAAAAATAATTATTCATTCTACCGAAGTAAAAACAAAAATATATGTATAAAATATTATCATTCATATTCGCAACTACCCTAACTTTTAGTGTAGTTGCACAGACTAAAATAGATCGTAGTAAACAACCCAAAGCAGGACCCGCTCCCGTTATTACTATCAAGGATCCTGTAATTTATACTCTTCCTAATGGCATTACTATCTTAGTAGTGGAGAATCATAAATTACCAAAAGTATCTGCATCTTTAAGCATTGATCGTGGCCCTGTATTAGAAGGTGCCAAAGCTGGTGTAAATGACCTAATGGGTAAAATGCTGGAAGAAGGCACTACTAAAACCCCAAAGGATAAATTTGATGAAAAAATTGATCAAATGGGTGCCAATATCAACTTGTATTCAAGTGGGGGATTCGTATCTGCCTTATCTCGTTATTTTGAGAACTCCTTTATGATGTTGGCGGAAGCTATTCAAAATCCCGCATTTCCTAGTGAATCATTTGACAAAATAAAAACACAAACCTTAACAGGTTTGAAATCATCTGAAAAAAGTGCCTCAGCTATTTCTGCAAGAGTTGTAAGCGCCTTAGCATATGGAAAGAAAACTGCAATGGGCGAATTTGAAACAGAAGAAAGCATCAAAGGAATTACATTAGAAGATGTTAAAAAAGCATACAAAGAAAACATCACTCCCTCAAGAAGCTATTTGACTTTTGTAGGCGATATCACACCAGAAGCAGCTAAAGCACTAGTAGTAAAAGCACTTGGCAATTGGAAAGGGGTTGCATTGACTTTGCCAAGCATCCCTAACACAGAAAATGTAAAAGGCACAGAAATCAATTTCGTGGATTTGCCGACTGCCGTTCAAGGGGAAATCAGTGTTAGTAATTTAATCAATAACCCGCTGAGTAATCCTGACTATCATGCATTGGCAATTGCTAATCAAATATTAGGAGGTGGCGCTGAAGGGAAATTATTTATGAACTTGAGAGAGAAACATGGCTTTACCTACGGCAGCTACTCTCGTGTAGGAAGCGGTCGTTTTCAAACTCAATTCTCAAGCAGTGCACAAGTACGAAGTGAAAAAGCAGACAGTGCAGTTGCAGAAATACTAAATGAAATTGGCAACATGCGTGATGGTAAAATCACTGAAGATGAATTAAATAATGCAAAAGCTAAGTACAACGGATCTTTTGCGTTGGGTATGGAAGATCCAGAAAAAACAGCTAGTTATGCATCTAATATTTTGATCAACAATCTTCCTAAAGATTACTATAGAACTTTCTTGCAAAAAATCAATGCAGTTACATTAGCAGATGTTCAGAGAGTTGCAAAAAAATATTTTGATAAAGACAACGCACGAATAGTAATTGTAGGAAATGGTGCTAAAATTTTACCTAATTTAACAAGACTAGGCTACCCTATCAAAAAGTACGATAAATACGCGGAGCCTATTATTGAGAAAAAAGCAGAAGTAAGTATAAAAGAATCTAATAAAAACACAGAAGCCGTTTCTGCTGCTTCTGTAATTGACGGATTTTTAAAGGCTATTGGTGGAAAAGACGAAGCCATGAAAATCAAAACAGTAAAGACAAATTTTACTATGGATGCTATGGGAGCTACTTTAGCTGGAACGCAAATGAAAATGGCCCCTAACAAAAACTATTTAGAGATTGCTATGGGCGAAACCAAAGTGATGCAAGAAATGTTTGACGGAACAAAAGGCTTTAGAGCACAAATGGGACAAAAGAAAGATATGGATGAAGACGAAATAAAAGAAGCTAAAGATGACAAAGCTATCATCCCTCAAGTAAATTACTTATCTGCTGATTATCAAACCCTGTATCTTGGCATAGAAAAAGTAAATGATGAAGACGCATATAAATTAAAAATCACTAAACCAAGTGGAAAAGTTAGTACTGAGTTTTACTCATCTAAAACAGGTCTTTTAGTAAGAGAAGAAACTACTCAAAGTGCTGGAGGAAATGAGATTACAATTACAATAGACTTTTCAAACTACAAAAAAACTGGGACTATTATGATGCCCTTCACTATTACACAATCAGTTGGAGAACAGCAGTTTTCAATGAATATGATTGATATAAAATTAAATGAAGGAGTTACAGAGGCTGATTTTAAAGAATAAATTTTTAACCTTTTTTTATTATATCAAGTACTATGCTTAATTATATTAAAGCATCCATTAAAAGAAAAATAGCAAGAAGAATTACAAAAGAATACCCATATAAAATCATTAATATTGATATGGGTAATTTGGGAGTAATAGAATTTGCAAATTGGGACAACCCCCTGGTTTACCCCCATATCCCATCTGCTTCAATGGTTGAATTTTTCAAAAAATTTATTAAAGAAGGTGATTTTGCTATAGATATCGGAGCAAACATTGGAGACACCTCAGTTCCTATTGCTCTTTGTACAGGTAAAACTGGATTAACGTTAGGATTTGACCCGAACCCGTTTGTATTTAAAATTTTAGAAAAAAACGCTTCCATAAATAATCATTTGTATAATTTAAAAGCAATACCCTATGCTATTTCAAATGTAGATGAAGAATACTTCTACATATCTTCAGAAGCTTCATTTTCTAATGGTGGTATTTCAAAAACAAAAGATAGTAACCATGGAAAATATATTTACCATGAAAAAATAAAAGGGATTAATTTATCTGATTTCCTTGAAAAAAACTACCCGACTTTCATCAATAAATTATCCTTCATTAAAATTGATACTGAAGGATATGATAAAGAAATCATTAAATCAATATCTAATCTAATCAATAAATATAAGCCAGTTATTGTTGCTGAAATTTTTGGTAAAGACAGTGATGAAAATAAAATCGAGCTATTTGAAGTAATTGAAAAAAACGGATACAATATTTTTTATTTTGATGACTTTTACAAGGATACTAAAATTGAAAAGCTACAGTATATATCGGACATTATAAAAATAAAAAATAATGCAAATTTATTTGCAGTCCCTAAATAAGCAACAATTCAAGCAGGTAACTATTTAGTTATATCAAACTTATAAACAGCTTTGTAAAAATAAAACTACAAACTGAAATCATTTCATTCAGCAATGTTTAAATTAAGACATTAAATTTTGCTTTTAGCATGAAAATATAAGAGCTATATTTTTTTTCAAGGCTCAGGAAAAGTCGAATATCTTCTTAAAATTTAAAAGGATTCATTTGTTCGTTAAGATGACTTTTGAACCCTATGTGATTACATGACTTTTGCAAAAACTACCCATAATTTCACCTCTCTTAAATATTCGGGAAATTGTTATATTTTAAAAATATGGCTCATTTAAAAAAAGAGGCCGCCCGTTTGGACAGCCTCTTAGAAAAAATAATCTATTAGCTTTTACAGCTTAATCACTTTTTGAACACTCATTTTTTCTCCTTGCTTTACTTCAATAAAATAGGTACCAGATTTTAAATTATTTCCAACTCTACTCTTTTGATTAGGAGAAATGACTGCCGTCTGTAATACCCTTCCCTGAAGATCAAATAACTTTACCTGTACTTTTTCTTGGTTCAGTGAATTTAATTGAATATTGAAAAAGTTCTGGCTAGGATTAGGGTATGTATTTAGTTCAAAGCCATTTAACTGATGTGAAGACAATACCACTGATGATCCGGTATTTACTTTTGCAAATGGAGTTGTTGCACAACCTGTCGTAACTAGTTTAAGTACTTTCTTAGCTCCTAAACAACCATTATTAGCTTGAACATAAACACTATCATTTGAGCCTGCTGTTACAAAACGTACTCTTATTCTGGTACCATTATTACCACTATCAATTACTGCCCCAGAAGGGATTGTCCAAGAATAAGAAGTTGCTCCTGTAACTGCCGCACATGTATAAGGTGTAGACGTTGCTGTTCCAACAATACTACAAATACTGGTAGTACCTGTCAATGTTGATGGTGCTGCTAACACAGAGGTTACGGTAGCTATTACAGTCGCTCTAGTTGCAGACACACAGTTTGAAACTGCATCTCTAGCAGTTGCATAATAAGATTTGGTTGCAGTAATACTTGGTGTGACATACGTTGTATTTCCAATCAACAGTAAAGTGCCGCTGGTAGCCGCAGAATACCAATCTATTTTTAGTCCCGCAGATGGTGTTGCAGATAAACTAACTGTTCCGGTTCCACATCTTGATCCATTCACTGCTACAGGAACTCCAGGAACACTATATATGATTGCTTTACAAAGGGATCTTGTTTTAGACAAACATCCACCCGTAGTAGCTTTTGCTTCTACATAATAACTAGTAGTAGCCGTGATGGTTGGTGTAGTATAGGTCGAAGCTGTACCTAATGATGTGCCCCCACTAGCGGCTGCATACCAAATTACTGTACCAATAGGATTTGTAGGCAGAATCGCTGTTAATTTTACAGCACCAGATCCACATCTAAATGAATCTCTTACTGCAGGAGCCGCCGGCACAACATTTATGGTAGCAATAACTGATTTTCTAGCAGCGGACAAACAAGCCGTAGTTAAATTTTTATTCACTACCCAATATGTTGTAGTAGCTGCAATTACCGGAGTTAAATATTTATTAACCCCTGTTAGTGTACCCGCTTGTAAGACTGTTGAAGTTGTAGAGTCTGCGTACCAATTTACAGTACAACCAGTTGCAGATGTTGCGGAAATTGTTGCAGTGTCTGCACCACATCTTGCAGAAGCTGTAACTGAGGTAATACTTGCAGGTAATGCATTTATAGTAGCGCTAACAGATGTTCTTGTTGTTGAAGCACAGCCTGCATTTTTTGAAGCTGCATAATAAGTAGTAGTAGCTGTTATAGAAGGTGTAGCATAACTGTTTGTACTTGATGCCAACAACGTTCCTGCGGTAGCGGCTGGATACCAATCAATCGTTTCACCTGTACCTGGAGTAGCCGAAATATTCACAGACCCTGTCCCACATCTTGAACCACTCGTTGCAACCGGAGCTGCTGGAGCTGATAGCACAGAAGCGACCAATGCATTCCGAGAAGAAGATGTACAACCATTTTGTGTGTTTCTAGCTGCTGCATAATAAGTAGTAGTGGTAGAAATGGTTGGAGAGGTAATACTTACACCAGATCCCAATAAGGTTCCTCCTGAAGAAACACTGTACCAATCAATGGTTTCATTTGCACCAGCAGTTCCGGACAATGTTACGGTTCCTGATGAACATCTTGCCGTATTTGAAGTAGTTGGTGCATTAGGTAAATTTACAAAACCCAAAGTCGCAACATTCGAAATTAAACTATTTGTACAAGTACCATTAATCACACAACGATATTGGTAGTTATTATTTGATGAATTTAATCCAGTAAGATTTAAAATGTTACTATTGGCTCCTTGCAAATCGTTAAAACTAGCACCCCCATCTACGCTTACCTGCCACTGATATAATAAAGATGTTCCATTGGCTACCACCGTAAAATTGGATGTGGTTGCATTAGCACATATCAAACTATTAGAAGGTTGAGTAGTAATTGAACCTGAGATACAACCTACCGCTTGAAGAATAGTTGTAGTGGTATCGCTTACAGCAATTCTTGCATTCGTTGCATTAAATACACTAGACCTCATTTTAACTTGAGCAACATCCGATAATTGAATATCATCCACATACCAGCCAGTTGCTGCAACACTCGCATCTGATGCAAATCTAAATCTGATTCTAACCGATTGTCCAATGTAATTGGAAAGATTAATAGTTGTTTTCACAAAGCCATTGCTATTACCTGTGAAAGCAGATCTTCCACTTAATCCACTGGTACTGGTACCTAAAACACCATTGTAACCACCCGAAATTATTGCAGATCCAAGATCAGTCCAAGTGGTACCATTGTTGGTACTAATTTCAACCACGCCCCCATCCCATCCAGACTCTGAATTAATATACCCTTGGAATGTAAGCAATGATGTAGAGGCAGTTATGTTTATAGGATTGGTCGTTTCAATTTTTTGATCAGAAGCGGTGGTTAGGTTTGTACTAAAAAAAGAATTAGGCGCACTCACACTTTGAGCGGCAGATGCAACCCAATTGGTAGTACTTGTTGAACTTGTTGTCCAATTAGATGATACAGTAGTAGAAGGTACGGTTTCATTTATTAGTTGAACGTCAGGATAATAGCTACCTGTTTTGATCATTACACTAAATGAATACGTTAGTGACCCTCCCACAGCAATATTTACAGGGAAGCTTACCACTCTAGTTATTGAATCATAACTTCCACCAGAAACATAAGTAACGTTAGAAGGCAAAGTATCTCTTAAAGTATAATTTGATAATCCACTGCAAGAACCGGCGCTAACAAAAGTATTATAAGTTACGTTTTGTCCTTCAGTTTGTTGAGCAGTACTTTGCGACAAACGAACTACCAGACTACCATTGTCTGTAAAATCTGCAACTTGATCTGTTGTACTATTAGAAGATCCTTGAGAAGCATTTTTTCCCATTCCTCTTTTTGCAAATGCTTTCCAAATTGCACAACTATATTTCCCACCAAAAAATAAAGTATCGGCTTTCAAAATAGCATTTCTTGCATCAATGTATCCCGGACTACAAGGCTGTAATCGCATACCTTCAATTACCAATTTTAAAGCTGCAGAATTCCCTCCCGTACCTGAAGGATTAAAAATGTTTGTATTAATTCCATCCATTGCGATCATCTCCCAAGTCATGTCCCATAATACCGTACACCAGATTTCACCTATCTTATGTACTTCTCCTCCAGAGCCTGCCATCATTGCGTATGTCCAGGGGTTAATTGACATATTTGTAGAATATGGATAAGTACGAATACCTGCAGCCGTAGTAGCTTGACCTAATACATACGTACCTATTGGCTTTGCAAGTGCTCCATCGGTAACAGCAGCTGTTGCCCAATTGGTAGTTGTCATTAACGCAATGTAATCACTCCATCCTTCTCCACCTTGTTCTGCATTACTTAGACAAGAAGAATTAGCAGGCCCTCCTGTTAATCGATTGCTTAATCCATGACCATATTCATGGGTAATAACCCCATTATCCAAATCACCATCTCTATTAGGAGTTGTGTAAGTAAAAAGATACATCTGCATTCTTGGAAGACTCCCATCAACTGGTGTAGAAAAATTTGCATTGTTCGTACCCCCAGCATCTTGAGCATCAGCCACTACATAATCATTACCTAATCCTCCACGACTTTGATTACTAGTCTGAAAATTACCAGACACTTCATCGAATCCGTATACATATAAAAGATCATGCATTAAATTGTTCCAATAGAATAAATTAGCTATAGCAAATTTTTGGTTGGTAGTATCTGTAGGCGCTTTTGTATAGTCAGGTGAATAATTGAATGTCAAAGTAGGCTGAGAAGTAGAAGAAACTGCTGCTTTACCATATGTAGCATTATTATTGTCCCTGTCTTCCTGCGACCAAACATTATTACCACGAGAGCTATCTCTGTAGCTGGTACCATCGTAATGCCAACCTAAAGAAGTTGCATTTCCTGCAGCCAATGTCCAAGGATCAGTAACTAATGCGGCGGTTCCACCTATGTGATTAGGGCTTTCCGCAGGAAAAGGAACTACCTTATACGATGCAGAGGAAACAACACTTGGAGAAGTGTTGGTTTTTGTCTGCGTAAGATTGCTAGTATGTATATTTCTTGCATTTTCTAATCCGTCTGCTTGTGGCTGAAACTGCTCATACACAGTATAATTATTTTTATCTAAGACTTGATTC
Source organism: Chitinophagaceae bacterium (assembly GCA_947452965.1). GTDB lineage: Bacteria > Bacteroidota > Bacteroidia > Chitinophagales > Chitinophagaceae > Ferruginibacter. Next base: position 22,699 of record CANGEW010000010.1, on the reverse strand, counting down.
GTTTCTGCATCTACTCTAATAAGCAAATGATCTGATGAATGCAATGGAGCGACTTCAATTTGCCAAGTTAATCTCACTGATTTTTCAGAAATAGGTAACCATACTAAAGTTGCGCTAATATCATTGTAGGCCACCCCTAAATTGCCAACAAAATAAGTTGCTCCAAGTTGTTTAGTTACACTTATTTTATTAGATACGACAATTTTTTGATCTTGTAGTGCGCTAATAATAGCTGCATCCAAAGCTACCATTGGCTTACCCTCATTATTTACTAATTGATTGATTAGTTGTATACGAGAACCGGCAGATGAAACAAGTTGATTGTTTTTAAAAGCCAGTACTTGCATTTTATTAAAAACAGGAATTCCCTTATAAGTTTGCTGCACATATACCATCCTTAATTGAGTAGATGGATTAAAATAAGTACTTGAAATTTCAAAATTTTGAAGATCCTCAATACTCATACCTAACTCAGAGGAATGAGCATTCACAAGTCCCATTGCTAAAATTCTCTCTTCATTACTCAATTGTGCATAAGATGAAAGAACAGAAAAAAAAGCGACTAGTAACATGAAGTGTTTTTTCATAATAATTTTTTAAATTATAAAATAGTTTTACGAATAATATGTAGTTTCTTAGAAGGTAGCTGTTATAATAAAGTACCAGATTAGAAAGACTTAAAAAACAAACACAATCATCGAATTCCACCAAAGAAAACGTGCATGTTCTATTAAATCATTTCAACGCGAAAGTATAATTAATAAACGAGAAATTATAAGATTTCAAAGGGAAGAATAAAATAGCTGATTACAAACAATTATTAAAACACATAAAAACTACTTTCCATTCGTAAGTTGCTGAATTTGTGATTTTAACCTAGCAATAGTATTATTTGCCTCGAGTAGTTTAATTTTTAGATTGTATAGCTCTGGCTGAGTAGTTTGTAGAAGGGCTTCTGTTTCTTCATTACTTTTTTGGAGAAGTAAAATATCCTGATCCATTTGCCTGATTAGGTTCTCTGCAATTTGAATTTTTTTCCCAAGTTCAGCCTCTGTTGCCTCTTTCATTTGAAATGCACGAGCGCTTTCCTTTCGTAAAGTTTCTTTAATCAATCTTTCACTTTCCAGCAACCCTTCTGTACCGATATGATTTCGTTTTTGCTTAGCAATTTCAATGGTTCTGAGCACCCAAGCAATTGCAAAACCGATTAAAAAAAATATGGCAGATGAAAGAATCACTTAACTGAAAATGAATTTAGTTTTCACAAAATTATTTATTTTATAATTAAAAGAATCAACAATTTTCGGTCAAGGTCAATAAAAATTGTTTTTCTTTGATTACAAAATACTCTATGGAAAAGAATAATGAAAAGATAGAATTCGGCTCTTCACCATTACCAATTATGGAGTCCAAACCTATCATCGACATAGATCTAAATAAAATAGCTCCCGACAGCCTTCAATTTGTATTAAAAGAAAAGGAAAACAATCGTTCAGATGGCTATCTTATTGGTGGATTAATTGAAAGAGGTTTTGAATATGATGAGGCAGAAGCTATTTTGAAACAACTTCCCGATTTTATTGACATTCAACTTTCCAAATCAAATCATCATTTATTAATGGGGATTCTCTTTGCTGCTAGCGGACTATCCATAAAAGTGTTGCCATTATCAGGACAAAGTGGACTTGCGATAACCATTTTAGCCAATTCTCTGATTTTATTAGGATTATTAAGAATAATTCACGGCTATGTAAATAAAAAAAGATTTGAAAAAATTCAGAAACTGTAATGATTCTTTTTTTATTTCATCAAGTTTATATGTTTACCTGTCCAATCAGGAAACAATATTTGATCATTTTTTAATAACAAATGCTTGTCGGCTACTTCGCTAAAGACAGATCGAAAATCTGTAGTTACTGGTAAATCTCTGCCGTCTTCTAAGTTTTCTTTTGATAAAGGTTGTATATCTCCATAGACTTTACCTCCTATCACATCATTACCAATTATAAAATTACAAGATGCTCTTCCATGATCAGTTCCTCCAGTCCCATTTTGATGAACTGTGCGGCCAAATTCCGTCATGGTCATGATGACCACTTCATCTTGATACATTGTTCCTAAATCAGTCCATAGTGCTGCAATACTCTCACTTAAATCTTTCGCATTTCTTGAAAAAATGCCGTTAGTGGTCCCTTGGTTAAAATGAGTATCCCATCCTGTCGATTCCGCAAAACCGATTTCTAGACCTACATCCGACTTTATTAATTGAGCTATTTGTTTTAATGAATTTCCTAATGCTGAATTTGGATATACGGCTCCGTTAGTAGCCCGATAATTCTTTACATCTATTTTTGAAATCATATCCACCGCTTCAAAAGTTTCTTTACTGGTGTTTTTTAAAAGACTATTGGTTGTTTCATCATACAAATCTTCAAAGCTTTTGGCTGACATATTTGTATTCGAGATATTTTTTTTATTACCAAATGTAAAATCAGCAAGATTATTAACAGTGATTGCTGGCATTAAACCATACAAAGACCGTGGCAATGAAGATGTGATACTTACCGCTCTAAAAGGTGTAGCATCATGACCCATTAAACCCATCGCACGATTCAGCCATCCGGATGAAGTCCCTTTGGTAAAAGGAGTACCTGTTTCCATATAATCTTGTGCGTCAAAATGTGAACGGGAGTTATTGGGCGATCCAATACCATGAACAATTGCCAATTGTTTATTATTAAATAATTGCTGAAAGGGCAATAAAGAAGGATGTAAACCAAATCTACCATCCAAGTCAAGTAGAGTTGTATCAGACTTTCCAGTTTTTGAAGGATTGATAAATAAATTAGGACGTGCTGTTTGTAATTCTTTATCTGTAAAAGGAGTAACTGCCATTAACCCATCCATTGCTCCTCGCTGAAAAATGCATATTAGGATTTTCTTTTTTTTATAGGCTTTGTCTAATTTAAAAGCATTCGCAGCCCTTGCAACAAAAGCAGGTATTCCACCAAAACTGATTCCAAATGCAGCAATGGCTCCTGATTTAATAAATGCTCTTCTTGATGTCATAAATATTAGAATTATCTTCTTTGAAATTCAGGTGAGCCAATAATGATCCCCACGACTTGAGCCAACATATTTCTTTCTGCTTTCTTTTTGGGTAACATCGGCACTTCATCATCTGCATCCTTCATTTCATCATTAGTTGTTGTTGAGGTTGTAACTGATTGACTGTTTTGGGCTTCTTGTAATTTCTTTTCAAAATTTGGATCGGTTAATAATGGCTGTAGTCTTTTTATGGTAGCATCCATATTTCTGCCAGGCATTAATAATTCGGCATATGTTTGCAATGCTGCTGAAGGATTTTCAGGCTCATGGTTTTGATTGATCTCCAATAGATCTACTTTTACTCCGTTCATTTCATCCGAAGCGATATCCATTCCAAAATTCATCCTGTTTAACAATGCCCCAGTATTAATCCAATAATCGGCTCTATCAGGAAACCCTGTTGGTGCTTGATAGTAATAGATTTTTTGTCCGATACTTTCGATTTTTTTAAACACTTGAAATGGAGCTACCACATTGGCATGTAAACTCCTAATTGCACTTACTACTAATTCGAAAGGAGATTTTGTTTTTTGACGAACAGATTCTTTACTCCAAAATTCAGGAGCATTTACCATTGTAATGATCACCTCTTTGATATTGCCATCTTTTTGTATGAAAGAGTTGGTCATTTTATCAATCAGTGATGAAGGTGGATGGTCCGAAACAAAATAAGTAGCTATTTTTTTACAAATAAACTGAGCTGTATTTCTTTGATGCGCCAACATATTTAAAAGATCAACGCCTTCTTGATATCCTCCATTTTCCGGAAAAGTTTTTCCTAAGACTTGCTTTTCTTTAACATCATGCCTGTTCATTAAAAAGAAGAAATCACCTTCTCTAACATATCCTCTTTTAACTAACTGATCCTCGCCTACTGATTCTAATATTTTTTTGAAAGGTCCTGAGTACTCATCATCATAAGGATACATAGACCACCCAGTTAGAACCCTTGCAGCATTGGTAACATCTTCTTGTGTATACCCACCATCCACTCCCAACGTATGCAGTTCCATTACTTCGCGTGCATAGTTTTCATTTAATCCTTTGCTAGCTCTACCCTTTTTAATTCTTTCAACTAATTCAATATTGGCGGTGTCTTGTGATTCCATTTTGCGAGCCATCATTCTTCTCACTCTTTCTCCAGATTGAGGATTTTGCAGACTTTCCATTTCTCCAGAACTAGAAAAATTATCCAAATAAACTAACATAGCAGGAGACTTGGCGGTTCCTATCAGTAAATCACTAAACTTTCCCAACACATTTGGACGGATTACATCGCGTTCATAGGCTGGCGCAAAATGAACGACTTGGGGTTTTGATAAAGCCACATTAAAATGATTGAACCAAAAACTGGTAAGCACTTCTTGCAATTGGTTATTGGAATAACAAGCTCGAAGAATTTTTTGATTTACAAACTCTCTGATGAGTTGTGCTTCTGGATGCATTTTTTTTTCTGATCTATAGGCATCTAATTTTTCTTTTAGCAGAGCTTTATCCATAATTTTAACAGAGTCCTTATCTAGTACTCCATCTTTAATGGCCATTCTTATCACCTTCGGAAATCTAGGAAATGTGGCTAATGCCTCAGCATTGGATAAGTGCAAATATTTATAAATTGATAGCTTTTGAAGCAACACATCATCTGGCAAGTCACCATTTAATTGCTTTTCAAACCAATTTTCTAATCCCATTTTTACAACCTCCTCTACTTGTCCTGGTGTTGCACCAAAACTAAACCGATTCAAAAGATGTGCTGCTGCTTCTTGATCTGAAAGGCCTTTTGACTTATATGGGAAATACAATATAGTTGAAGTATCAACATTATTTGGAGTAACTGAAGCCCCTGTAGACAATAGCAAAATGAAACAAAGACAAATTGAATATTTAAGCAAATGATTCATGAAAAAATATGGTAAATATGACTTTTACGAAGTAATAATGTTTAAGATACAGTACAAAAAAATAATTCCCAATTTATTATCAATAATTTTAGTCCCTTTAATTGATAGTTTTTACTTATTTTTCAATTTTAAAGTATTAAAACTCATATTAAATGTCAAAAACAAAAATTACCATAAATTCAAATGGATCTATTAAAGTAGAAGGAGAATTTGAAATCCTAGATAAATCAGGTGCTCAATATGACTTAGGTGGAAGAGAAATCATAGCTCTTTGCAGATGCGGACTTTCAAAAAACATGCCTTTTTGTGATGGGGCCCATAAAGGAAATTTTGAGCATGAAGCCATTGCATTTGCACTTCCTCAAAAAAAACAAGATTAAACTGATAATTAATGTCGAAGAAAAAATTGATGATGGTGCTACTTGGGTGTAAACCCAAAGGAAGACACATCGAACAACATGATATCTTTTTTACCATTGGCAGTTCGCTAAAAGACATTGTGCCAGAAATTAAAAAATTTTGGCCAGATGGAGGAACCATTCACATTGATTCTTGGAGAGAGGTAACAATATGTGATGGGTATTCGATTTATGTCATCCCCAAATCATTAGCAGAAAAAAACACAACTGTTAAACTTTTTTTTATCAATCTGGGTGGATATAAACCAGAAGATTTAGAAGAATACCACTACAAAATGCTCATCCCTGCTACCAACAAAACAGAAGCTATTAAAAAAGCTAAATCATCCGCTTTTTACTTACACACAGGATTCAAAGGTGCGGCATCTCATATTGATGACAAATATGGAGTGGATGTAGATGATTTTTATGAAATAACGGATATTCTTCCTGAAGCCATAAAAAATAAATATAGTCTTGATATTCAGCCTAACCATAAAAAAAAGGATGACAAATGGCATATTGGCTATACTAATTTATCCAAAATAAAATAGTATCCTCATGAAATTTCAATTTTGGAGTATTGGCAAAAATCATGAAACATACGTAGCTGAGGGTATTCAGCTTTTTACCAAACGAATAAGCAATTACTATCCCGTTGAATGGACACTTATTCCTACACCCAAAAATGCAGGCTCCTTATCAGAAAATGACCTAAAGCAAAAAGAGGGAAACACAATTATTGATTTGCTAAAAAAAGAAGACTATCTTATTCTATTAGATGAAAGAGGCAAATTATTAACTAGCGAAGGACTGGCAAGTTTGATTCAACAAAAAGCCAATGACAGTGAAAAAAATATTGTTTTTTTAATCGGAGGCGCTTATGGGGTAAGCGAAGCCGTTATGAAACGCGCAAATTTCAAATGGAGTATTTCTCTCCTGGTATTTCCTCATCAATTGGTGAGATTATTATTAGCGGAACAAGTATATCGAGCCTGCTCTATAAATAGAAATGAAAAATATCACCATAGCTAATCATGGAAATAACCTACAGAAACGCCTTACTAGAAGATTTACCCAAAATTATATCCATTTATAATTCAACAATACCTGGCAGACTAGTTACTGCAGATCTTGTTGCTGTAAATGTATCAGAGAAAACAGAATGGTTTCATCAACATCAATCTAATACCCGTCCTTTATGGGTTGCAGAATTTCAAAATGAAACAATTGCATGGATAAGTTTTACTTCTTTTTATGGGAGGCCTGCTTATGATGGAACTGCAGAGATTAGTCTGTATATAGATGAACAATACAGATGCAAAGGAATAGGAAAAAAAATATTAGCTCATGCCATTCAACAATCAAAAACGCTCTTAATACATACTTTATTGGGCTTTATTTTCGAACAAAACAAAGCAAGTATAGCCTTGTTCAAGAAAGCTGGTTTCCATGAATGGGGGCATCTCCCGGATATTGCTTTATTAGATGAAAAATATTGTAGTTTAAAAATATTTGGATTAAAAATCAACTAACCAATTGAGTACTGGCAATCAAATGTGACTAGTAATCATTTTTCTTTTTGGGTGGACTTATTTTAGCCGGGCTTACCTTTGATTTTTTTCCAGTATCTACACCTGTCACCTTCTTTTGTTTATCATCCAGTAGGACATCATTATTGTCTCCGCCCATGAAATCATCTGCTCCTCCATTGGTCATTTCATCATTCAAACTATCTCCTTGATTGGCAATATTAGCAAAATTTGATTCTGCATAAATTGGATTGTTTTTTAATTCTGCAGGCTGTTCAAACTCAGTCACTTTACCATAATGCAATCTGCTATCTGCATATACATTACTCATGAACAATCCCCATTTAGGTGCAGACATTTCTGCGCCCCCACTATTATTAGAATAAATAGGTATGAAGGGATCTTCGCAACCCACCCATGTTCCTGCTAATAATTCAGGAGTATACCCAATAAACCATCCATCTGTATTACCATTCGTTGTACCCGTTTTACCAGCTTTTTGAACGGGAATATTATAACTATTAATCCTTCTGGCAGTACCAAATTCAACAACACCTTGCATTAATTTAACCATGGTATAAGCATCTGCTTCTCCTAACAACTCTTTGCTTTGAGAAATAGGAAATTCATATAAAAGATTGCCATTTTTATCCTCAATTTTTGTGAAGAATACTGGAGGAGTATTGAACCCTTTATTAGGGAACATCGTGTAAGCCTGTAACATTTGTAACATGGGTATTTCTGCGGTGCCCAATGCGATGGAAGGATACGGAGGCAGCGGAGCTGTAATGCCACATAATTTTGCAAATTCAATGGTTCTTTTCACTCCAATTGTTCCCATTAAATGCCATGCAGCACCGTTCAGAGATTTTGCTAAACAATATGCAAGTGTTCCACCTCCTGTGCTGATAGTTTTGCCGCCTAAAGTTAACGGACCACCTGGAATATAGGTTTCGGGTGTATAGCCCGCGTCAGTTACTGCTAATGTATATAATAAGGGCTTAAAGGTTGATCCCACTTGGCGCATGGCTGTAACATGGTCATACTTAAACCACTTATAATTAATACCGCCTACCCAAGCCTTGATTTCACCGGTGCGTGGATCCATTGATGCAAAAGATGTTTGCAATAATTGTTTATGATGCTTTATGGAATCATAAGGAGTCATCATGGTATCCTTTTCATGTTTTTCATTTCCTTTCCAGGAAAAGATTTTCATTTGAACAGGAATAAAAAAAGTTTTTCTAATCTCTGCTGTATCCACTTCATCATCCTTCATCCCTTTCCATCTTTCAGATTGTTTCATCGCTGCCTCTAAAACCGATTCATGACCTTCCCATATTTTATTTTGTTTTATTTTAAAATAGGCATCTAATTTTTCTTGCAAAATAGGCATGTGTTGCTCAACTGCATTTTCTGCATATTGCTGCATCCTTGAATCAATCGTTGTATAAATTTTCAAACCATCTTTATACAAGTTATAAGGCTCATCTGTTTTAGGATTTTTGTTGGACTGACACCATTTTTTTAATACATCTACTAAAGCTGATCGATAATAAGGGGAGATCCCTACATTCTCATCAATTTTTTTATAATTGGTGATAAGGGGTTTAGACTTTATAAGATCTGCTTGCTCTTTTGTTAAATATTTTTCTTTTGCTACCACCATTTGGTTAATTACCACATTTCTTCTTAACAGGGCTGCCTTAGGATGTCGGATAGGTTCATAAATGAATCCTTTTAACATTCCAATTAACACTGCGGCTTCTTCTATCTTTAAATCAATAGGTTCTTTTTGAAAATATGTAAGGGATGCATTTCTTATACCATATACATTTCCCCAAGGTGCTCTATTAAGATACAATGCAATGATTTCTTCTTTTGTGAAATTTCTTTCTAATTTCACAGCCACAATCCATTCTTTTATTTTTTGAAACGCCCTTACTACAACATTGGCTCTGCCTTGTCCCAACATCATTTTTGCTAATTGTTGCGTTAAAGTACTTCCCCCTCCTTGCGAACCAGCTGAAAAAACAACTCTTGCCAAGGCTTGAGCATCAATACCTGAGTGGTCATAAAATCGCTCATCTTCTGTTGCAATTAATGCATGAATGGCATTAGGTGATATTTCTTGATATTTCACTTCGCTTCTGTTCTCTGCATAATATTTACCCATTAATTTCCCGTCGGCACTGATAATTTCACTTGCCAGGTTGGCTTCTGGATTTTCCAATTCTTGAACCGATGGCATCTTTCCAAATAGCCCAAAATTGGCGCATAAAAATACCAGTAATATGAAACCTACTCCTCCTAAAAAAATACGCCAAAGTATTCTTACTGACTGTTTCATAAATAAAGTGAATGTTTAAAATTTACCTGGATATACATTCTTTAATAATTGCTTGTATGCATCTAAATCTTTTGAAGATTTCAATAATTGTAAGTTTTGTTCGCTAATCACAAAAAAAGAATACTTATTTGAAGATAGCCAGGAGATTTCAGAAGAAGCAGATTTTTTAATTGCTTCAAAATAAACCATAGCTGCAGCAGCATCTTCAAAATCGGCAAAAACTAATAATGATCTTTGTGCATCTATCAAATCTTTTGAAATCACAACACTATCAAACTTAAATTGTTTATTATATCTCGTAAATGCGTTTTTAGCTTCGTTAACATAAACACCATCCACTTTATCCAATAACATTACAACAAGATGTTTTTTTGAAGGATACCATTTGTATGGTCCATTTACAAAAGCAGGTGGCATTTGAACTGCAGCCTCATTGAAAATGGGCGCATGGCTCAAGTCCATTTTTTGAGGCACTTTGATGGTTCCGTCATTTGATTTTTTCAGCTGTACATTTTTTTCATCCGGCATTAATATTCTATCCTCTTCTGATACTCGTTCCACTTGTAAGTCTGAAAGGTACTTTTCTATTTCTGCTCTTCTGTTAAGCACGTTAATTAATGTTTGCGCTTTTTTACTTAGCAAAGAAGTGGGATAATTATTTACAATATTTTCCAACATAAGAATAGCTTCGCTATCTGAAGTGCATTTGATTGAATAAATAGCCCAGATATATAACAACTGTGGAGTCCAATAATGATCTCCCAATTCACAATCAGCTTTTTCTTTGAGCGCAATGGCAGAATCATATAAGCCTTCAATAAACAAATCATATATTTCCTGATATTTTTTTTCGAAAACAGGATTATTTTTTTCTGGTTGTAATGAAGTTGGATCGTTCAATATTTTTGCATACTTAGAACTTGCAAATTTTGAATCAAGTAAATTTTTATAAAAAGTTGCTTGAGAGGCATTACCTAATTTTGTGTAACAATGATACAAGCCCAAATAAATTTGTCCCTCTTGTAAACTATCTGGAAACCTTTGAAGATAAATATCATAGGTATTAATAGCCTGTTGATAATCACGTAATTCCAATTCAAATAATTGTGCCAAATGAATTAAGGACTGAACTACTTTGTGTTTACTTTGATTCATTAAGTCTTCTGACAATGGAACGTTTTGAATCAATGCATCATAACTATTTTCTAATGGCTTACCCACAGACAAAGCAACAGCATCTGGTGACATTGGATCCTTATCTCCTCCTAAATTGGAAGTGATAGCATTCATCGAAACTTTTCTTCTCCAATTATCTACATTCTCTCTTTTTCCCCACTTAGATTTAAATTCATTATAACCTCTTGATTTTGAAGATGCATTATAAAAATACCATTCTCCTTTTGAGTTATTTACAAATAAATCAACTACACCACTGCTGTTGGTAGAATTTAAATAATTAGTTGATGTAATTTCATCTACTGCCTCTCCTTTTTCTTTTTTATATTTTTTTACCAGCTTTTTGATGAAAAGATCTCTTTCTTCGGGAGACATTGCGGCAATCATTTGTAAGCTGTCTTCATACTGTATCTTACTTAACTCATTTGAAACACTTCTAAGAGTAGTCTTTCTATTGGCCACTTGAGAAGAATCCTCATTTGCATCCAAATAGTTTACATCAATACTATCATAATGGTCTGCTGCATCTTTGTACAATTTCTGATCATAGGATATTTTACCAAGTTGTAAATGAGCCTTGTTTTTATAAATCGCATTATTCTCATTAAAATGAAGACTCTTGTTTAGATAGGCAATACAATTGATTGTGTCATTTTTCTTCAGACTAAGCATGGCAGCACTATGAAAAATAATATCCCGATAAGATTCAAATTTGTCTTTTTTAGACATCCTCAACAAATTATCTATACTTTTATCTAATTCCTTTTGATCGCCATTGTTTTTATACATCTTGGCATTATTCAAATTTGCATAAATGTCTAACAATGCATCATTGGTTTTATGCGCAGCGATTGAATAATAAGAAGAAGATTTAGATAAATTACCCGACATTTCATATAGCTGACCTAACAAGAACAACTGCCTTGAACGATCTTGTTTATTCTCGTAATTGGGCAATCCTTTTTCAAGATAAACAGCCGCACTGTCATACATTTTTTGTTTATAATACCAATACCCTGTTACATCATTTAAAAAAGCTTTGAGGCGTTTTGGCAATTTGGGGTCATGTTGTAATATTTCAATCATGCCTGCGGCATCTCCATACTCTTCTTGTTCAATAAAAGTTCTCACTAGCCAAATCAAAGCCTCATTTCTGACGGGGGGAAGTGTCAATATTTTTTGTATGATATTTCTTTTTTCAGCATCTGCAATGGATAAAAAACTTGAAGCAGACCTATTGTTTTCTCCAATAATTCTATCATCAGCATCTTTCTTTTTTCTTGGAAAAAGATTGTAATTAATAAATTGAAATGTCAAAGCGGCAGAATCAAATAACTTTCTGTAAAAATAAGATCGACCAATTAGCATGTACATATCGTCTACCCAATCGCTCCGTAAATCATGAATTAAAATAGCAGTAGTGGACTTGTCCACCACCGAATCCAACTCTACATTCTGGGTAACCGTATTGTCTAAATTAATGGGATAATAGGGCAATAACTTGGTAAAATCATCCGTGTTATTTTCACGGGCATTTTCAATAACTCCATTGATTTTATTTTTAGCATTATAATAAAAATTATAATGAGTAATATTATTTTGAGTAAATCTTCGTAACCAGGTAAATTTTTTGGTAGCTGTTTTCTCTGAACCCAATAACCTATCTTCATATTCCACAGGTTTTTTTGACTTGCCAAATGGATCATACGTCCAAGTAGGCTGAGAAAAAGCTACTCCGGAATAGCATAAAGTGAGAGATAAAAAAATATAAAATAATAAAGACTGTAATTTCATTAATTAACTAGGTAATATAAGCAATAAATATCGGATTTTTTTTTAACCCAACAATCAAAATTAACAATAGAAAAGCAACTTTAACTGAATTTACAAAGCCAACCACTATCGATCATAAACAATTTTGACAACTTCCTCAAGTTATTGTAATGTTTATAGTATTTTTATTTATAAAAAGCAGACCTAAGCGACTTCCTGCCAATACTCAAAAAGAATTGAATAAAATTTATCTCAAATGAATACAACTGACTCAACCAATCGATTGGAAAAACTTAGAGGAAACTATAAATTAGTAATCAGCAATGAAGATACATTTGAGGAAGTGATAAAATTTAAATTAACCAGACTAAGTGTTTACATAGCATTAAGTTCTTTTTTTGTTTTAATGGTCATTTTCACCGTATCACTCATTGTATTTACCCCCCTAAAGTATTATTTGCCGGGAGCCGGTTATGGGAATGCGAAACAAATCAGAGAATATAAATCCTTAAAAATAAGAACAGACTCCATGCAAACAGCCTTAGATCAACAAGCAAAATTAAATGAGCAGATTTTAAAAATTTTAAAAGGAGATGTTATGCAAAAAGATACTGCTGCTTTGAAAATGCCCAAGCTTGAAAATATTGATCAGTAATTTTTTAAAGTATGTAAATATGTCTGAGCCAAAAAAGAATTTGTTATGGAAATATGCCTCATTAGGAACTCAATTTTTATTTGGCATAGGTTTTTTTTTATTTATTGGAATTAAAACAGACCACTGGCTTTCATTTCAAACACCCATAGCATCTTGGTTATTTCCACTTATATTTATTATGGCAATTATTATCAAAACCATTATCGAAACGAATAAAAAAAACTAACTGCAATGGCTAAGCCCTATTTTCAAGCATACAAATCTATTCTTGGTTTTTTTATCTTAACGACCCTATTGCTCATTTGTTCAACAAAAGCTCTAACAAAATTCAATATAGATTTTCAAGTGCTCATGATAGGAAATCTTTTACTTTTGATATTGAGCCTGATTTCAATTAATTTTCAAAAAAAAGCTTTAAATAATAGTAATCCAAACGTATTTATTCGAAGTATCATGAAAAGCATGATTGTAAAAATGTTTACGATGGTTGTAACTGTTTTTATTTATGTAGAGTATTGTGACGGAAATTATAATAAAAAAAGTGTTTTCATTTCTCTTATACTCTATCTGATTTATCTAGGCCTCGAAGTGAAATCAATGATGAATTTGAATAAATCAAAAAATGGCTAAAGAAGAAGTACCCCTTTCATCCTTAGAGGCATATTTACCTGAACATTGTTTAGAAGACGTAACCGCCTGCCTAATTAAATACAAAGTGCAATTAACGGTTACCAAACAACGACAAACCATTTTAGGAGATTTTAGAAATGCGCACAATGGAGTGGGTCACCGCATTAGTGTCAATGGTAATTTAAATAAATACAGCTTCTTAATCACTCTTTTACATGAACTTGCCCATTTGTTTACCTATGAAAAACACCGACATAGCGTTGCCCCGCATGGCAAGGAATGGAAACAGTCCTTTAGTGAGATACTTGCGGTCTTTTTACAAAAAAATATCTTCCCGTCTGATATAGCCACGGCCTTGCTCACAACTATTAAAAATCCAGCCGCAAGCAGTTGTGGAGATGAAAATCTATTGCGTGTTTTGAATAGATATAACCCAGTAAAAAAAGATATGACAATGGTAGAACAACTGCCTAATGGAAGTAAGTTTATCATAAAAGACGGAAGAATTTTTATTAAAGAACAAAAGATCAGGAAAAGACATAAATGCAAAGAAGTAAGTACAGGAAAACAGTATTTATTTAGTGGTTTATATGAAGTAAAAAAAATCGAGGATGTTTGATAAGTTAGTCCTCATTCTTTTCATACCAATCATCTATCAGTAATCCACTTCCATCTGCAGCAGCAGTAGCGAGTTCATCACATCGGTTGTTGAATGGATTATTTGCATGACCTTTTACCCAAACCATTTTTATGGAAAAGTCTTTTGATAAATCAAAAAATCTTTTCCATAAATCACTATTTTTTTTACCCCCCTTAAAATTGGTTTTGATCCAGGTATTTAACCAACCTTTTTCAATGGCATTCACTACATACTGGCTATCAGAATAAATTACGACAGGAATGTTTTTATTTGAAATAGAAGCTAATGCCATGATTACTGCTAATAATTCCATTCTATTATTGGTAGTGAGTCTATAACCAGCAGAAAGCTCTTTACGATGTTGGCCATACATCAATATACATCCATATCCTCCCGGACCAGGGTTCCCTCTTGCTGCACCATCTGTGTATATTTTAATATGAGGAGTCGTCATGATGAAGTCTGCAAGATAAACAATTGTATTAGATAGATATGGTTTAATGGTTGAAGGGTTTAAGGTAAAATGTTCCAAAGGTTTCAGACGTTCCAGTAGTTTGAAAGGTTAACGCTTATAACATGTAACATTTTGAACATTTGGAACTTTTAACTTTGAAACATTTGGAACATCGAACGCTTGTAACATTTTGAACCTTTCGAACATCTGGAACTTTTAACTTTGAAACATTTGGAACATCGAACATCTGGAACATTAAACTTTTAAAGCCTCTAGAACCTTTACACCCTTACACCTGTAAAACCCCCATTTTAAATTCAGGAATATCCTCATTATGATTGGCTGCTGCGATACCTTCTGCTATTACTCTTCGAGTTTCTTTGGGATCTATGATTGCATCTACCCATAAACGAGAAGCTGCATACTCCGGCCTAGTTTGACGTGTATAATTATCAGTTATTTTTTTTAATAGACTTACTTCATCTTCTAGAGTCACCTCCTGTCCTTTGGCTTTCATAGCCGCTACTTGAATCTGAAGCATTGTTTTTGCAGCTTGTTCTCCACCCATAACAGCTATTTTAGCAGATGGCCATGCATAAATAAAACGAGGATCGTATGCTTTACCGCACATTGCATAATTGCCCGCACCATATGAATTCCCAACAATGATGGTTATTTTAGGCACCACTGAATTAGCCACTGCATTCACCAGCTTAGCACCATCTTTTATAATACCCGAATGCTCGCTTCTGCTGCCTACCATAAATCCAGTAACATCTTGTAAAAAAACCAAAGGAATTTTTTTCTGATTACAATTCATAATAAACCGAGCAGCCTTATCAGCACTATCATTATAAATCACCCCACCCAATTGCATTTCTCCTTTCTTGTTTTTCAAAACAAGGCGCTGATTCGCAACGATTCCTACTGCCCATCCCTCAATGCGTGCATACCCACACACAATTGTTTTTCCGTAATCTTCTTTGAATTCATCAAAACTCCCTTCGTCAATTATACAATTGATCAAATCATTCATATTATAGGGTTTGCTATTCCCTTCACTCATAATACCATAAATTTCACCGGCATGTTTTATTGGATTTTTGGGTTCTATTCTGTTGAAATTCGCTTTATTCGAAGGGCCTAACTTAGCCATGATCGACTTGATTTTATCCAAGCATTCATGTTCTGTTGCAAATTTGTAATCTGCTATCCCTGATATTTCTGTATGGGTAACGGCGCCGCCTAATGTTTCAGCATCTACCTCTTCTCCTATTGCTGCTTTTACCAAATAAGGTCCTGCCAAAAAAATAGACCCTGCATTTTCCACCATAATTGTCTCATCACTCATAATAGGTAAATATGCCCCCCCTGCAACACAAGCGCCTGTTACACATGCTATCTGAGTAATACCCATTGCACTCATCTTAGCATTGTTTCTAAAAATCCTTCCGAAATGCTCTTTATCAGGAAATATTTCATCTTGCATGGGCAAATAAACACCGGCACTATCCACAATATAAATAATAGGCAGCTTGTTTTCCATGGCAATCTCTTGCATCCTCAAATTCTTTTTTCCTGTGATAGGAAACCAAGCACCAGCTTTCACTGTTTGGTCATTTGCAACGATTACACATTGCCTTCCACTCACGTACCCAATTCCACTTACTGTTCCTCCTGCCGGACAACCTCCATGTTCTTCATACATTTCATATCCTGCAAAAGCACCTATTTCGATAAATGGATGATGCTCATCTATCAAATAGGCAATTCTTTCTCTTGCCGTTAGCTTGTTCCTTTCTTTTTGTTTTAAGACTGCTTTTTTCCCTCCCCCTTGTTCTATGACCTCTAATTTTTGACGGATATAACTCCAAGCCATTTTTAACGCATCTTCATTTTGATTGAACTCGAGATTTGTGGGCATAGCAATAGTATATTAATGATACCTCCGCAATTTATAGTATTTTAGTTAACAATGCTTTTCTTGTAACTAAACTATTCTTACTTATTTTTGAAGATAATTTTACAGGTATGACAACTGAAAAAATATTCATTATTGGAGCCGCAGGACACGCCAAAGTGATTATTGATATTGTTGAAAAACAAAAGAAATATAGCATTGTTGGTCTCATTGCAAGCAAAGCCGAACAAGGACATATAATAATGGGATATACAGTCATTGGCACAGAAGATGATTTACCTCAACTCATGCTAGAACATCCTAATTCAAAATTATTGATTGCTATAGGCGATAATTGGACTCGATATAAAGTATATGAAAGAGTAAAAAGTTTGCTGAACAATGTTGAGTATGCCACTGCTATTCATCCTTCTGCTCAAATTGGAAAAGGAGTAACTATGGGACAAGGTTCTGTTGTAATGGCAGGAGCGATTCTCAATAGTGATTCAAATATCGGAGACTTTTCAATCATCAATACAAAAGCTAGTATTGACCATGATAATACCATAGGAAATTTTACCAGTGTAGCACCCAATGTTACTTGCGGAGGAAATGTTACCATTGGCGATTTTACAGCGATAAGTATTAGCGCTACCATCAAACATGGCATTCATATTGGGACACACACAGTCATTGGGGCAGGATCAATTGTATTAACAGATGTGGCAGATTATATTGTAGCATACGGAATTCCCGCCAAAAGAATTAGAACAAGAGTACAAGGTGAAAAATACCTTTAAAAAGCTTTTATGAATGCTATAGCAAACAAGAAAATCGGTATTATGGGTGCCATGCTACAAGAAGTAGCAGATATTGTAGCTATTCTTGACCATAAAAAAGAATATCATCTGGGAAAAAGAATATTCTACACGGGTTTGATACGAGAAACCGAAGTGGTGGTGGTTTTTTCAAGATGGGGCAAGGTAGCTGCAGCTACTACCGTTTCAACACTCATTCATTCATTCAACATTACAGAATTGATATTTACAGGTGTAGCAGGCGCCATCAACAATCAATTAAAAATTGGAGATATTGTGATTGGAGAAAAATTTTTTCAGCATGATATGGATGCTCGTCCCATTATGAAAGAATTTGAAATCCCACTGTTAGGAGTACAATTTTTTGAAGTTCCGAAAGAGAAAATTCATGCCATTCAAAATAAGATTACACCGATTTTTCAAAACAAAAGACACTACCAACATTTTTCGGATAGTGACATTACAACTTTTGGCATTCAAGCCCCTTCCATTCACATAGGCGATATTGCAAGCGGAGATCATTTTTTTTCTGATGCTGCTTCAAAGAAAAACTTGCAAATAAAACTACCTACAATTCTTTGTGTTGAAATGGAAGGAGCAGCAGTGGCTCAAGTATGTGATGAACACGAAATACCTTACTGTATCATTAGAACGATCTCAGATGAAGCAGATGAGCAATCTTCAGTGGATTTTATGTCTTTTGCAAATAGAATTGCCAGCAAATATTCTTTGTTAATGATACGGCAACTCATATAAACAAACACATTAAGCTACTGCATTTTCTTTTTTCTTTTCATTCAATTTGTTTTTCATTTTAATCTCTGGCAATATCATCAATGGAATAGCCGTTCTAAAGACCATCGTATCAGTTTCGCTGATTGCAAAAATTCTATCCAACATATTATGAGGATGAGATATCATCACCATTAATCCTATATTTTTGGCACTTGCAAATTCGTTCAAAGATGCTGTTACGTCATTCGACTTTGGGAAGTAATACTCTGGAGTAAAATCTTTTAAATAACTAGTCAATCGCTCTGAATGATATTTTATCTCTTCAATCACACTAAATTTGGTTTCAAGTACTCTTACAATTAGAATTTTTGATTCAAAAGTAGTTGCAATAGATTTAAGCTGATCCAAAGTTTCCAAATCTGTTTCTGTGTCAATTGCTGATGCCAGTGTTATTTTTTTTATTGGCATCCATTCAAAACCCTCTGGCACCACTAACAAGCTTATTTGCATTGTTTTTAATAAAGCAGTAATGGTATCACCCAAAAAACGATTAAACAATTTACCTTTAGATTTGATGCCACAAATCAGTAAACATTCTGAATATCTATTGGCATACAACTGTATCATTGTTGATTCATCTCCTTCTACAGCTAGCACATCAATGATTTGAGATGAATTTTGCCTTAGCTCCATCGCTTCTTTCCTTAATTCTTTTTCAGCAGTTTCTTTCAAGTCATTTATGTCAATACTTGTATAGGCATCTGGTATGATGGTAACCACTTGAAAAGCATGAAACAACACTACCCTTATATCAAGAATAGCCCCTAATCGAATCCCATATTTAACTGCACTATATGAAGCATTTGAAAAATCAGTGGCAATCATTATTGTCTTCATCTGTTTATATTTTAATTTTTAAAAAATCAATTACAATTAATTATCCAAAATTGAACGATATCACTTCAATAGTATTAAGAAAAAAACAAGCTCAGGGTGATTTTAATCAACTTGTGAAACAATGTTAAACACAGGATTTTACTGTTATAATCAATTAGTTTAGATAGAAAATTATGATTGGAAATCTGACCAAGCCTCAAATAGAAAATATCTTACAAAGTCAATCCTTATGTCATATCAGTTGTACCGATGGAAGAATGCCTTATGTAGTACCTGTTACCTTTGCCTACGATGGAAACTACATTTATTTTCAATCTAGAGAAGGAAAAAAAATGAATATAATACGGAAAAATCCCAATGTGTGTATTCAAGTAGAAGTAATGACGAGTATGAGTAATTGGCAAAGCGTTGTTGCCATTGGAAAAGCAGAAGAATTAAAAGAGAAACCAGCCAAAGAAGCAAGAAAAAAATTATTCAACAAAGTATTGACGCTACTCACCAGCGCAACCGTTCATAAATTTGAACATAATAGTACTATTGAAAACACTTTAGATGATAGCAATCGAATTAAAAGTGTAATGATAAGAGTTAAAATAAAAGAACTTACCGGAAAGTTTGAAAATTAATCAGAAAAACAAAAAAGAACTCCCAATTTGGCGGCAACTACAGTAACTTTATCAAAATAAGCTACTGTAAGCATGAAAAAAAAATACTGGACTTTACTCTTGTTATTATTTCAGCTCAATGCTTTCTCACAGGAAAAAGATAGCGTAATCCATTATCGTATTCTCATCAAATTTGAAAGTGTTTGTTGTGGTGTTCCCAACGATACACCCTTACAAAAATTGATTCATTCTTTCAAGAAAAAAAACAACTTGTCAAAAATAACAGCGTATCGAATTGGGCCCTTAGGTAGAGAAGGGGAATACTCGCTAGGATTTAATTTGACTGAATTGAAGGCTACTCAACGAAAAAAAATCACACTAAAAATAAAAGAACTAGCCCCTTCACTCAATGACAAAGGCAAAGTAACAATAGTTGAAAACGAAACGATTGTTAGATCTTCTTTACCCAGCAACGGGACTATCAAAAAAATAACTTTCTAATATTTGCACCTTCAATTATGATAAAAAATATCCTGAACGACAAACCCACAAAAGTATTTACTTTTATCGTTTGCTTTTTTGTTGCCAATGCTTTGATTGCAGAATGTATTGGTGGAAAGATTTTTTCATTGGAAAAACTATTAGGCATCGACCCTGTAAATTTTTCTTTGTTTGGTGAAAAAAACCTTTCCTTTTCATTAACCTGCGGGGTATTACTTTGGCCCATTGAATTTGTAATGACAGATATTGTAAATGAGTATTATGGCCCAAAAGCCGTTCGCAGAATCTCATATATTGCTGTAGGACTTATCTCCTATGCTTTTATCATGTTTTTTCTGGCAATTAAAACGACTCCTCCAGATTGGTGGATTCAATCCAATACAGAAAGGGGAATCCCAAACATGCAAGATGCTTTTTCGGGAATTTTTGGACAAGGCATGTGGATTATCATAGGCAGTCTTTTAGCTTTTTTGGTAAGTCAGATTATTGATGTAACCGTATTTCATAGAATCAAAAAAGTTACTGGCGAAAAATGGATTTGGTTACGAGCTACTGGGTCAACGTTGATTTCTCAACTGGTTGATAGCTTTGTTGTGTTGTTTATTGCGTTTAAACTAGGCAATAATTGGAGCTGGCAAAAGGTATTAGCAATTTGCTTAATGAATTATATGTATAAATTTACCATGGCCATTATTCTTACTCCTTTAATTTATTTCATAGAAAAGAAGATTGAAAATTATGTAGGTCATGATACTGCAAAAAAAATGAAACATGCCGCAATGGGCAAAAATGAAGCTCCTTTTATTAACATACCTACTGCAGGCTAGATGAAAAAATATATGAATTGAATTAACAGAAAAAACAAATTCATATACATTATCCAATTAGAAAGTGTAATCTGTTTTTTTTGAAAAAAATAAATTATCAAAAACAACATGAGAAGTACATTTACCCAAATAGCACCATACCCCAAAACCACCAAAGTACTTTCCAATGAACGTATTTGAAGGACATCCTTTGATAATGGAACTGAATGCTGAAATCTAAAATACCGAAGACCGACAGCATATACAAAACACACATTACAAATCATCGCAAGCTTTGAAAGGAATTTCATGGTTAACCTAATTAACTATTGTTTATTCATTTTTCCCTGGTAACATGGGCACAAATGAAAAATCACTAAAAGTCTCCTCTTCTGTTGTACCGTCTTCTTTTTTGGTAATCCTAAGCATCTTGTGATGTTCATCTTCCGCTAACGGAATCACCATGATACCGCCAGACTTCATTTGCTGTATCAATTTTGGAGGAACAAATGGAGCGCCACAAGTAATAATGATTTTATCAAATGGTGCAAATGCAGGTTGACCTTCAAAACCATCTCCATAAATGAACTTCAAGGAAGCAGATGGATATTTTTTTCTTAAAATAAAATCTTTAGTGGCTGTGTATAATTTCTTTTGCCTTTCAATAGTTACCACTTTAGCACCCATCTCAGCTAGTACGGTTGCCTGATACATACTTCCTGTGCCAATTTCCAAAACTTTATCATTGGGCCTGATCTTCAATAATTGGGTTTGAAAAGCAACTGTATATGGTTGTGAAATTGTTTGATCCACATCGATTGGCAAGGCTCTATCCTCGTAGGCCACACTATCAAATCCAGGATCCATAAAAAAATGTCTTGGAATATTTCCCATTGCAAGCAATACTGATTCATCAGTGATTCCTTTTTCCCGAAGACTATCCATTAGTTTTTTTCTAAGGCCTTTATGCCTGTAGGTATCATCATACTCCCTCATACAATCAGAATAAATACAATTTTGGTTTACAACAAATTCATTTCTTTAATGATTCTGTCAATCTTTGCATCCAACAAACTTTCAACAGCATCAAAATCATCCGCATGCTCCAAATGCGCATTTACACTAAAATAGAATTTAATTTTAGGCTCCGTGCCACTTGGCCTAGCCGATATTTTAGATTGATCTTCTAATACAAATTGCAAAACATTACTTTTGGGCAATTCAATTTTCCAAGTCTCTCCCGTTACTAAATTTTTACCAATTTGCAACTGATAGTCAAGCAACTCCTTTACTGCAATTCCATCCATTTTTTTAGGTGGATTGCTTCTGTAAGACTCCATCATGGCAGCAATTTCTGCGGCACCATTCATCCCTTTTTTGGTAATGCTAACCAACCCCTCCTTAAACAAACCATATTGAACATATAAATCAATAAGTTTCGCAAATAAACTACGGCCTTTATTCTTTTCATAAGCAGCCATTTCACATAAAATGGTAACAGCACTCACAGAATCTTTATCACGAATTTCATTACCAATCATTAAACCAAAACTCTCTTCACCCCCAACAATATAGTTTTCTTTTCCCTCTTTTTCCTTAATCATAGCAGCAATCCACTTAAAACCTGTAAGTACATTGTAGCAAGCTACTTGATTTCGTTTTGCAATGATATCAATCAAATCTGTAGTGACAATGGTTTTGATTACCATATCATTTGGCATAGCAATTCCTTTTGCTTTTCTGGCTTCAATCATGTAATTAAATACCAACAAAGCCGTTTGATTTCCGTTCAATAAAACCCATTCTCCTTTATGATTTTT
>CANGEW010000009.1 GCA_947452965.1 Chitinophagaceae bacterium | reverse complement strand
CGATGGTACTGCATCCCGAGCACTCGGGACGGGAGAGTAGGTAGCTGCCATATTTATTTAAAAAGCCTTTCATCAAATGAGAGGCTTTTTTATTTTACGTAATTCGTATTAAAAAATCATGTTTTCGATGGTACTGCATCCCGAGTACTCGGGACGGGAGAGTAGGTAGCTGCCATATTTATTTAAAAAGCCTTTCAGAAATGATAGGCTTTTTATTTTATGTAATTGTATAAAACAAATCGTGTTTTAGATGGTATTGCATCCCGAATACTCGGGACGGGAGAGTAGGTAGCTGCCATATTTATTTTAAAGCCTTTCAGAAATGATAGGCTTTTTATTTTATGTAATTGTATAAAACAAATCGTGTTTTAGATGGCACTGCATCCCGAGCACTCGGGACGGGAGAGTAGGTAGCCCAGACGATTCGCAAAGCAAATGTCTGGATACAGATCGTAGCATCTGCAAATCAAGTAACTATTTGCGGATCAGTAAACGAGCAACTCAAATAGGATGGCGGACAGAGAAGTGTAACAATAAAAACGAAGACTAAAACGCCCGCGAAAAAAAGATCAAACCACAATAAAAGCCCCTGGATGTATTATACACCATAACGGTTTGTGTGTAGGCGATGTTGCCTCGTGTTGTCCCGAGAATTCGGGACGGCAAGGCAATATTTCTTACACGCTGTTAGCGGTATGTGCTTTTAGTCATCTATTTTAAATTTCTCAATGTTCAATACTAGAATGTGGTCGTTATCCAAGTTTTCATAATCTTTTATTTCCAATTTCAGTATACTATAAAACTTCAGATCAGGATTAATTCCTTTAGTAAACATTTCGTTTCTTATTAATGTGTTCAAATGAAATATCGGTTGTACTTGGTATGGGTCAACCAGTAAATTTATAGGGAACTGATTTTTTCTTTCATCAATGAAGCGTCCTTGCTGGTCATCGAAAACAACATATTTCAGTTCAGCCGTTAGTTTAACCTTTGAAATGAAATTAGTCCATTCGTTTTCAGAATTATTTTGTGATGTTACGAAAGCACTATGTATCATTAAAGAGCTGTCTTCAGCATTCAATTTGAATTCCAATTCAGGATTTTCTTTATTTAGTTTAATTTGTTCCAATCTTATATCATGTTTTCATTGTATTGCCACTAACGTTTGGCAGCTAGCCGAAGTGCCCGCGCCTTATTTATGTCCGCCGAAGCGTTAGCGGAGGCAATATACAAAAAAGCGGGCATTTTGGCTAGGTGCTGTTATAGGTTGGCCGTTGCACACAGTTTTATTCCTTCTTCCTTAACCAACCAAGTAATCTGTCGTTGTCGAGTGTCCATAGGCCGTCAATGTTGTTTAATTTTATTTTGTCTCGTGACTTACCAAATGGTCCAGGGTTTTGCTGAATAATTTCAATTTCATCATCGTCAACCGAAGAGATTATTGCAACGTGTCCGTATTTATTAAACGTTGAACCCGAAAATATAACCAAGTCGTCGGGTTTAGGTTTTGATTTACTGCCATTTTTATATTGAACTAAATTACGTTTCGTGTTCAATTCACCGTCAGTAAGGTTTTTATCGAAAAAGTCTTTGGCGTGTCCGTATGCGTCTGGCATTTTATGATTTAAATGCTCGTAGTAATAACGTTTCACGAATTCAACGCACTGGTATTTGATGCCGATGTTATAATTGTCAGGAGAGGTGTTGCGTCCGGAAGAGTTGTCGACCCCGCCATTGTAATATACAACAACATTATTTAAACTGTCCAAATGTTGTCCGACCTCATAATTGAAATTGAGGTTGATTTTTTTTGTCACTTTGTAAATAACAAAACCCGTCAGGCATAATATTAAGAAAATTAAAAGTCGTTTTTTCATTCAAATGTCTTTACGGAAGTCTGTCCAACGGCTTAGCTATAACTCGCTTATCTACGCAACTCATTTCGCATATGATACCAAAAAACCCTTAAGAAAGTTTGTTAGGCGAATGTTCTGAATGATATTGTTGCGTGTTATTTTCATTTTTTTAACTTTAATCGATCTAACGGACTCACCACTTTGCTCAATGCATGGCTACTCACATGTGTGTAAATTTGAGTAGTCTTTGCACTCTTATGCCCCAATAACTCTTGTATTATTCTAAGATTTGTACCCGCTTCCATCAAGTGTGTCGCATAACTATGACGAAGCATGTGTAAATTAATATTTTTTTTAATTCCCACAGCATCTACCGCCTTTTTTAAGACCATTTCTATGCTGCGCTCAGAATATCTGCCCCCATATTGCCCCTCAAATAAATACGCTTTTGGCTTATACTTTTTATAATAACTCCGGAGCATTTCTAACACCACATTTGATAAAGGAACCATCCTGTCTTTTGCTCCCTTTCCACTCCTTATATATATCATCATTCTGTAGCTGTCTATGTCCGTCACCTTCAGATTTAATAATTCCCCTCTTCTTAACCCAGCACTATAAATCAAACTAAGCATCGTACGGTGCTTTTCATTTTCACAACCATCAATAATCTTCGCAACCTCTTCCTCGCTGATTACTTTGGGCAAAATAAAAGGCTTCTTCGGCCTGATTAGTTTTTCTATATCTAATCTATTATCCCTTGTTATGCTTACCAGAATCTTTAAAGCATTCACAAATTGTGACTGATAAGATGCAGATAGTTGCTTCTTGAGGATAAACTCCCTGTTAAATTCATTCACATCATTATTGTCAATATCAGCAATGTTTTTTGGATGAAAATAACTCAAGAAAACTTGTAAACTTTGTATATACGTTCTAATAGTAGATTCACTGTATCTGATACTCTGCATGTATTCTTTTAATTTGATAAGTAGCTGTTTATTTTCCTCACTCATCTTTTTATCTTGTATAATCATCTCATTCAAGTAGTCTTTAGGCTGCAACCCTAACAATTTTCTATGTGTAACGCAATCTATGATCAGCCAGCATTTAAGGGTATTGTTCCACTTTGCACCTTTAATGGTTTTGACCTTGTTTATCCATTCCTCTTTTTTTTCAAAATGAATTGCAATCATTTTTCTCCCCTGCACAACGCAGTACTCAATTTTCCAACTTTCATCTATTTTCATTTTTTTTGTTTCAAAAATAATTGAGTCAAAGCATCACTGGATAATAATTCAATGAACTTTATTCACCAATTCCGATATCACAAAGGGTAACAATTTCTTTAGGTTCATCTCCCTCGCTTCTTCACGGCTTGCAATTCTGAAGCATCATATTCATGCTATTATTTTGGGTCTATCAACAAAAAATAATTTTTGATCCATAAATCATTCGAAAAAAAATCCCCCGGAAAAACCGAGGGATCTGAATAATGCTATGGATGTATAATTAAAAATCTCTGTTATATCCACCACCGTTACCACCACGACTTCCACCGCCGTAGCCACCGCCACGGTTTCCACCGCCGCCATAACCACCACGACTTCCACCGCCACGGTTTCCGCCAAATCCACCACCAGAACGCTTCTTGTATTCACCTTCTGGACGAGGTTGTGATTCGTTAACAATTAACTTACGACCCATTACTTCTGTTTCGTTTAAGTTAGCGATCGCAGTTTTAGCTGCTTCATCGTCTTCCATTTCAACAAAACCAAAGCCCTTACTACGGCCGTTCATTTTGTCCTTTAAAATTTTACCACTGGTTACGGTACCGTACTGAGTGAATAGATTCGTTAAATCTTCGTCTGTCATAGACCAACTAAGATTTCCAACATAAATGTTCATTGTAAAAAACTGTTTAAAAAAATTAAAAAATGAGCGATTCTTTTTCCCTTGAAATATAGAAATCACTTCTACTTAGTAAAGATAGGGGTTTCCCTAATAAAATTCATCGAATTAAAAAAAAATAACTAAAATAAAAAACCACCCTGAATATCAAGGTGGCTTCTATTAATAAATAAGCAATCGTAATGTTATTCAGATACTACTTCAAACTCAACCTCTGTTTCGTTTCCATTTCCAAAGTCGATTTTTGCTTTGAAAGTACCTAATTCCTTTACATCGTCTAATATGTGAATACGACGGCGGTCGATTTCGTAACCTTTTTGCTCTTTTATAGCACGTGCAATTTGAACCGATGTAACGCTACCAAAGATTTTGCCACTAGTACCAGTTTTAGCACCAATTTTCAAAACTCCTTCTTTAAGAACATTAATAACGTTGTTGATCTCAGCCAATAATTTAGCTTCTTTCTTAGCTTGTTGCTTCAGTTTTTCATTTAACTGCTTCAAATTACTAGGACTAGCCTCAACTGCTAATTTTTGTGGAATAAGGTAGTTGCGACCATATCCGTTTTTTACGGTTACCAATTCATTGGCTCCGCCAAGATTATTCACGTCTTGAATTAATATTACCTGCATTGTTTTCGCATTTTTACCCAACTGTTACTATGAATATAGCAAAAGCTTTCTCCCATAAATTGGGATTAGGGTGGTGAAAAATTATTTTAAAAGATCAGTTACGTATGGAAGAATAGCCATTTGACGTGCTTTCTTCACAGCTTGACTTACTTTACGTTGAAACTTCAAAGAGTTGCCTGTGATACGACGAGGTAACATTTTACCTTGTTCATTCAAAAACTTCTTCAAAAACTCAGCATCCTTATAATCAATATAGTGGATACCCATTTTTTTAAAGCGACAATACTTCTTTGGTCTGTTATCAGCTTTGATAGCTGTTAAGTACTTGATTTCGTTAGCTTTTGCCATGATTACAATACCTCCGCTTTTTCTGTTTTAGAATGTACACCACTTCTCTTTTTGGCATTGTACTCAACGGCGTATTTATCGAGTACAGTGAACATGTGACGCATTACATTTTCGTCACGCAAAAGTTGAATTTTCAACTTTTCATTGAAGCTGGTTGGCGCGCTATATTCCATTACCCAATATAGACCTGTAGTCTTTTTGGCAATTGGATACGCCAGTGATTTTAGTCCCCATGGTTTGCTGTGCGCTACTGAACCACCGTTTTCCTTTACAAGTGCTTCAAATTTTTTCTGAGCAGATTTGTAATCTTCCTCAGAAAGCACAGGGGTAAAAATCACCATCAATTCGTAGTTGCTCATTTCCCTGTTTTTTTTGGTTAAAAAATAATTATACATCCCGTTTTTGCGGGGTTGCAAAGATAGTATTATTAGTGGATTAATAGAGACTTTCTTGTGTTTTTTTTAATAATTCTTTCCTCTGTCTTTTTAAATCAAGCCGGGTATGAAAAACAAAAAGCAGCCCATACATTTGGACTGCTTTTTTTATACTTAAAATCGGTAATTGTTACTTTTTTAAGCTATTAACTTTTAATGCTAATTTTCTCTTCAAATTAGCAGCTTTGTTTTTGTGGATAGTACCACGTCTAGCCAATTTATCAATCATTGATGATACTTCAGGCAATTTTTCTGAAGCAGCACTTTTTTCTTCTATTGCTCTAATATCACGGATGGCATTACGAGTTGTTTTTCCATAATAGCGATTGCGCTCGTTGCGCTTTGCACTCTGACGAACATCTTTTTTGGTAGCTGAATGATTTGCCATTTACTTTTTTTTTGGGATGCAAATATAGTGAAAGACTTCTGTACTTTTCAATTTTTTTCAATTTTTTTATTTTTTCGATAACGATATAGTTAAAATTCATCCTATTTTTATTGATTTTCAACTGATTTTCTTAAGTTTTAGACCGATATTTGCAATCGGCTTCTAATTTTTAACCCGACTAACTCAATTATTATCAAAAAATGAAGGATTTTCAATTTATTACAAATTCCCATCCAAGTTATATAGAGCAATTATACAGAGATTTTGTTCAAAATCCAGAAAGCGTTGACGTAGACTATAGAAAGTTTTTTGAAGGATTTGACTTTGCAGTAAATAACAATCTAGCATCCTCATCTCCCATAACTTCCGGACCTTCTTTTTCTGGTGGTCAATTGAGTAAAGAGTTAGCGGTTTTTCAATTGATAGAAGCATATAGAAAAAAAGGACATCTGATTGCCAAAACAAACCCCATCAGAGAAAGAATTAATCGAAATGCGAATCTTGAATTGAATTTTTTCGGACTCAATGAAACTGATCTTGCACAGGATTTTGAAGTAGGTCAAGTTTTAGGTTTAGGAAAAGCTTCTTTGCAAAACATACTGAAGCATCTTCAAAAGTGTTATACAAATCATGTAGGGGTAGAATTGGGTTACATTGGCGATAGCAAAAAAACAGAATGGCTTATCAATGCTGTAGAAAAGAAAATGCTGGAACCATTATCAATTGAACAAAAAAGAAGAATACTTCAAAAATTGAATGAGGGGGTAATGTTTGAGAAATTTCTTCATACCAAATATATAGGTCAAAAAAGATTTAGTTTGGAAGGAGGCGAAACAACTATTGCCGCTTTGGATGCAATTTTGAACACTTCTGCTGATCATCATGTTCAAGAAATTGTAATTGGTATGGCGCATAGAGGAAGGTTGAATGTATTAGCCAATATTTTAGGAAAAACTTACGAGGAAATTTTTAATGAATTTGAAGGGAACGCATTGCCTGATACAACAATGGGGTCAGGTGATGTAAAATACCATTTAGGATTTAGTAGTGATATCGAAACAACCAATGGCAAGAAAATTCATTTGAAATTATGTCCTAATCCTTCTCATTTGGAAGCAGTAAATCCCGTAGTGATTGGCTATGCTAGAAGCAAAGCGGATGTAATGTATCAAAGCGATTATCAAAAAATCATGCCGATTTTAATTCATGGCGACGCCTCTGTAGCCGGACAAGGCATTGTGTATGAGGTTTTGCAAATGAGTAAATTAAAAGGCTATCATACCAACGGAACCATTCATTATGTTATCAATAATCAAATTGGGTTTACTACAGATTTTGGTGATGCCAGAAGTTCTAATTACTCAACCTCTTTGGCTGCTTTAGTTGAAGCTCCCGTGATACATGTTAATGGAGATGATCCTGAAGCGGTTGTAAAAGCTGCCGAAATTGCAACAAAGTATCGTCAAGAATTCAATTCGGATATTTTTATTGATATGGTATGCTATCGTCGTCATGGACACAATGAAGGAGATGAGCCTAAGTTCACACAACCTAAGTTGTATGCTATTATTGACAAACACTTGAATCCAAGAGAAGTATACACACAGTTTTTAATTGAAAACGGAGAGCCAGATGCTAAGTCATTAGCAAAAGAAATGGAGCAAAGTTTTTTAAAGAACTTACAGGAAAGACTAGACGAAGTTAAACAACATCCACTCCCTTACAAGTATCAAAAGCCTGAACTATGGTGGAAGAGTTTAAGAAAGGCAACTGCAGAAGATTTTAATCAGTCTCCCAATACCTCTATAACACATGAAAAGGCAACCCAATTATTTGAGGGACTCATGAAGTGGCCTGAATCCTTTAAACCTTTGAAAAAGGTAGAAAAACTAATTCAAGATAAGGTAAAGCTTTATCAAGATCAACAAAAAATAGATTGGGCAACAGCTGAGTTGATGGCCTATGCAAGCATTATTGAAGATGGCAAGGATGTAAGAATGACCGGACAAGATGTTAAAAGAGGCACTTTTAGTCACCGACATGCTGTTTTATTCGACGAGTCAACCAATGAGGAATACAATCGTTTAAATGTATTTTCGAAAGATAATTCCTCGATGAGGATTTTTAATTCTTTCTTAAGCGAATATGCCGTTCTTGGTTTTGAATATGGTTACGCAATGGCAAATCCCAATTCGCTGGTGATTTGGGAGGCACAGTTTGGCGACTTTGCCAATGGCGCACAAATTATCATAGACCAATTTATTTCATCAGCCGAAACGAAATGGCAAAATATGAATGGTTTGGTAATGTTACTTCCTCATGGTTATGAAGGGCAAGGGCCAGAGCATAGCAGTGCAAGACTAGAAAGGTTCTTACAACAATGCGCTGAGTATAATATGGTGATTACAAATATTACCAGCGCTGCAAACTTTTTCCATGCACTTCGCAGACAGTTGACCTGGGAGTTCAGAAAGCCAATGATTAATTTTTCACCTAAAGCAAACTTAAGACACCCGGGAAGCTCCAGCGACCTATCTGAATTTACAACAGGAACATTTAAAGAAGTTATCGATGATATTCAAGTAAAAGACCCTTCTTCGATCAAAAAAGTATTGATGTGTTCTGGTAAAATCTATTTTGATTTAGAAGAAAAACGTCAAAAAGATAATAGAACCGATATAGCCATCGTCAGGCTAGAACAATTGTATCCTTTACCACAATTGCAATTAGATGAATTGTACAAAAAATACAATAAGGCTATATGGTATTGGGTTCAAGAAGAACCATTAAACATGGGAGCTGCAAGTTATTTGAGAATGAATATAAAAAATATAAATTTTTATATATTAAGCAGATTAGCAAGCGCAGCTACCGCAACTGGGTATGCAAAAATTCATGCTAAAGAACAAGCAGAGATTATCGATGCAGCATTTAATAAATAATACTTTTCAGAATAAAAATAGTACATGTTTCAAAGTTTAAGCGAGCGATTAGAAAGCGCATTTAAAAACATAAAAGGTCAAGCAAGAATAACAGATCTGAACATCGCTAACACGGTCAAAGATATACGTAGAGCATTGGTTGATGCGGATGTGAATTATAAAATTGCAAAAGAGTTTACGGATAAAGTAAAAGACAAAGCATTAGGCACAAAAGTTCTTCTAGCTGTTAATCCCGGACAACAGATGGTAAAAATTGTTCAGGATGAGCTTACTGACTTGATGGGGGGGAGCGAAAGTGAATTCAACATAAATGGCAATCCCGCTATTATTTTAATTGCAGGGTTACAAGGAAGTGGAAAAACCACATTCAGTGGAAAGCTGGCGAATTATCTGAAAACAAAAAAAGGCAAATCTCCCTTATTAGTAGCAGCTGATATATATCGACCTGCTGCGATAGATCAACTTGAAGTGCTGGGGGCACAAATTGGTGTGGATGTGTATTGTGAAAGAGACAATAAAGATGCGGTTGCTATTGCACAAAATGCTATTAAAGAAGCGAAGTCAAAAAATAAAAATGTCATTATCATAGATACCGCGGGAAGATTGGCAGTTGATGAAGTGATGATGAATGAGGTGGCTAATATTAAATCTGCTATTCAACCTCAGGAAATTTTATTTGTAGTAGACAGCATGACAGGTCAAGATGCAGTAAATACAGCAGCAGCTTTTAATGAAAGACTTGACTTCAGTGGAGTGGTGTTAACCAAACTAGATGGAGATACAAGAGGTGGCGCGGCTTTATCCATAAAATATACTGTAAATAAGCCTATAAAATTTAGCAGTAGTGGCGAAAAGATGGAAACGCTGGATGTTTTTTATCCCGATAGAATGGCACAGCGAATTTTAGGAATGGGAGATATAGTAAGTTTAGTTGAAAAAGCACAAGAGCAATTTGATCAAGCAGAAGCCGCTAAGCTGGAAAAGAAAATCAGAAAAAATCAATTTGATTTTGAAGATTTTAAAACACAGATACAACAAATTAAAAAAATGGGAAATCTAAAGGATTTGATGGGCATGATACCTGGTGTTGGAAAACAGGTGAAAGATTTGGACATAAATGACGACGCTTTTAAAGGAATTGAAGCAATGATCAATTCTATGACAATGGAAGAGCGTCGTAACCCTGATATTATCAACCCTAGTCGTAAACAAAGAATAGCCAAAGGGAGCGGTAAGGATCTTCAAGAACTTAATGCCTTCATCAAACAATTTGAACAAATGAAAAACATGATGAAGATGATGAATAAAATGCCCATGGGAAAAATGCCTGGGTTTGGCAGATAATAATTAAATGATCACATTGAGTGTAATGCATTGAATACAATGGCTGCTTTTGATACTCCAATCGCTTCTTCAAGTTTTACCAGTGGCAAAGATTTTATTTTTTTTACTGATTTAAATTGTTGTAGTAAAGTAGTGGCGGTAGATTTTCCTATTCCATGTATTGCTTCCAATTCATTTTTTGTTGCTGATTGACTTCTTTTATCTCGATGGAATGTAATTCCAAATCGATGTACCTCATCACGAATTCGTCTGATTAGCAGCAGACTTTTGCTGTCCCAAGGCAATTGTAAAGATTGTTGATCTCCTGGAAAGAAAAGTTCTTCTTTATTTTTAGCTAATCCAACAATCGAAAGTTTTCCAATTAAACCTAATTCTTGTATGCTTTCGAGCGCTGCACCTAATTGACCTTTTCCTCCGTCAATGATTACCAACTGCGGAAGAGGTAAGTTGGTTTCAATTAGTTTTTTATATCTTCTAAATACGATTTCTTTCATTGAAGCAAAGTCGTCAATTCCTTCAACTGTTTTGATGTTGAATTTTCTGTAATCTTGCTTACTGGGAATTCCGTTTTTAAAACATACCATTGCAGCTACAGCATTAGTGCCATGTAAATTTGAATTATCAAAGCATTCAATATGTATTGGAAGTTGAGCTAATCGTAAGTCAGTTTTTATTTGTTGTAAAACTTTTTCCGAATCAATAGCTATCTCATCACTTAATTGAAGTAGTTGTTTGGATTTTAATGTATACTTATAGTGTAACACATTCTTTAAGGAGAGATCAATCAGCTTTTTCTTTTCTCCAACTTTAGGCACTATGATTTTAATATCTTTTTGGGGATAATTTACTTCAAAAGGCACTATGATTTCTTTGGCATCGGAATTGAAAAGTTCTCTGATTTGCAGTATGCCAAAAAGTAAAATTTCTTCTTGGCTTTCATCAAGTTTTTTTTCTATAGTAATGGTTTTGGTGTAAATAATACAGCCATTGTTCACTCCTAAATAATTAATGTAAGCTTGGTCCTCATTTTCTACCATTGAAAACACATCTAAATTCCCAGAATTAATATTTACAACCGCAGATTTAGATTGAAATTGTAAAAGGTTATTGATTTTTTGCTGAAAAAATGCTGCTTTTTCAAAAGCAAGCACAGAAGAATGTTTGTCTACTTCTTTCTTTAACTGCTGTATAACCGGGTTGAGATTACCTTTTAATAGAGAAGTAAGTTGTAATATTCCTTGTTGATATTCTTCTGCAGATTGTTTTTGTTCACAAGGGCCTTTGCAATTTCCGAGATGATACTCTAAACAAACTTTGAATTTTTTTTGTTGAATGTTTTTTTCTGACAAGGGTAGTTTGCAGGTTCTAAATGGGAATTGTTGTTGCACAAAATGAAGCATTTCGCTTACATTTTCAGTAGATGTATAGGGTCCAAAATATTGCGCACCATCATTAATTTTTTTTCTTGAAAAAAAAACTCTTGGGAAAGGTTCTTTTTTAATAACCAAATAAGGGTATCCTTTATCATCTTTTAGGTTAATATTGTAAAAAGGCTGATTTTCTTTTATGAGCGTGCTTTCCAATAGAAAAGCATCTTCTTCACTATTAACAATTACAAACTCTATATGATGTATTCTTTTAACTAACTCAATGGTTTTTTGATTGTCTAGTTGTTTATTAAAATAGCTCCTTACTCTCTTTTTAAGATTCTTTGCTTTTCCGACATAAATCAAATGGCTCTGACTATCAAAATACTTGTATATTCCAGGCTGAGCAGGAATGGTATAAGCGATTTTTGTGAATTCAGCAGGAGTCATCTTATTTTAATATTCCCATTTTATAGTAATCTCTATAGGTTTTTCTGCATTGCTATCATTTGAATTAAGTGTCAAGATCTTGCAATATTTTTTAGAGGACTTCCAAGTTAATTGTGTTATTTGATTTTGGTTTGTTTTTTTTACCAGATAAATCGTTTCTACTTTTTCTGTTTCCGGATTTATATACACATTCCAATTGAGCCATGGTATTTCTTTGGGAAGATTTTGATTAGCTTCATATGTTAGCGTTATATAATTGAGTGTTTGATCAAAAAACTTTTTGGAAGAATAATATTTTGAAACAGTAGCAGAGTCAATGAATGGATGAGTGAAATCATGCATTACTGAATCTAACTCAGATAGCTTCAAAAATGAACTATCGGATTTGCCATTGATCGTAATGATTTTTTCAGGAGACAATCCTTTTTCTTTTATTTCAAGTATCTGCCCACCAAGGTATGATGAGACTGGGAAAAAAGTCACTTCTTCCTTTTCGCGCTTAGGAGAATTCTCCTTATGATTATTGCACGAAATCAGTAGTAAAGAAAATACTACAGTTGAGATGGAAATGCTTTTTATGAATTGATGCATCATCTAATCGTAATTAGGTTTAAGTATAACAAAAATAATTAAGTGTGTGTAAAGAAAAAACTCGTATTGAAAATAAGCGCTAGAAGCTTTTGGTCAGTCCTACTTTTAATCCTAGGTTATAAAGTCTCTCAGAATATAAATATTTACTTAAGAGAGTTGGAAACATTTGATATTTTAACTGAGGACCAGCATTGATTCTAAGTCCATTTTTTAAATGATAGCTAAAATACGTTTCAAGATTAGTGTTAATATTCCATGATCGAATTGTGCCAATGTCTGTGGCATTTTTTAGTTGTTCGTTTTCTAAATCATCGTTTCCCGCAATTAGAAAACTTGGCTGAACGGTGGCACCAGCAACCCATTCTAAATCATTAACTCTAGCAATTTTTATTTCACCCCCAATTGGAATGGAGATTTGATAAGAACGTGTGTTGATTTTTTGGCTGTATGGCGGATGTTCTTGGTAAACAAGGTTATGAGAAGGGGATTCCCCTGGTTCTGTTACGGTATTGTTTTGAGAAATTGTGTTTTTTAAGTCTTCTATTTCGTAATGGGTATAATTGAATTGCATGCCTGCTTTCAATGTAAAGATTTTTGAAAGGTTAAAAAGAAATGCTCCTCCTGCTTCTATGTCTGAAGTTTTTTTGATGCTGAAAGTTAGCTCATTGATATCCGACTTCAAGCCTGATGTATTAGAGAAGTTGGATTGATTATTTTGTGCATTTTGATAATCAAAACTACTTGACGCGTATACTTGAAAAGAGATGTTGTTCGGGTGACCAAGGGGCAGGTTTGTATGATTCTGTAATGTTTTTTTATGAATAACATTTTCGATAAATGCGAGTGGATTATTCCTTTCAATAGAAAATTTATTACTAATAAATGGGTTAATTGTTTTTTTAGAGACAATGGAAGATAAAAGCAAAAGCCTGTTTTTTGTGACTTTGTTTTGCTTGATAATATTTAGTGGTGTAAAAGATTTCTTTATTATTTGATTAGTTGCTGAATTTTGAACGGATTGTGTAAGCTGGAAGCCAGAATTGTCATTTGATTTTTTTAGTGAGGACGCTGTCCCGACTGTTGATGAAGTATTCAATTGGCCAAGCAAGACAAATGAGACAAATAAGAGTATAGCAGAATGTACAGAAGGATTTATTTTTCCGGGGAAAGAATTGTTATACAGGCTAAACCAGTTGCCTTTTTGTTTCTTTCCATCCGAATCTATTTTGTAATATCTGTTATTCATTCGTTAACAAATTTCGGTTTTTAAGCCCAAAATTTAAGAACGCAAATATAGGCTATATTGCCATTTTTATGCATCGAGCCACTCTTAAGTTAATCACACAAAAGGTAAAGTGTGAATTTTTAATCAATTAACTGATTAAAACATTGCCCGTCATGTCCTTAGGTATTTCAATGTTCATCATATGTAGAATGGTGGGTGCAATATCTCCTAGCTTTCCTGGACTTACATTTCCTTTCCATTCATTATCGAGTATAAATAAGGGGACTAAATTCGTTGTATGTGCGGTATTAGGTGTGCCATCTTCATTAATCTCATAATCTGCATTGCCATGGTCTGCTGTTAAAAAAACGGTATAGTTTTTTTCTAGAGCTGCGGTTACTACTTTTTCGGCACATTGATCAACGGTTTCAACGGCTTTGATGACAGCGTCCCAAACACCTGTATGACCTACCATGTCAGCATTTGCAAAATTGAGACATATAAAATCAGGTGCAGTAGAGGTGATTTGATCGATAGCCGCAACTGTAATTTCATTTGCACTCATGGCTGGTTGTAAATCATATGTGGCTACTTTAGGAGAAGGAATCATAATGCGATTTTCTCCATCGAAGGGCTTCTCTCTTCCCCCACTAAAAAAGAAACTTACATGAGGGTATTTTTCAGTTTCAGCAATTCTTAATTGTGTTCGATTGTGATTTGCAAGAATTTCTCCTATTGTGTTTTTTAAATCATCATTTTCAAAAATTACAGATATATTTTTAAAAGTATGATCATATTGTGTCATAGTGGTAAAATGCAAGGGCAGGGCTTTCATTCCAAATTCAGGCAAATCTATTTGAGTAAGTGCTTCTGTGATTTCTCTGCAACGATCTGTTCTGAAATTAAAACAAATTACTGCATCGTCTTTTTCTATTTTCGTTTTCGGAATGGCTGTGTTAACAAGTGGTTTTATGAATTCGTCTGTCATGCCAGCCTCATAAGACTCCTGAATGCTATCAATGATATTATTTGTTGCTGTTCCAATGGCATTTACTAGTCCATCATATGCGATTTTCACACGTTCCCATCTTTTATCTCGATCCATAGCATAATATCGGCCTGTTACGGTAGCAATGGAGCCTGTAGAAGTAAGAATATGTTCTTGCAGATCTTTCATAAAACGAATGCCTGATTTCGGGTCTGTATCTCTGCCATCGGTAAAAGCATGAATAAGAACATCATAGCATTGATGCTTTGCGCATGTTGATAAAATCGCCTTCAAGTGATTGATATGAGAATGTACTCCTCCGTCACTTAATAATCCTATCAAATGGAGCGTTTTCTTATTTTTTTTGCAATACTCAATGGAAGCAAGTAAGGTTGGGTCTTCCTGAAATTTATTTTCTCGGATGGATACGTTAATTCTTTGTAACTCTTGATAAACTATTCTTCCGGCACCCAAATTAAGATGCCCTACTTCACTATTGCCCATCTGTCCATCAGGCAATCCAACTTCTTCTCCACAGGTTACTAGAGTTGTGTTAGGATATTTTGAATATAAAGAACTAACAAAAGGCGTTTTTGCATGTTGGATAGCGTCACTTGATTTGACTTTGCCTAAGCCCCATCCATCCATAATGATTAATATTACTTTTTTATTTTCCATGATGTAAATTTAATTATTTGCTAGCAATGAATTTTAAAAATTGCTATAAAGCGAAATAAACTGTTATTTTTTGATATTAGATGACTATGATTAGTCTTCTGTATGTAAGTTTGTATCTATGTTAAACTCCTTGGCACTGGAACAATTAATTGTAAATGCTCTGAGAGAGGATATTGGAGATGGTGATCATTCTACATTATCATGCATTGAAAAATCTGCTCAAGGGAAAGCTATTTTAAAAATAAAACAATCTGGCATATTAGCTGGAGTAGAAGTTGCTTCAAAAATATTCCAACTTGTAGATCCTAAAGTTGTTTTTACCGCTTTAAAAAAAGATGGTGACGTTATGACAACGGGCGAGTTGGCCTTTGAAGTAAAAGGCAGTATTCATTCTTTATTACAATCAGAAAGACTTGTGTTAAATACAATGCAACGAATGAGTGGTATTGCTACTTTGACAAATAAATATGTAAAAAAACTGGCGGCGTATAAAACAAAGCTGTTAGACACTCGCAAAACCACTCCCAATTTTAGATTGCTTGAAAAGGAAGCTGTCAGAATTGGCGGCGGACAAAATCATCGGTTTGGCTTGTACGATATGATCATGTTAAAGGATAATCATATCGATTACTGTGGCTCCATTGAAAAAGCAATTGAAATGGCATTTTTGTATGTACAACAATACAAACCTGGATTGAAAATAGAAGTAGAAACCCGTAGTTTGGAAGATGTAAAAAAAGTAGTTATGGTTGGAAAGGTAGATAGAATCATGCTGGATAACTTCTCTCCAAAAGAAATCGAAGAAGCTCTGCAAATCATTGCCGGGGCTTTTGAAACAGAAGCAAGCGGAGGTATACATTACGATAATCTTGAGAGGTATGCTGCCACTGGAGTAGACTTTATTTCTAGCGGCGCAATTATTCATCAAGCTACCAGTTTGGATTTAAGTTTAAAAGCCTCCATCCAATAAATCTATAATATCAGATAATAAAAAAATATTGATTGTGAAAAAAAGAATCAACACTTCTGGAGTTGTTTATTCAACCGATCCCAATTTTAAAATTGAAGAGAAACAAGACGAAGTGGAATCGATGGCTGCATCTCAACAAAAGCTAAGAGTAAAATTAGAAACCAAACATCGAGCAGGAAAAGCAGTGACAATCATTGATGGTTATGTTGGGAAGCAACTCGAAAAAGAAGATCTAGTAAAAAAAATAAAAAATTTTTGTGGCACAGGCGGTTCTTGTAAAGATGGAGAGATGTTGGTGCAAGGAGATCAACGTGATAAAATCTTACAATGGTTATTGAAAAATGGATACACACAAACAAAAAAAGTATAATCTTAGTATATTGTAAAATGGTATCAAAAATTTCAGAAGGTGTTATAATTAGTGTGGAGACTTTTTATCAGTCATCAGAAAGCGATCCGATGAATCAACAATTCTTGTTTTCGTATAGAATAACTATTGAAAATAAAAATCCTTTTTCCATTCAACTTTTAAGGCGTCATTGGTTTATATATGACAGCAATGGCTTTGTGAAGGAAGTGGAAGGGGAGGGTGTAGTTGGTATTCAACCTCTCATACACACAAATGAATCCTTTCAATATGTCAGTGCTTGTTGTTTACAAACAGAGTTGGGAAAAATGGAAGGAACCTATTTGCTGCAGAATCAAAACAATAAAAAAAATTTTTCTGTTCTCATTCCTTCTTTTATTCTGCAAGCACCTTCAAAACTTAATTAAGGCTTATACTTCGCATCGTCTAATATCTTTCTTGCATCTGTATTCATGAGCTCACCAGGGGTTGTTTTAGGAAAGTTTTGTATGTATTTTTTTACGATTTGCCATCCTACAAATGCGCCAATATTACCAGGAGAACCTTCCCCTAGCTCTTGTGTTTTAGGGCTTTCTCCTAAATAGTTTCTGATTAGATTTTTGTCAATACTATGTAGCAATTCATTTTGGATGAATAGTTCCCATACTTTTGACTCATTTGAATAGCATTTCTTTAATTGTTCATTTGTGTATCCTATTAGCTTGTATTCGTCATAGGAGGGGATAATTTTTTGCAATAAATACAATCTTTTCCCTGCTTCAATCATTTGGGTACTTAATGGAGCTTCTTCTGATTTATCAG
This sequence comes from Chitinophagaceae bacterium, assembly GCA_947452965.1. Classification (GTDB taxonomy): domain Bacteria; phylum Bacteroidota; class Bacteroidia; order Chitinophagales; family Chitinophagaceae; genus Ferruginibacter. Next base: position 65,140 of record CANGEW010000009.1, on the reverse strand, counting down.
GGTACATATCTCCAATAATATTTTTCATACAATTTACCACAATGTAATCAGGCTCAAATCTATCGGTTAAGTATTGTGGATAGGTTTCATGTAACCAAGGAGAGTTATAAATGCTGGAATTTTTTCCCAAGTGATGATGAAGTCCTATTAGAAAAGCATCTTTTGTTATAACGTCTCCATATCCATCAAGGGGTCCTAAATAGGTTATTATTTCATGAGGAGCCACATACGTTGGAAAATAGTAATGAAGATACTGCAAGCTTTTTCTTATTTCTTTTTCATAAGGGGAGAAGTCATTAAATATTTTTTCAGCACTATCATACACTGCCATTTGAGAACCTATAAAACCGTTTATGTAGTTCTTTGTAGTATCATCGTTCCAGCGAGGGTCCACATTCAATATTGTTTGAAAAAAAGCAGGCCCGAATGTGGGATATTTTGAAATAAGGGTATCTATGGTAGCGATAATATGGTTTGTATCTGAATTAAACAGGTCTTTTTCAAATCTTTTAGTACTTAATTCAATTGAAATATCAGAAACATCAGGCGTGTTTTTATTTGAATGGCAAGAAAAAAACATGCAGCAAAACACTAAACATTTGAATAAACGCATACAAAAGAATTAACTTTACAAATAATTGGAATTCTATTACAGCTGTAAAGTTAGTTTAAATGAAAATATATTTGGCGCAACAAAATTATCACCTTGGTAATTTTGAAAGCAATACCAATAAAATTATTGCGGCCATTCATCGTGCAAAATCCCAGGGAGCTGATTTAGTGGTTTTCAGCGAATTAGCCATTTGCGGATATCCTCCAAGAGACTTTTTGTACTTTGATCATTTTATTGAAAAATGCAATGAGTCATTAGATCATATAAGATTGGCTGTAGAAGGAGTAGGAGTATTGATTGGCGCCCCTCAAAGAAATACGAACTCTTCAGGAAAAAGCTTATTCAATGCTGTTTATTTTTTAGAAAATCAAAAAGTGCAACAGGTTGTACAAAAAACCTGTTTACCAACGTATGACGTGTTTGATGAGGATAGGTATTTTGAAAAAGCTAAAGATTGGAATATTGTTTCATGTAAAGGAAAAAAAATTGCTGTCACAATTTGTGAGGATATTTGGAATGTAGGCTCACATCCACTTTATACGGTTTGTCCAATGGATCAGATGATACAACAGGGCCCTGATGTGATGATTAATTTATCGGCTTCTCCTTTTGATTATACGCACAATACAGATCGGTTGGCCATTTTAAAAACAAATGTTGAAAAGTATCAACTACCTATTTTTTATTGCAATGCTGTTGGGAGTCAAACAGAGATAGTGTTTGATGGTCAGTCAATGGTAATGGATAAAGAAGCAAACTTGTGTGGTCAATTAAAAGCATTTGAAGAAGATGAGAAGCTATTCATTTTGAATGATGATGGAACTATTTCAGGAGAGGTGATTACAAAAAAAGAAAAAGTGGCCAGTAAGGAATTGACTCCGGATAAACTAGACGCTAGTTTGAACATAGCTTCTTTATATCAAGCGATTGTTTTAGGGATCAAAGATTATTTTTCAAAAATGGGCTTTGCAAAAGCTATTATTGGAAGCAGCGGTGGTATTGATAGTGCTGTGACATTGGCATTAGCAACAGAGGCGTTAGGGAGTGAAAACGTAGTAGCAATTTTAATGCCCTCAGCATTCTCTTCTTCACATTCTATAGAGGACGCTGTGTTACTCAGTAAAAACTTGCAAAATGAGTATCATGTATTACCCATAAAAATTATATACGATACTTTTTTACAAGAACTACAACCCCTTTTTAAACAAACATCTTTTGGATTGGCAGAAGAAAATATTCAAAGCAGATCAAGAGGAAATGTGTTGATGGCTATTGCAAATAAATTTGGATATATATTATTGAATACTTCCAATAAAAGCGAATTGGCAACAGGATATGGCACATTGTATGGAGATATGGCTGGCGGACTTGGGGTGCTTGGGGATTGTTATAAATTACAAGTGTATGCACTAGCAAACTATATAAATAGAAACAATGAAATCATCCCCCATCATATTATTACAAAGCCACCGAGTGCAGAATTGAGACCCAATCAAAAAGACAGCGATAGTTTGCCTGAATATGATGAGCTCGATCAAATATTATATCAGTATATCGAATTGGAAAAAGGCCCTACTGAAATTAAAAATTTACATTTTAATCCAGTCGTAGTAGATCGCGTTCTTAAGTTGGTAAATACAAACGAATATAAAAGAAATCAATTTTGCCCTATTATAAGAGTTTCTCCAAAAGCTTTTGGGGTGGGAAGAAGAATGCCAATTGTAGCCAAATATCTATCATAAATTATTTTAAGATGCGTGCTGTTGTGTATAAATCTACTGGAAGTCGTTATGTTGTAAAAAACAGCAAGGGCTATTTTCAATCGGTAAGATTAAAGGGGAAATTTAAGATCGATGCCATTACTTCAACTAATCCTATTGCTGTCGGGGATCAAGTAGAAGTTGAAAATGAAGATGATATAGAAAGTGCTATCATAACTGAGATTTTTGAAAGAAAAAATTATATTAATCGAATATCTCCACATAATAAAAACCAGCATCATATTGTAGCTTCTAATCTTGATCAATCTTTACTATTTGCTACTATAAAAGAGCCAAAGACTTCGCTTGGGTTTATTGATCGGTTTTTAATTACTTCGGAAGCATATCAAGTTCCTGCCATTATAGTTTTTAATAAAGTTGATGTTTTGAAAAAGAAGGATCAAGATTATTTAGATAATGTAAGAGCCATTTATGAATCTATCGGCTACAAAATATTTTTGGTTAGTGTAAGAGATAAAAAAGGCCTTGTGGATTTGGTGAATACATTACAAAACAAAGTGACTTTATTAAGCGGGCATTCAGGAGTAGGAAAGTCTACGTTTATAAATTTTTTATTTCCTGACTTACAATTAAAAACACAAGATGTAAGTGGCTGGAGTGGAAAGGGAATGCATACTACAACTTTTGCTGAAATGTTTGATTTACCCATGGGCGGACAAATTATCGACACTCCTGGTATTAGAGAAATGGGACTTGTTAATATGAACAAAAATGAGTTAGCACATTTTTTTCCAGAAATGAGGTCAATAATGAATCATTGTCAATTTAATAATTGTGTTCATATCAATGAACCAGGATGTGCGATTAAAAACGCTGTAAATGAAAATAAAATTTCAGAAGAAAGGTATATCAGCTATTTAAACATCATTGACACGCTGAATGTAAAAGGATATTAGTAGCTCTTTCTGCCACCTTTATATTTTGAGTTTTTGCTAGCTTTAATTGCTTTTTTGTCACCCCCTAAGATTCTTTCAGCGCCAACAGCTGCACCACTGGTAGGACATCCTGATTTGCGACTACAAGAAGAGCAAACTAACATAGTAACACTTACAATTAAAAAGATTTGTTTTTTCATTTTGAAAATAAAATTAAAGAAGAAATTTAGACATTTAAAAATGAGTCATCTTGTTTCGGGCACAAAGATAAAACTAAATGTCTTTAAACCATGAGCTATACTTGATGTAGTTTTCGGCAATACGATTAATTTCTCCATGAATGAGTTCTTGAGAAATGTCTTTAACTTTTTTAGCGGGCACACCTGCATATATAGAACCGGCTTCAATAGTAGTGTTTTCAAGTACCACAGCACCTGCTGCAATAATGCAATTGCTTTCAATTCTTACATTATCCATTACAATAGCTCCCATTCCAATGAGAACATTTTCTTCTATGGTGCATCCATGAACGATGGCATTGTGACCAACACTTACATTATCTTTAATAATAGTCTTGGTTTTTTGATAAGTGCAATGAATAATCGCTCCATCTTGAATATTAACTTTGTTGCCGATTTGAATGCTGTTTACATCACCTCTTACTACGGCGTTAAACCAAATACTGCATTGATTGCCCATTTGCACATTGCCGACTATGGTTGCATTGGGTGCAATAAAACAATCTTCTCCTATTACCGGAAGTATGCCCTCTACTGGAAAAATAAATGCCATAGGTTATAATTTTTGTGAATTATGATTGATATAGTTGCAATAAATTATCTTGCATAAAAATACAACATAACTTATAAGCGAGTACATATCCATGAATTATCGTCAATTATTTTTACAACATGTCGGACAAACTTCAGAAGCGCCTCTTTGTTTACATATCGTTAAAGCATTGGGAAGTAAAATGTGGGATGCAGACGGCAAGGAATTTATTGATTTAATTGCAGGAATTAGTGTTTGTAACATTGGACATTGTCACCCCAAAGTGATTGAGGCAATAAAAACGCAAGCAGATAAATATTTGCATATCATGGTTTATGGAGAATTTGTAGAGAACCCACAAGTTGAGTATGCATCTATGTTAGTGTCAAAATTGCCCACCAAACTGAATTCGGTTTTCTTTACCGCTAGCGGTAGTGAAGCAACAGAAGGGGCCATGAAATTAGCAAAGAGATATACAGGCAGAAGTCAAATGATATCTTTCAAAAATTCATATCATGGAAGTACACAGGGCGCTTTAAGTGTTATGGGTAGTGAATATTGGCAGCAGGCATATCGTCCTTTATTGCCTGGGATTACACAATTAAATTATCATTCATTTGATGATTTGGAAATGATAACGGATCAAGTTGCATGTGTTATTGTGGAAACTATTCAAGCAGAGGCAGGTGTTAATGTGCCTTCAAAAGAATGGTTTCATTTATTGCGTAAAATATGTACAGAAAAAGGAGTGTTATTGATCATGGATGAAATACAATGTGGTTTTGGAAGAAATGGCACATTGTGGGCTTTCGAACAATTTAACATTGTGCCAGATGTGCTTTTATTAGGCAAAGCATTAGGTGGAGGCATGCCTTTAGGTGCTTTTGTGGCGGATAAAAACATCATGGATGTTTTTACAAATAACCCTGTCTTGGGCCATATCAATACTTTCGGTGGGCATCCAGTTTCTTGTGCAGCAGGCTTGGCTGCTTTTAAAGTTTTATTGGAAGAAGATATTTTGAGCTCAATTCAACAGAAGCAACAGCTATTTATTTCTCTCTTGAATCACTCAAAAATAAAAAACATAAATAGTGCAGGGTTAATGATTGCAGTTGAATTTGATTCCTTTGAAACTAACAAAAAAATCATTGATCAACTCATCTCTTTGGGTGTTTTTACAGATTGGTTTTTGTTTGCTCCACATGCGTTGAGAATAGCCCCACCATTAAATATAACAGAGGAAGAAATAAAAGTGGCATGTAATAAAATAATTGAAGTGCTTGATATAATGCCAAATTAATTTTCGTTAAAAATAAATTAGAAATCTAATCCTAATGAAAAATAATTGATTGGCTGGCCATTAAAAAAACCATTCATTGGCCAGGATACATCAAATTTCACAAAATAACCCAATAGGGAACTTCGAACACCAAAACCATATCCGCCAATAAACGGACCAATCCCACTTGTTTTTTGTTTTACAGTAACATTTCCAGTGGTAGTTGATGTATATAAGTATTCAGGCCTTTTAATATCAGTTACATCTCCTTCCCATGCAGCCCCAAAATCAATAAATTGAATTAACTGAAAGTCACTAATGAATGAGTTATTTATGGTTTGATCTACAAAGGTTGACCAAACAGGTAATCTTAATTCGCTATTCAATACAATAGCATTATTACCATGTGCTGCATTTTGAATATAGCCTCTCATGTTTACTGCTAAACTTTGAAAAGCATAATCTTCTCTTGTAGGTGGGTTTCCAGCATTAAAGAATTGAGATTGGTTGCCAAACATCAGCCACCCATCCGTACCTCCTAAATAATAAATGAATTTTTGATTCCCCCAACTGAAGTCTCCTGCAGCCCTTCCGGCCCATATGAAGTTTTTATAAATGGGGTAGTAGTATCTAGCATCAAATCCAAAATTATACATGTTTTGTGCAGCTTTTTCTTTGCTATTGAGTTGCTGATTCCAATCCAAATAAAACTTGTATCTATCGCCATGCCAAATATTAATGGCTTTATTCAGACTGTTGTCATGAATAAACTCTAAATGAGATACAGAAAAAAAGGATGTTTTATCATCCCGGCTGGCACTTAATGGGTCTACAGATATAAAACTAGTCACATCTGTCCTTATTCCACTGGCGAAACGAATACTATTCGTTCTGCTAAATGGGTAGCTTACATTCCCTTGAAAAATATGGGTAATCAATTTGACTGGATAATAATCGTATATAGTTGGATCTTGCATTAAAGTATCATAACTTCTGATTACATTTCTATAAAATGAAAGCCCCCAATCTACTCTCCTCCTCAAGTTTTGAAAACTAAACAACCATTCATTGTCTTTGAAGTCGCTACCAATTTTAAATGCACCCATTAATCGAATATCTTCCATCACATCAGAAGCACCTAGCGTTATTAATCCATTAAGCGCACTGCTACTATTTACATTTATTGGCCCAGAGCCGTTCTCATATTTTTGGTATTTATTATAGAGGATGCTGTTATTAAAGCCAAGTGATCCAAAATCTGCAGAAAACTTAATGGGTTTATATCTAAACAACTTCGCATTTTTTAAAACAGAGTATTCTTGATCGCTAGTTGACAGAGAGGTAATCTTTTTTTCGTCATTGAATTCTGTTTGAAACTGTTCTGCAATATTTTGCAAACTATCAATAAGTTTGGTTTTTTCTGGCGAAGGGTCTTCAGAAGACTTTTGGGCTCTCATTAGCATTTTTCCATAGCTGGTAGGGGTAGCCGTTATGTTTCTTCTTTTTAATAAATTTTCATCAATTTTTAATTTGTATAAACTTTTTTGATCAGACTCACTTGTTACTTCACTTACAATTCTATTATCTCCTGCTGTTCTGGTTTCATATAAATTACTAGGATAGTTTGTAATGGGAAAAGAATAAGCCGAGTCTTCGGTGATGGAGACATAGGCAATAGAATCAATGCCTAATTTTTTTTGTGCCTTTAAACTACTGTCAATTTCCTTTTGATTGGGATTTCTTAAAATATCTTCTCCAATTAATACCAACGTATCAATTCCCATATTTTTTGTTGTAAAGAAACCTGCATACCTGTTGGCAATTCCATTTTCATCTGAAACGAAAGTGAAATGGTTATCATTGAATTGAGAAGGAAATTTTGCATTGCCGTATTGTAAATTTGTGAGCTGCGTAATTTGATTTAGTTCTGGCTTGTCTCCAAAATTGGTGATCAGAAAAATATTATATCTGTGGTTACTTGGTAAAATTGTATCGCCATTTTTTGCATTGGCAGAAGGGCGGTTGCTTGCAAAAAGAATACCCATTTTCCCAGGGAAAGTCACAAACGTTGGATTGATGTCGTCGTACACATCATTATTTATTTGTGTAGCTTTTTCTTTTTCAAGATCGTAAGAGTAAATATCGGTGTGTCCATTTCTTACTGCCGAAAACAAAAGCGTCCTGCTGTCGATCATAAAATTCATATCTTGAATCTGATCAAATTGATCAGTCAAATCTAGCTTATAGGGGCTATAGTCTTTCTCTACATCATACACAAATAAATTGATTTTTCCTTTCAACGAATAGACAACTGCAATTTTATTTCCCTTTGGGTCCCATGCCATCACAGGATAAATTGGATTCATTTCATTCTCTAGACTCCTGTCGCCGAATTTGAGCAATGTTTTATTTTCGAAGTCGTTGTTAAGAATCACGCTTATCATTCCATTTTTAAAACGAGTGACCACATAGGAATTGTTTTTTTTGTTGGGATTTACATTGAATCGGTAATAATTTAATCTCGGACTGATGTCAAATCCCTCTATAAAATTTCCTTTGGGATAAGCTTTTCTTTTAGCAATATCTTTAGAATACTTTTCTTCTTGATATTCCATAAACTCTGTGTAGAGTTCTTTAATGGGTTTACCAGCAATTTGCAGAGAAGCCTTATTCATGCTTTTTAGCACTCTTGACAAGTAAAAGAAATAAGTCACATTTTCTTTTTTGTATTTTTCCTCAATGAAGAACCAAAATGCATGCCCTGCCAACTGGGGCTTTTTGTATACGTATTTATTGAATTTTGAATAATCGCCACTGAGCATATCACTCCTTAATTCATCATCTAAATCTGTATTCCAATTCTCGCCAAGATATGCTTCATAGCCATCTGTAAACCAGGTAGGCAGATCTAAAATGGTTTGATTTGATGCGATTTCACTAAAATCATCTCCAAATAATATGTTTTTTGTTAGCACCGAAGCAATGCCTTCTCTGATTTGTTTTTTTAAGTGAGCATGATCTCCATTAAAATAAACAAGTAGCTTGTTATTAACGAGTTTGGTTGTTCCACCTGTGCTAACGATGTCTGCGTCTAATCCAATGTTAGTTTGCTGGTAATCGGCATATTCATTGAAAATAATGATATTAGCTCTGCGTTGTAAAGAATACTCCGCCGCCATCTCCAATTGAGGAAGTTCTTTTTCTGCAACCTGAAGTACATATTTTGCTAATTCCTGACCATTGTCGTAAAAATAAACATTGAAATTCTCTGTTTGATAAAATTGCCACTTGAATTTCTTGTATTGTATTCTATTTTTGCCAAAGGTCACAGAGTTAACCTGACAAAAACTATTCGAAAGTCCAAAAGAAACGAAAAACAAGATTAATAAAATTCTTTTATTGAATATCATTTTGTAAAAAAAATGGTTAGAAATACTAAATTAGGTCATTAGTTGTAATCATAAAAACAAATTAATCCGGCATGTTACATATTAATAAATTTGAATTCAGTCCAATCCAAGAGAACACATATATCATTTACAACGATTCAAAAGATTGTGTAATTATAGATCCAGGTTGTTATTTTGAGGACGAAAGAGTTAAGTTATGCCAATTTATTGAGCAATGTCAACTCAATCCCATAATGCTTCTCAATACACATGGACATTTAGATCATGTATTTGGGAATAAGTTCATTTCTGAAAAATATTCATTGATCCCTCATATTCATTCTTTAGAGAAAGAAACCCTGGCATATGCGCCAACTAGTGGCTTGATCTATAACATGCCTTTTGATCATTATTGCGGCCCTTTGTATGAGCTGAAGGATGGGCAAATCATTCATGTAGGTAATGAAAAGTTGAAAGTTCTTTTTACACCAGGACATAGCCCCGGAAGCGTTAGTTTCTATTGTGAGAAGCAGTCTTTTTTGATTGGAGGAGATGTGTTGTTTAAAGGAAGTATCGGCAGAACAGATTTACCTGGAGGAGATGTAGATACTTTACTAAATAGCATTAGGAAAGAACTACTGGTTTTGCCGGGCCATACAAAAGTTTACAGTGGACATGGCCCCAATACAACTATTGAAGAGGAAAAAATGAATAACCCCTATTTGCAGTAGATTGAACTAGATAGTTTGGCACAATTCTATCAACACACCATTCGTGCTTTTTGGGTGTAAAAAGCAGACTAATTTATTGTCGGCACCTTTTTTGGGAGTAGTATTTAGCAATACAAAGCCTTCTTTTTCCAATCGATTCATTTCTGCTTCAATATCTGTAACTTCAAAAGCAATATGATGCAGGCCTTCTCCTTTTTTTTCTATAAATTTTGCAATAACGCCGCTTTCGTCCATGCTCTCTAATAATTCAATTTTAGTTTCCCCACTCAGAAAAAAAGCAGTTTGTACTTGCTCGCTTGTGACCTGTTCCAATTTATAGCATGGGGTGTTCAGTAATCTCTCAAAAAGGGGGATAGCATTGGACAGTTTCTTTACCGCGATACCAATATGTTCAACTTTTTGCATGAAAGACTCTTTTTTGATTAATCAATTTGTTTACGAAATGCGTTAATTCAAAACAAACTCTGGTGTTTAATTCAATATAATAAAAGCTTTTGTGCTAAATTTGTTTTTTGTAAAAAAGACAAATTTATTATTCAAACTTATGCTAAAGTTACCTATTTATCTCGACAATAATGCTACCACTCCAATGGATCCTCGTGTTTTGGAAGCAATGACTCCTTATTTTTTGAATCATTTTGGAAATGCAGCAAGCAGAAATCATTCCTTTGGATGGCAGGCTGAAGAGGCTGTTGATTATGCGCGTGAGCAAGTTGCTAAATTGATTGGCGCTGACCCTAAAGAAATTATTTTTACTTCTGGTGCAACAGAAGCCGATAATCTAGCATTGAAAGGCGTTTTTGAAATGTATGCTAGCAAAGGCAATCATATCATAACAGCCACAACAGAACACAAAGCAGTTTTGGATTCTTGCAAACACATTGAAAAAATGGGTGGAGAAGTTACCTACATGAGTGTAACTGCAGAAGGTTTAATTGATCTTGCTGAATTGGAAGCAACTATCAAACCTACCACAATCGCTATTGCAATCATGTATGCTAATAACGAAACAGGTACAGTGATGCCAATGAAAGAAATTAGTGCTATAGCAAGGAAACATGGCGTTTTGGTTTTTACAGATGCTACACAAGCAGTTGGAAAAATTCCAGTTGATGTAAACAAAGATGGTATTGATTTGATGGCTTTTACCGCTCATAAGATGTATGGTCCAAAGGGCGTAGGTGCTCTATATGTACGAAGAAAAAATCCGAGGGTAAAAGTAACTGCACAAATGGATGGCGGTGGCCATGAGAGAGGCATGAGAAGCGGAACTTTGAACGTTCCAGGTATTGTAGGCTTCGGAAAAGCTTGTGAAATTTGCATGATGGAAATGGAGTCTGATACAGCAAGAATTAGTAAATTAAGAGACAAGTTAGAAGTAGCCTTACTCCAATTGGAAGAGGCATACGTAAATGGAAGCAGAACAAGCCGTTTACCACATGTGGCTAATATATCTTTTAAACATGTTGAGGGGGAAGGGTTATTAATGGGCTTTAATAAAAACATAGCATTGAGTTCAGGTTCAGCATGCACATCTGCTTCTCTAGAACCTTCTTATGTATTGAAGGCATTAGGATTAGGAGATGATTTAGCTCATAGTTCTTTACGTTTTGGATTGAGTAGATTTACAACTGAAGAAGAAATTGACTACACCATCAAAGCCATTAGCGAAACAGTTTTAAAATTGAGGGAAATGAGCCCGCTTTGGGAAATGTATAAAGAAGGAATAGATTTAAACAGCATTCAATGGGCTGCACATTAATTATTTAGTTTTTAATATTTTTGTATTTCTTTTATAACAACAAATTTTTATTATGGCATATTCAGAAAAAGTAATTGATCATTATCAGAATCCTAAAAATGTGGGAACATTAGATAAGTCAAGCAAAAATGTGGGTACAGGATTGGTTGGAGCGCCTGAGTGTGGCGACGTAATGCGTTTGCAAATTGAAGTGAATAGCGAAACGGGCATGATTACCGACGCTAAATTTAAAACTTTCGGTTGTGGATCAGCTATTGCTTCCTCTTCATTGGCAACAGAATGGTTGAAAGGTAAAAGTGTTGACGAAGCGCTGAAAATAGACAATATGACCATCGTAGAGGAGCTGAATTTGCCTCCTGTAAAAATCCATTGTTCTGTATTAGCAGAAGATGCTATTAAGGCAGCTATCAATGATTATAGAGAAAAGAATGGTTTAGAAAAAATTACATTCGCTGAGAGTGTAGTGCATTAAAATTGAAATATGGTTTCTACAGAGAATAGTATTTATATAAGTGATAAAGCGAAAGAAAAAGTCACACAACTCATGAAAGACGCTGGTATACATGAAGACGCAAGCTATTTTTTAAGAGTAGGTGTAGTGGGGGGAGGCTGTAGCGGACTTAGTTACAAAATGGACTTTGATAACGAGATAAAACCAATGGATCAAGTTTTTGAAGACAAAGGCCTCAAAATCGTGACAGACTTAAAAAGCTTTTTATATTTAGTGAATACTGAATTAGAGTTCAGTGATGGACTAAACGGAAAAGGATTTTATTTTAACAATCCTAACGCAAGTAGAAGTTGTGGCTGTGGTGAAAGTTTTGCGGTCTGATCATTAGATTAATACTATAAAATAATAAAGCCACCTTACTGGGTGGCTTTATTATTATCCTGATATTTTAGTATTAAGGTTGAGCAAAACTAACTCTAGAGCCTCCAGTTGCAAATAAAGCCTGCATTCTGGTTTTTTGTCCTAGCGTAAAAATATACATACAAGCATCATCTGTATAATCCATGTAATTCATGGTCATCATAACAGGAGTACCTGTACAAGTAGATTTTGTTCCTGCAGCAGGGCATCCGTAATTGGCTGCATTGTGTAATGGAGTGTCCCCAACTAAATCATTTCCACAATTAGCATCACCCCAAATATGGCGAAGATTTAACCAATGGCCCACTTCATGAGTTGCAGTTCTTCCTTTGTTATAGGGTGCTGTTACCGTACCCGTCGATCCAAAAGCATTGTCATCTATTACCACTCCGTCTGTAGCAGAACTACCACCAGGGAATTGTGCATATCCTAAAATTCCTCCACCTAAATTACAGCACCACATGTTTAATTTGGTAGTAGGGCTTGTAGGTGCAATTCCTTTTGGTGATTTTTTCATGGCGTCATTAGTGCTCCAACTACTAGTGGTAGTTGATTTACGGATAACAGTGTCTAATACAAATTGAATATTTGTATTACCCGAACGAACCGATTGAAAAATCGAAGGTGTTAAGCTGTAGTCTGCGTTAGTTGCAGCATAATCAGCATTCAAAACTGCAATTTGTGATTGGATTTGAGCTAAAGAAATATTTTGAGCAGCAGTTTGATACAATACATTTACTACAACCGGTATAACGATCACTCCATTTACCAATCGATTCATGCTTGCATTTTGTTGAAAACGAGTAGTAAAGTCTTCAATTGCATTCATTTTAGCCGCAAGACTTGGATCGTTTTTTAATTGTTGTTCTAATACTTCATAAGAACCACAACGCCTTCCTGTAATATTAGGGTTGGTGCCGTCTGCGTTAATGTCAGAGGTAAGAGATGTGCTGTTTGATAAAGTTTGTTTTTGACAGCTCATAGCTAATAAACCGCAAACTGTTAATACAGATAAAATCTTATTCATAATCGATGGTTTATTTTGACGGTAAATATAGTTATTTATTAAAAATCATGCAATAAAATTAAAGCAGTAAATTGCAGTATTATTTAAATCACATGTGGAGTATTTGTAAAAAAGATTTTAATCAATTCTTTAGCAGCTTAACTGGCTATATTTCCATATCATTATTTTTGCTAATCAATGGCGTTTTCTTATTTATCTTAAAAGAAAGTAGCATTTTTGATTATGGGTATGCCAGCTTGGATAAGTTTTTTGACTTAGCCCCTTGGGTTTTATTATTCCTAGTGCCTGCAATATCTATGCGAAGTTTGTCGGAAGAGTTTAAATCGGGGACATTTGAGATATTAAAAACCAGTCCTGTTTCTTTACTAAAAATTATTCTAGGTAAATATTTGTCTGTTCTGCTGATTATTATACTTGTAATTGCCCCCACTATCATATATTCTTTCACCATTCAATCGCTGTGTACTTCCGGTTCTATTGAAGTAGGCGCAATCTGCGGTAGTTATCTTGGATTATTTTTATTGGCAGCAACTTTTGCGGCAATAAGCGTTTGTTGTAGTGGACACACTTCCAATTCTGTCATCGCATTTTTGGCAAGTGCTTTTGTATGTTTGATTTTATATTTTGGTTGTAGCGCGTTAAGTAAGCTTTCTTTTTTTCAAGGCAATGCAGATTATTACATTGAGATGTTTGGAATAGATTTTCATTATAGAAGTATCAGTCGTGGTGTACTCGACACCAGGGATATTGTGTATTTTATAAGTCTAGTTGTATTGGCTTTATTTATTACTAATAAAAAACTCCAAACTAAATACAAATGAGTTTTTTGAATACATCCGTTAAGTCTGTTTATACATATTTGCTAATAATAGCTGTGATTGGAATAAATGTTGCTTCAATTAAGTGGCATACTAGAATTGATTTAACTGCAGAGAAAAGATTTACGCTTTCAAATGCTACAAAACAGTTGTTGAAGAAAATTGACCAACCGATTGTGATTGATGTATTACTCAAAGGAAGTTACCCAAGTGGATTCAAAAAGCTTGCATCAAGTACAGAAGATATTTTACTTGAATACAAAGAAATAGCCGGCAATCAACTTCAATTTCGTTTTGTTGCACCAGATGAATTGTTGACCACAGGTAATAGTAGCTATGCAGATACGATTGCCTCCATGGGATTATACCCAATCAATCTCACTTCACAACTAAAGGAGGGACAACAACAGCAAAACGTATATCCATTCGCGATATTGCATTATCAGGATAAGCTATTCCCTATTGAATTGTACAAAGGGACTACGCCGTTAATTAATTTCCAGGAGTTGAACAGTGCTGAAGCGATGCTGGAATATAACCTCTCTAATGCGATTGCTCTTGCTATTCAAAAAAGTAAGCCATTGGTAGGATTTGCCATAGGAAATGGCGAACCGATGGATATAAGGGTGTTTGATTTAGCAGAGAACTCTCTTAAACGAACATATGATTTGCAATTGATAAATCTTGTATCACAGTCTTATATTCCAAATGAATTTAAGTCTATCATTATTGTTAAGCCAACATTGTCCTTCACCGATGCAGAAAAGCTAAAAATTGATCAGTATATCATGAATGGTGGAAAAGTGTTGTTTTTCATTGACAAACTAAATGCTGAGATGGATAGCTTGCAGATGAAAAATGAAGTCATCGCATATGATAGAGATTTGAATGTAAACGATCTGTTATTTAAATATGGTGTTCGAATTAATTCAAGTTTGGTTATGGATTTGCAATGCGATTATTTACCATTTGATGTGAATGGGAATGGTCAGTATGATTTTCTGCCCTGGAATTATTTTCCTGTGTTAGAATCATCCAATAATCATCCTATTAATAAAAATTTAGGATATGTAGTTGCTCGTTTTGCAAATGCAATCGACACAGTCGGAGAGCCAGACATTAAAAAAACTATTTTATTGCATAGTTCATTGAATGGGAGAGTCATGGCAACGCCAGCCTTAATAAGTGGCAAAGAAAATGTAACCGCACCTGAAGATGAGAAATATAAAACGGCTAATATACCTGTAGCTGTATTATTGGAAGGAAAATTTCGTTCACTATTTGCCAATCGGCTAACCAATGATTTAGCAGATAGTTTGCAAAAGGCTGCTCAGGTTCTTGTAACAAATTGCATAGAAGAAAATAAAATATTAGTTGTATCTGATGGCGATATTGTAATGAATGCAGTTGTAAAAGGTAATCAGCCCTTGCCGATGGGAGAAAACCCATACACTTATGGAACACAAAGAGCCTTTCCATTTGCCAATAAAGCCTTTTTAATGAATGCATTGGATTACATGATAAATGAAAACGGACTAAGCGAGGCAAAGGGTAAAGATTTTGTAGTTCGATTATTAGATAACAAACGTATAAATGACAGTAAACTATACTGGCAGTTATTAAATATTGGTTTACCAATACTGATAGTTTTATTTTTTGCTTTTATTTTTCTTCTTATCCGAAAGAAAAAATATACAATGTAAATAATGAATAGTCATCAGATAACATATTGTGTTTTTGGAATAGTAGTTTTTGTTGGACTTCTATTGGATGTAGGGCTTCTTAGCAAAAAGAGTACAATCATTAGTTTTAAACGAGCAATCATTCAAACGTTTTTTTGGGTGCTAATTGCTTTTTCTTTTTTTCTTTTTTTATGGCATACAAACGGTTCTAAAACTGCATTTGAGTATCTGAGTGCGTATTTAATGGAATGGAGCTTAAGCATTGATAATATTTTTGTATTTATACTAATATTCTCTTCTTTTCATGTGAAAGAAATTTATTTTGGAAGAGTTTTGTTATTAGGGATAGTCATTGCACTGCTATTTAGAGCAATTTTTATTACCGTTGGAGTAGCGTTAGTTAATGAATTTAGTTGGGTATTATATTTATTCGGATTGTTTTTGATTTATACGGGCATAAAGATGTTTGCTGCCAAAGAAGAATCGATTTTTAATCCAAAGCAATCTAAAGTGTATGCTTTCTTAAAAAAAATACTGCCTATTGCACATCATGATGGTGGCGGCAGGTATAAAATAATTGAAAATGGGAAACCGGTTTACACAATATTATTAGTAGTGGTGGTGCTTTTAGGAGCAGTTGATTTTGTATTTGCGCTGGACTCTATCCCAGCAGTAATGGGTGTTTCTAGGGATAAACTCGTAATTTATTCCTCCAATATTTTTGCTGTGCTTGGATTAAGGAGTTTGTTTTTTCTCTTAAGGGGGGCGGTCTCTAAATTTGATTATATTCAACAAGGGATCGCTATTATATTATTCTTTATTGGCAGTAAAATGCTTTTCGAACATTGGCTGAATCAATGGATAAGTGAAATCGTTCAACTATATGTTTCATTAGCAGTTATTTTTTTCTGTATTGCTGGCTCAATCTTATATTCGATTTTTTATAATAGAAAAGGGATTCCAAAAGAAATACAATAAATTTAATCATTAATAAAATTCTTGAGTTACACAGTTTCAAATATCGCTACAATTATCAATGCAAACATCTTGCAGTTAAGTAAAGATGAATTCATAGATGAAATGCTATTCGATAGCAGACGACTGATTTTTCCTGGAAGAACTGTTTTTTTTGCTTTATCTGGCCCAAGAAGACTAGGTCAAGATTTTATGGATGAATTATATCAAAAAGGAGTTCGAAGTTTTGTAGTAGATCCACATTTTGATCAAGCGTTCATTCACAAATATCCAAAAGCAAACATCTTACAAGTAAACAATGTATTGTTATCCATTCAAAAAATTGCAAGTTGCCATAGAGACCAATTTGATATTCCTGTAGTTGGGGTTACAGGCAGTAATGGAAAAACAATTATAAAAGAATGGCTTTTTCAGTTATTGCATACAAGGTTTAATATCATAAGAAGTCCTAAAAGTTATAACTCACAAATAGGCGTCCCGCTTAGTGTTTGGCAAGTAAAGCCCCATCATACATTAGGAATTTTTGAAGCAGGTATTTCTCAGGTTGGAGAAATGCAACGCTTAGAGTCGATTATAAAGCCTTCTGTTGGAATTTTGAGCTACATGGGTGACGCACATGCAGAAGGGTTTACTAATTTTCAACAAAAAATTGAGGAGAAATTATTGCTTTTTTCTCATTCAAAAAAGCTGGTTTATTGCAATGAAAATCCGTTTATAGAAAAAGCAGTCAAAGAGTTTATCAAAAAATCAAACACAAAACTATCTGCATTTTCATGGGGTAAAAGCGACAATTCTGATTTATGTATACGGTCCATAATAAAAAACACCTTCAACACAACTCTATCTTGTCATTACAAAGGGGGTGATTTTAGTTTCACGATTCCTTTTACCGATGATGCATCCGTTTTCAACGCGCTGTCTTGTTGCGCCACATTATTGCTTCTTAATGTAGATATAGAATTTATTCAGCAGTCTATGCTATCGCTACGACCTGTTGCTATGCGATTAGAATTAAAAAAAGGTATACATCAATGTTTTGTAATCAACGATAGTTATAGCGCAGATATTGACTCACTAAAAATTGCATTGGATTTTTTATCTCAACAAGAAATTAATCAAAAAAGAACATTGATTTTAAGTGATTTCTTAGAGTCAAGTATGAAAGATGAAGACTTATATAAACAACTTTCTACGATTATCTCACAAAAACAAATGTTTCGTTTCGTTGGTGTTGGAAAAAACATGATGTTGTACAAACATTTTTTTTCTAATATTAATAATATTTGTTTTTTTTCCAGCACTGATGAATTATTAAGATCAGGGCTGTTAATGTCACTTCATCAAGAAACAATTTTGTTGAAAGGAGCAAGGATCTTTGAATTTGAAAAAATCAGTTTGGCTTTAGAAGAAAAGATTCATGATACTGTTTTGGAAATCAATCTAACTGCCGTAAGAAATAACCTTAAAAAATATCAAAAATGTATTAGCCCTAATGTAAAAATGATGGCTATGGTGAAAGCCTTTAGTTATGGCAGTGGCACTCATGAAATTCCTGCATTACTTCAACAGGAAGGCATTGATTATTTGGCAGTAGCGTATACAGATGAAGCTGTAGATATAAGAAAAGCCGGCATTCAGACACCTATTATGGTAATGAATACTACAGCTGCTTCTTTTGAAAATATTGTTCAATACAAATTAGAACCAGAAATTTATTCATTACAGATTTTTGCTGGTTTTTTAAAGTTTCTTCAATCAAATCAAATTACCAAATATCCTATACATCTTAAACTAGATACAGGAATGCATAGACTGGGTTTTATGCAAGAAGAAATTCCAATGCTTATTGAACAATTACATCAAAATGATTCAATATTAGTCAAGTCTGTTTTTTCTCATCTAGTAGCTAGTGAGCAACCATCAGAAGATGTTTTTACTGAAAATCAGAAAATTGAATTTCTTAATATGTCTTCACAAATAGAAACCGCTATTGGTTACAAAGTGATGAAGCACCTTGCTAATTCTGCAGCAATACTTCGTCATCCTTCGATGCAACTAGATATGGTACGCTTAGGAATAGGTTTGTATGGAATTGATAATGACATGACGCTCGACACGGTCTCTACGCTAAAAACAACGATTGCGCAAATTAAATATGTAAAAAAAGGAGATTCCGTTGGATATGGACGTAAGGCAATATTAGACAAGGATACCTTAGTCGCAACAGTGAGGTTAGGATATGCAGATGGTTATTCCAGGGTTTTTGGAAATGGGAATGGCAAAATGATGTTAAACGGAAAACTAGTACCTGTAATCGGAAATGTGTGTATGGATATGACAATGATAGATATTACAGGCTTGGATGCGAATGAAGGAGATGAAGTGATTGTGTTTGGTGTGGGGTTATCCATAAGAGAACTGGCCAAATGGGCAAATACAATTCCTTATGAAATCATGACAGGGGTTTCACAAAGAGTTAAAAGAGTTTTTTTTGAAGAGTAAAGAAATTGTTTAACAATATTTAATTAGTTTAATTGAAAAAAATATACTTCTCTTTGATGTTTCCGTTTAACTTTGTGTCGTTAATTTAAAAAAAAGACTTTTCTTTTTTAATCTCAAATCCAAATTTAGGATGAAAAAAATACATGTTTTTTGGGTGATTTTTTTTGTGGTACTATTGGATCAAACGTTGAAATTTTATGTAAAACTTCATTTTGATTTGAATTCAATAAGAAATGTTTTTGGCCATTGGTTTTATTTGTATTTTGTAGAAAATCCTGGCATGGCTTATGGATGGAAGTTTGGAGGAAATTTTGGTAAATTAGCATTGACTGTGTTTAGATTAGTAGCGGTGATATACGGAGTTTTTTACTTAAATAAAATCATCAAAGAGAAATATCATAATGGATTTATCTTTTGCGCATCTTTGATTTTTGCTGGAGCGTTAGGAAATTTAATTGACAGCTGTTTTTATGGACTGATATTTGACAAAGGCATGGTTTTTAATAATATGATGGGAGATTATGCAGGATACTATGGCCTAGCTTCACTTTCTTCAAAAGGGTATGGTCAATTCTTACATGGCAATGTAGTAGATATGTTATATTTTCCTATAATAAAAGGAACCTTTCCTTCATGGATTCCTGTTTGGGGTGGAGAGCAGTTCGAGTTTTTTAGACCTATTTTTAATATCGCTGATACAGCAATCAGTGGAGGCGTCATTAGTATTTTTGTTTTTAATAAATCTTTTTTTAATAAGAAAGAATCGGTTCAAGAAATAACCACTCCAGCTGATTCTGTTAACCAGGAATTATAATTTCATTTTTTAATTCTATCATCAATGAAACTCATTGCTTACTTTATTGCTTGCATTTGCTTTTTTTCTTTATTCACTTCCTGTCAAAAAGAATTGTATTTTGATTATACCGAACCTTCAAAAGGCTCTTTAAAGGCTAATGCTTATAATGATTGCCTTGGTGATTCTGTTCATGGAATTTATTCAAAAGGGCTCTCGCTGGACGGAAACTACAATTATATTGACGTTTTAGTAAATGTAACTGAAGTAGGCGCTTATCTCATAAAATCAGACACCGTACATGGCTATTCTTTTTTTTCGGATGGGGTTTTTTATAATACAGGTATACAATCGGTAAGATTGAAAGCTTTTGGAATTCCTTCAATGGCAGGAGTGGTAGATTATTTCAATATTTACTATAATGATAGTCATTGCATGTTAGGTGTTCAAGTAAGAGATAGCGTAGCAACAACCAATGCGATTTTTACGCTGAATGGAGATCCTAACACTTGTTCGGGAGTTACCATAAATCCGAATGCAATTTTTATGCAAGGACAAGCCCTTAATACAATCAATACAGTAAATTTATCTGTAAATGTTACAACTATTGGGGCGTATATTATCCACACAGATACATTAAATGGAGTTAGTTTTTCTGGCTCTGGCGTATTGAATACTTTAGGTGCCAATACAATCACATTAGTTGGAACTGGGATTCCATTAAATTTTGGTAATTATTATTTTCCAGTTACTGCGGGTAGTTCTCAATGTGGATTATCAGTTGTTTTTGAAAAACCCCATCTTCCTGCTGTTTATACAATTAATTGTTCTCAAAATTCAGTTGTGTCCGGTATTTATACATCTGAAGTTCCTATAGATCCAAGTAATTACGTAACAATTTATGTAAATGTCACTGACACAGGCACATATAACATTGTTACCGATACAATAAATGGAATTTCTTTTTCAGCTGCTGGAATTTTTACGAGTATCGGTAATCAGCCTGTTCGACTTTTTGCAAGCGGCACACCCCTAAATGGATCACACGCTTCATTTAATTTCTATCCTTATGTAAATAGTAGTCAAGTTAATTGCAGTTTTCCAGTAAATGTAAATGGAAAATATATTGAATGTAATATGAATGGTGTCCCAACTCATTTTAATGTAGATGCTTCTGCAGGATTTGTTAATTTAGGTAATCCAATTTTAAGTGTAGACGGCGCATTGACGACTACCATTAATCCATCATTGCATTTACAGATTAATACATCTGGAAGTATTGTATCTAATTTTCCATATACGATCAATCAATCTCCAACAATTGTTAGTTGTAATTATTATGATGGTTCAAGTATGAATTGGGCTGCAGCTACAATTGCGGGTCAGACTCAAACACCTGCTTTTACTATTACCATTTCAAGCCTTTCAGCTACAAGATGTGTGGGAACTTTTGAAGGTCCAGTAAGAAATAGTAACGGAGACACTATTTATATATCCATGGGATATTTCGATGTTCCTGTAAGATAGTTCAGGAAACATTTTCGTCTGATTTTTTGCGGAGAGTGAGGGATTCGAACCCTCGATACAGTTTCCCATATACACACTTTCCAGGCGTGCTCCTTCAACCACTCGGACAACTCTCCAAAAAATTTGGAAGGCAAAAGTAACACTTTTGTAATGATAATAAAATCAATCTAAGATTTTTTCCATTTGCATACTCCTTGATCCTTTGATAAGTATCTGCACATTTGATAAATGCTCATTTACAAACCAATTTCTTGCTTCGGTTGAATTTGTGAAGTGTAAATGATTTTTATGAATTTTCTGAAACTGCTCACCTACCAGAATCACTTTTTTCCATATAAATTCATCAATCAATGCTATTATTTTATTGTGTTCTTCTTCGCTTTCTTCTCCTAATTCCATCATGCCTCCAATCATAAGAATTTTTTCTGTTCCAGGCATTTTTGCAAAATTTTCAATTGCTAATTTCATGCTGCTTGGATTAGCATTATAAGCGTCTAGAATTATTTCGTTAGAATTTACTCGCACTAATTGTGAACGACTATTGGAGGGCATGTAGCTTTCTAAAGCCGACTGAATGTTATCAGCCGTAACATTAAAGGTTGCTCCAATGGTAACAGCCGCCAGCACATTTGGTAAATTATATCCTCCAACTAAATTTGTTTTAATACTCTTTATTTCACATCCTTTCGAAATTGTAACTTCTAAAAAAGTATCGTCTTTTAATATGTTTCCTGTGATGGCTGCATCAGCAGAATGGGAGCTGTAATAAATAATCTTATCATGTCCACCACTCATTTTCAGTAAATAATCATAGTCTTTATATGCGAAAATGACACCGTTATTATTTTTTAAATATTCAAACAATTCTCCTTTGCCTTTTTTAACGCCTTCTTCTCCCCCAAATCCTTCCAAATGAGCTTTGCCACAATTAGTAATTAAACCATGTGTAGGCATAGCATATTCACAATAGCTCTCAATTTCTTTTTGATGATTGGCCCCCATTTCAATAACCGCAAAGTCGGCATCATTTCTAATTTTTAGAATCGTTAGTGGCACACCAATATGATTGTTTAAATTGCCTTCAGTAGTATAGGTAATATAAGTAGAAGAGAGTACTGCATGAATCAACTCTTTGGTTGTTGTTTTACCATTACTACCAGTGATAGCTATAAATGGAATGGTAAATTGTTCTCTGTGCTTTTTAGCTAATGATTGAAGTGTATGAAGTACATCGCCCACTTGTATTAATCTTTCGTCTGTAAAATCAATAACTTCATCTACTATACAATAGGCCGCACCTGCATCTAATGCTTTCTTTGCGTAATGATTTCCATTGAAATTGGGTCCTTTTAAAGCAAAAAACAAATCTCCTTTTTTTATTTTTCTAGTATCTGTTTGCACAGATGGATATTCTAGATAAATACTATATAGTTGATTTATATTCATGAGTTACAAGGTTTATGTAAAAGTGATTACTGGTATTTAGAAAATAGTTTTTTTGCGTTATTAGATGTGACAACAGAAACTTCTTCAAAGCTACAATCTTTTATATCGGACAATTTTTCTGCAATGATTTTCAAATAACTTGGCTCGTTTTGTTTCCCTCTATGTGGAACTGGACTTAAATAAGGCGCATCTGTTTCAAGTACGATATGGTGTATACTAATATCTTTTAAAACTTTATCCAATCCCGCGTTTTTATAGGTGGCAACTCCTCCAATTCCTAAATAAAAATTCATGTCGGTAATTTCGTTTGCTTCACGTAATGTCCCTCCAAAACAATGAAAAACGCCCCTCAATCCTTTGGCAATATGTGGTTTAATTATGTCAATAGTTTGTTGAGTTGCATTTCTGGTATGTAAAATAATTGGAATTGAATAATGAAGCGCCCATTCAAGTTGCTGCTCCAATGCATAATATTGTTCTTTAGAAAAACTGCTATCCCAATAGAAATCAAGCCCGCATTCTCCTACAGCAACAAAATTTCTTGTTTCGAATAATTCCTCAACTTTTTTTAATTCCTCTTTATGATTTTCTTTTACATAACAAGGATGTAGCCCCATCATAGCCATGCAAATTTCCGGATATTTTTTTTCTAATAAAAGTAGTTGCTCCGTTGTTTCGCTATTAATAGCAGGCAAATAAATTTTTTCAATTTGATTTGTTTTTGCCCGTAATATATAGTCGGCAATGTCTTTTTCAAATTCTTTTAAGTATAAATGACAATGTGTATCTACTAGCATTATTTTTTTATGCGATTTTTTTAAACTCAAATTGTTGTTTAGAAAAATGTGTCAATACTCTTGGTAGCGCATATGACATTTTTTCAAAAGCTTTTTCGCTATCATGAAATACTATGATATCACCGAATTTGCTTTTTTTAATTACGTTTTGAGCACAGGTTTCCTTTGTTATAGAATGGTCAAAATCACCACTTAATATACTCCACATAATGGGCTTCAAATTAAATTTCAACTTTTTCAAAAGAGCTAATTGAAACCGACTTATTCTTCCATATGGGGGTCTAAATAAATTGCTGTCGATTATTAGTTTTGCCTGATATATATCATTCATATAAACATCATCTTTGGTTTTCCATCCGTTTAAGTGATGATAGGTATGATTGCCAACTGAATGACCTTCCTCAATAATTCTTTTGTAAATTTCTGGATATAATACAACGTTTTTTCCAATACAAAAAAAAGTGGCTTTCGCATTATGTTTCTTAAGTTCTTCTAATACAAATGGAGTTGCGATAGGGTGTGGTCCGTCATCAAATGTCAAATAAATGGCATTTGATTTTTTAGAGAACTTCCATATACAATCTTGATATATCCATTTCAACCAAAAAGGCGTTTTAACAAAATATAACTGACTCATTGTTTTTGGTTAAATTAAACTTTTATATCTTTAAAAAGTCTTTCAAACAAAATTAATCATTATGAATACAAAAAACATAGTAAGTTTATTATTTGCAGTTACTGTAGTTTTCTGTCTCGGTTCTTGTAAAAAAAATACTGCGGTAGATTCATCAGATGACACAATATTTGATGCGGCTTCTAAGCATGGCACAACAGAAGTATTAGTGCAAAACGATAACGATGTGCTCAATAGTTTGGATAATTCTTTTTTAGAAGGTAAAACAATTGTAGCTAATATTGATTACGGCTTACCCGGTTGCGCAATAAAAACTGTATCTGGCACCTTCCCACATAGAGTTGTTACAATTGATTTTGGTAATGTTTGTACTGACTCATTCAATATCCAAAGAAAGGGTATTGTTCATATTCAGATTGATGGCTACGCAAGGCGTGTCGGAGACTCAGCAATCATGACATTTGATAATTATTATGTAAATGGTTACCACAGACAGGGTAAAATAACTTGGAATTGTATATCAAGAAATTCAGATTCAGTTGTCTGGACAAGAAGAGTGGATACTGGAAAAATAACCTCTCCCAATGGAAATTACTGGTTACACAGTGGTAGCAAGACAGTAGTCCAAAAGGGAGTTCCTTCTCCAACAGAGTATGTAATTACTGGAGCTGGATCTGTTACTAATTCTTCGGGTAACACTTTTGTATCTCAAATCATCTCTCCTCTTCATAAAATAGTTGGATGCCCAAGAATCGTAAGCGGTACAATCAATTACATCGGTACTAATCATAACGCACTTTTAGACTATGGGACCGGGGTTTGTGATAGTACGGCAACCATTTCAATTGATGGCGGCTCTCCAAGAACCATCACTTTACTATGATATTCATTTATTAATTGAATGCCACAATCAATTCGATTGTGGCATTTTTATTTTTTACCTTACATTCGTATTTGAAATAAAAACCACCTAAGTAACATGAGTGTACACATTAGTGCCCAAAAAGGAGACATTGCGCCTATCGTTTTGATGCCAGGCGATCCATTAAGAGCTAAATATATTGCCGAGAATAATTTATCAGATATTCAATTGGTAAGTCAAACTAGAAATGTTTTTTATTATACAGGCTTATATAAAGGCATCCGAGTAACAATTGGCGCAAGCGGAATGGGATGTCCATCTATAGGGATCTATTCTTATGAGCTTTATAATGAATATGATGTGGATTGTATTATTCGCATTGGAACGGCAGGAGGATATTTAGAATCTACCAATTTGTATGATCTCATTAACACAGACATTGCTTGTAGCGAATCTACCTATGCAAAATATGCTTTCGGAATTGATGGAGAAACAATCATGCATCAAGGACCTGCTTATGATATTATTAATACTACAAGTGCAAATTTAAATATGCCGCTTATTTCTGGCAATATTCACTCAAGTGATATTTTTTATAGGAGCATTCCGGGCGTTCCAAAAGTTGCACAAGACCATAATTGTTTGGCTGTAGAAATGGAAGCATTTGCTTTGTTTGCTAATGCACAGCACTTAGGTAAAATGGCGGCTACTTTATTGACTATTTCCGATGTGATCCCTACCCATCAACAGATTTCTGCCGATGCTAGAGAGCGTTCCCTAAATCCAATGATTGAATTGGCTTTGGAATCAGCTATTAGTATCAACAAATTGTTTTGATAATGATTCACATTTCAAGTAACTTTTTTGTCATTTAGGCTCGCCTAAACTTATCTTTGCAGCCTTCAACAGGTAGTTATTAAAAATTGATTTATGCAAAAACAGGTATCGAAGGTAAGAGTAAGATTTGCACCTAGTCCAACAGGCGGACTCCATCTTGGTGGGGTAAGAACTGTTCTATATAATTACCTCTTTGCAAAAAAACATCACGGAGATTTTATTGTACGAATTGAGGATACCGATCAAACTAGATTTGTTGAAGGAGCGGAACAATACATTTTTGATTGTTTACGTTGGTGTGGCTTAGAACCAAATGAAAGTCCATTACATGGAGGATCATTTGGTCCATATAGACAAAGTGAGCGTAAGTCCACGTATTTACAATATGCCCTTCAGTTAATTGAAGCGGGTCATGCTTATTATGCGTTTGACACACCTACAGAACTTGAAGAGATGAGGAATCGATTTAAAACAGATGAGAACCCTTCTCCACAATACGATGCATCTATTAGGATGAAAATGAAAAACTCATTAACATTATCCCCTGATGATGTAAAAAAAATGCTTAGTGAGAAGGTACCCTATGTGATTCGCATTAAAATTCCTCAGAATGAAACCATTAGTTTTAATGACATGATTCATCAAGAGGTGTCTTTTGATTCTAATGTTGTGGATGATAAAGTTTTGCTAAAAGCAGACGGTATGCCCACCTATCATTTAGCAGTGGTAGTGGACGATTATTTAATGAAAATCTCTCACGCATTTCGCGGTGAAGAATGGTTAAGTAGTGCCCCTGTTCATATACTGCTTTGGAAATATTTATTCGGACTAGATCATATGCCACAATGGGCGCATTTACCTCTAATACTTGGTCCTGCAGGTAAATTAAGCAAAAGAGATGGTGCAAAATTTGGATTTCCAGTGTATGCAATGAATTGGATAGACCCTAGAAATAATGAATTTACAGAAGGGTTTAAGGAAAAAGGTTTTTTACCTGAGGCTTTCGTTAATTTATTGGCAATTCTAGGATGGAATAACGGTACAGAACAAGAGCTATTTTCACTAGAAGAGTTGATTGATCAGTTTTCTTTAGAAAGAGTTCACAAAAGCGGAGCAAAATTTGATTATGAAAAGGCACAGTGGTTCAATCATGAATGGATAAAAAAAAGTTCAGATGATCATTTACTTCCTATCGTTAAGAATTTGCTTACAAATAAAAATATTTCAGATATCAATGATTCATTTTTAAAAAAATTGATTGGTCTCGTAAAAGAACGTTGCACGCTAATAGAAGATTTCTATTCTCAAACAGTTTATTTTTTCAAAAAACCTGACTATGTTGAGCTAGAAGCTATTCAGCCTAAATGGACAATGGATAAATCCACTTTTTTTAATAGATTTATTGAAAAACTGGATGGGATTGAAGATTGGAGTTTTCAGTCAATTGAAAACGAATTTAAACAGCTATCAGCAGAAATGTTAATTAAGCCAGGAGAGTTACAGCTTCCGTTCAGAATTATGTTGGTAGGAGGTAAATTCGGTCCTGCTGTTTTTGAGATTGCAAATTTAATTGGCAAAGCAGAAACGAAACATCGAATTAATGCTACATTAATGAAACTAAATAATTAATCATGCAACGACCTATTAGAGTGTTAGTGGCAAAAGTTGGATTGGACGGGCACGATCGTGGGGCCAAAGTGATCGCCACATCATTAAGAGATGCTGGTATGGAGGTAATTTATACTGGACTGCGTCAAACACCCGAAACCGTTGTGAATACGGCATTACAAGAGGATGTGGACGCTATTGGAGTTAGTATTTTAAGTGGCGCACACAATACTGTTTTTCCTAAAATTGTTGCGTTGATGAAAGAAAAACAGATGAATGATGTTTTGATTACAGGAGGAGGTATCATACCAGAAGAAGACATGAAAGCACTTCAAGATTTAGGAGTTGGAAAGTTATTCGCACCAGGAACAACTACCTCAGATATCGCAACTTATATTAAAGATTGGGTAAAACAAAACAGACCTTTTTAAACAACAAAATATGTTCAATACCATCCTTTTTTCTATTACCGAGGGCATATGTACAATTTCCATCAACCGACCAGATAAGTTGAATGCATTGAATAAAGAGGTGTTTGATGAATTAGATAAGGCATTTGATGATGTGTATCAAAATTCGAGTATCTATTCTGTAATCATTACAGGTTCTGGTAGTAAGTCTTTTGTTGCAGGAGCAGATATTGCAGAGTTTGCTTCTTTTAACAAAGATCAAGCGATAGCTTTATCAAAAAGAGGGCAAGAGGTTTTTTTTAAAATAGAGAATTGCCCTAAGCCAGTAATTGCTGCGGTGAATGGATTTGCTTTAGGTGGTGGATGCGAATTGGCCATGGCTTGTCATTTTAGAATTTGCAGTGATAATGCAAAATTTGGTCAGCCTGAAGTAAATCTTGGATTAATACCAGGTTACGGTGGCACACAACGGTTAACTCAACTAGTTGGTAAAGCAAAAAGTATGGAGTTGCAAATGACAGCTCAAATTATTGATGCGAATGAAGCTTCGAATCTTGGATTGGTAAATTATGTTACAAGCAAAGAAAGTTTAATCAATAAATGTATAGAAATACTAAAAGTTATTCATACCAAAGCCCCATTTGCCATATCAAAAATTATTGATACTGTAAATACAGCAGTCATAGGGGATAGTGCGTTTACAAATGGGAAATCAGGTTATGACAAAGAAGCAGAACTTTTTGGTGATTGCTTTGCTACAAATGATATGAAAGAAGGCACCACGGCATTTTTAGAAAAAAGGAAACCCAATTTCACTGGAAAATAAAACATACAATCATGCAATTTAGAACAGAAAAAGACACAATGGGAGAAGTGCAAGTGCCCATCGATGCTTATTATGGCGCTCAAACTCAAAGAAGCATTGATAATTTTAAAATAGCACAAGACATCAATAAGATGCCTAAAGAGATTATCAAGGCATTTGCTTATTTGAAAAAAGCAGCCGCTATTACCAATTTTGAAGCAGGTGTGTTAAGCAAAGAAAAATCAGACTTGATAGGAAAAGTAGCGGATGAAATTTTAGAAGGGAAACTAGATGAGTATTTTCCATTGGTTGTATGGCAAACCGGTAGTGGTACACAAAGTAATATGAACGTGAACGAAGTGATCGCATATAGAGGTCATGTGATGAATGGGGGTGATTTAAATGACAAAGAAAAATTCTTACATCCAAACGATGATGTAAATAAGTCTCAATCAAGCAATGATACCTTTCCAACTGCAATGCATATTGCAGCGTATAAAATACTTGTTGAAAAAACAATTCCAGGAATTGAAGAGTTAAGAAACACCCTTGAAGCTAAGAGTAAAGCATTTATGGGTGTAGTAAAAATAGGGCGTACTCATTTTATGGATGCAACACCATTAACATTAGGACAGGAGTTTAGCGGGTATGTATCACAACTTAATCATGGAATCAAAGCCATAAAAAATACCTTAGCACATTTGAGCGAGTTGGCATTAGGGGGTACTGCCGTAGGAACTGGTATTAATACTCCGCCTAATTATTCTGAAAATGTAGCGAAGCACATCGCTAGCTTAACCGGTTTACCTTTTGTGACTGCAGAAAATAAATTTGAGGCATTGGCAGCTCATGATGCCATTGTGGAAGCACATGGGGCGTTAAAAACTATTGCAGTAAGTTTAATGAAAATTGCAAATGATATCAGAATGCTTTCTTCGGGTCCAAGAAGCGGTATCGGAGAGATTTTTATTCCCGATAATGAACCCGGATCTTCTATTATGCCCGGAAAGGTTAATCCTACTCAATGCGAGGCATTAACTATGATTTCAGCACAGGTAATGGGAAATGATGTTGCCATTGGGATTGGTGGGAGTAATGGTCATTTTGAATTAAATGTGTTTAAGCCTGTTATGATTTATAATTTTTTACACAGCGCAAGATTAATAGCCGACGGTTGTATTTCATTTAATGAAAAATGTGCTAAAGGCATTGAGCCTATTGAAATTAATATCAAAAAACACGTTGACAATTCATTAATGTTGGTAACTGCCTTAAATACTAAAATAGGTTATTATAAAGCTGCTGAAATCGCTCAAAAGGCACATAAAGAAGGAACTACATTAAAAGAGATGGCGATTAAATTAGGATATCTTACTGCCGAAGAGTTTGATGAGTGGGTAATCCCTGCTAAGATGGTCGGAACGATTTAATTAAAAAGCCCTAAATAAAATTTAGGGCTTTTTAATGTTTTAAATGATATAAAGATTATTTCTTTTTCTTTTTTGATCTTTGTTTTCCAAAAATGTTTCCATCTTGGAATCCAGGTCCTTCCGATGGGCCTAAATAGGTTTGAGCACATCTAAAACCTATCGTGCTAGCTGATTGATCTTCTTGCATAAATCTTCGAGTTCCAGGAGATAAATAATAAGGTCTATCATTCCAACTACCACCTTTAAAAACTCTCGACTTATCGTTAATTAAAGAGGTAGAGCCATATCCGTAAGAAGCACCACTTGCAGAGTCTCCATCAAGGTAGTTTACTACGTTATTTCTTTGATAATTGGTTCTGTTTTTAACTTCTTCATCAGAGACGTCAACTTTTTTCAAATGGCCCATGCTATCTCTTTCGTATTCGCCACTACTATTTTTATAAAATTTTTGGAATCTATTACCTCTAAAGTAATTGAAATCTTGCCCGTCGTTTGGTGTCATAGGTCTGTAAACGTCTTCTACCCATTCGCTAACGTTACCGCACATGTTATATAAACCAAATGAGTTAGGATAGAATGATCTAATAGGGGCAGTTATAGCAGCACGATCATTTAAGCCACCAGCAACACCCATATTGTCGCCACTTCCTCTTTTAAAATTAGCTAGAAATTTTCCTTGCCAAGTACCATGTCTTACATCTCTTAATCCGTTTACATTCTTGCTCCAAGAATAGATTTGTTGATTAGATAGCAACTCTTCCCCACTTTGGTTTTCGCTTTTTCTTGGGTTAGGGTTTTGGCTCACCAAGCCATATGCAGCATATTCCCATTCTGCCTCGGTTGGGAGACGGTAAGACATTGAAAGAATACCATCTTCCATTTTAGTGTTAGCTCTTGGCTTACCATTAATGTCTTTGAATTCAGAGCTTTTTGGTTTCCCTCTTCCTTGAATCATTTCAGGATTCATCAGATACGTTTCTGTATTGAAAGATCCATCTCCACCAGCACCTTTCATTTCTTTTTTAATGGCATCTTTCTTAAGGTATCCTTTCTCAACCAATCTCATTTCATTTACTCTATCTGTTCTCCAAACACAAAAGTCATGAGCTTGTTGCCAAGTAACCCCCACAACAGGGTAGAAATTATAGGAAGGATATCTGAAATAATATTCAACGTAAGGTTCATTGTAAGCCAATTCTTCTCTCCATACCAAACTGTCTGGCAAGCATTTCTTCATAATAGTTGAATCCCCATTAAAAGTATTTTCAACCCAATACAAATATTCTCTATAGTGAACGTTTGCAACTTCAGTCTCGTCAATAAAGAATGAAGGTACTGTAACCCTTTTTGGTACGTTATTCCAGTCGCCCATCACATCTTCATCTTTCGCACCCATTACAAAGGTTCCACCCTGAACAAAAACTAAGCCTGGACCCGCTTTTGGGTACTTAATTTTGTTAACATGGAAATTTCCCATGTTTTTATCGTCATATTTCCAACCAGTTACGTCGGATGCTGTAGACTTTTTTCCACAAGAGGAAAAGGCAATAGGAAAACTCATTAAAAGCAAAGGCAGAATGCTCTTTAAAAGGGATTTTTTTTGCATGTGAATTATTTTTTGCAAATTTGAAAACGCTTGGGTTAAATTGAATATTGTTTAATACTAAATAAACTAAACGCGAATATACTTATTTCTGTAAATAATAGCACGAATTTTAATAAATTATTATAATTTTTACATTTGTTTAGCTAGGGCTCTGAATATTGAAAAATATTCAAATATTTCAACTCTTGACGATTGTTCGAAAACGATGTAGCTAAAAAACTTTTTTTTATAATAAAATTCTTTATTTTTACCCTCACAAATTTTTTGTTTGCCTATTGAAGTGAAGTATACCTAATCAAGTTTAAAAATTCTCATGAAACAATCATCGTTGAAATTAGTGGCTATTTTATCAATAGCTTTTGGTTCTGTTGATTTTGCAAAAGCACAATCAACAGATAAGATTAATGTTGTAACAACAGCTGTGCCATTTTTAAGAATCTCACCTGATGCAAGGGGAGGTGGAATGGGTGAAACTGGCATCGCCACTTCAGCAGATGCATATTCAAGCTACTGGAATATTGCAAAATTACCTTTTGCAGACAAAAAAGTAAACATAGCCGCAACGTATACTCCATGGTTGAGTGATCTTCAATTACATGATGTTTATTTGGCTACACTTTCTGGATTTTATCAGATAGATGACATACAAGCCGTATCAGCCTCTTTAAGATATTTTAGTCTTGGCAACATAGAATTTACAGATGGTGTTGGGAATTGGCAAGGAACGGGACGCCCAAGAGAATTTTCAATTGATGCTGGTTATTCAAGAAAATTATCTAGCAAATTTGGAGTAGGAATAGCGCTCAGATATATCTATTCGAATCTAACTGATGGAGCATCGAGTACTTCAACAACATACCAAGCTGGAACATCTGTAGCTGGTGACTTGCATTTGTTTTACAAAGGAACCAATCAAGAAGGCAATGGGTTTGATTATGGCCTTACATTAAGTAATCTTGGATCTAAGATTGCCTATACAAATGATGCAAATAAAAAAGATTATATACCTGCCAATCTAGGTATTGGTGCGTCATATAATAAGGTGTTTGATGCAGATAATAAATTGACGCTTGCTTTAGATCTCAATAAGCTTTTAGTTCCAACCCCTCCAACTGATGCTGCTGAATATGATGCATATAGAACCAAAAGTGTTACTTCAAGCTGGTTTAGTTCGCTCGGGGATGGAGATGATCTTAAAGAAATCACAGTTTCTATCGGTGCAGAATATTGGTATCAAAATCAATTTGCATTCAGAGCAGGTTATTTTTATGAAGATGCTACAAAAGGAGATCGCAAATACTTTACTTTAGGTGCTGGTTTGAAGTATAGCACATTTGGAATCGACTTTGCATATTTGTTGCCTAGTGGGTCAGGTGTAAATCGTAATCCTTTGTCAAATACATTGAGATTTGGCATTATCTTCGACTTAGATAAGAAATAATTTTTCATAAGTATAACAAAAAGCGTTTCTTTAACCGGAAACGCTTTTTTATTTTTGTACCGCATTAACTTTGAAATATGTCATACAGAATCGGCTCTGGAGTAGATTTTCACCAATTAGTTGAAGGAAGAGACTTATATATAGGAGGAGTCAAAATTCCTCATATCAAGGGTTCATTAGGTCATAGCGATGCCGATGTGTTATTGCATGCTATCTGCGATGCATTATTAGGTGCATTGTGTTTAGGGGACATAGGCGTTCATTTTCCTGATACTAATGAAGAATACAAGGATATAGACAGTAAGATTTTATTAAAAAAAACTTTTTTAATCATTAACGAAAAAGGCTTTCAAGTAGTAAATATTGATAGCACATTGTGTTTACAGGCTCCTAAAATTGCCCCTTACATTACACAAATGCAAACTGTAATTGCTGAGATATTACAAATTCAAGTTTCAGACATTTCGATAAAAGCAACCACTACAGAAAAAATGGGATTTGTGGGCAGGCAGGAAGGATTAGTGGCCTATGCAACTGCATTGCTTTCAAAAAAACATATATAGAATCTCTATGACTGAAAAAATAAAAATTCCAATCATTAATACTTCAGGTAATGCACTTCCTGAATATGCAACACCTGGATCTTCTGGACTAGATATTAGAGCTTATGTAGACAGTCCATTAATCATCAAACCACTTGAGAGAGTTTTAGTCCCAACGGGTTTATTTGTAGCATTACCTGAGCAGTATGAAATACAAATCAGACCTAGAAGTGGTCTTGCTTTAAAACATGGAATTACCTGTTTGAATACACCAGGAACCATAGATAGTGATTATAGAGGGGAGATAAAAGTTTTATTAATTAATTTAAGTAATGAGAATCAGACAATTCAGAATAATGATAGAATTGCACAATTGGTGATTGCAAAAGTAGAAAAAGCGGAATTTTTTTCTGTGACAGAAATAAACGAAACAAATAGAGGAGTGGGCGGATTTGGACACACAGGTAAATAATATCAATCTAGAGACATGCAACATAGAATATTTTATTTTTTTTTAATCATCTCGTTGGCAAGTTGCAAAGTAACCAAACAGATCAATAAAGCTATTTCTAATAAACCTCCCATGGCTATAGAAATAAAGAGTGATGAAGATTCAATAAAAAACATTGAAAATGATTTTCAAAAGTTCAAGTCTCATTATATCGATTTTAAAACATTCAATGCAAAACTTAGAATTGAATCTTCCGGAAATAATGGATCAAACCCAGACATTACTGCAGTTGTAAGAATTGTAAAAGATAGTGCCATTTGGATTTCTCTATCCGCAACTTTTCTAAACGTTGAAGTATATCGTGCATTGATTACAAAAGATAGTGTCATATTGCTTAATAAACAGCAAAAAGAGGTAATGAGAAGATCATTAAGTTATTTACAAGAAGTCACAGAGATTCCGCTTGATTATAAAACGTTAGAAAATATAATAGTTGGCAACCCTGTTTTTATATCAAATCATGTAAATGCTTATAAGAAAACGGAAAAGAATATCTTAATGTCTACTATTACTGATAATTTCAAAAATTTACTTACCCTTACCACCAACGAAAAGCTATTACTTCATAGTAAAATGGATGATATAGATCTATCAAAAAACAGGACTGCTGATATTACATATGATGGGTATGATTATTCAAGCGGATATTATTTCTCCACAAACAGAAAGATATTTGCATCAGAGAAGAAAAAAATTGATTTGCGCCTTGACTTTAAACAATATGAATTTAACAAGGATGTTTCTGTTTCTTTTTCTATTCCTAAAAATTATCTATCTAAATAATTCTAATTTCTTTTAGTTAAAGGTTAATCAAAATAATTCAACCAGGCGTTGTATTTTTGTATAACTCATTAAATTTGATACATGCTCCAAAAATTCATACTTACTACTATTGTTTTATATGCTACTTTTTTTTCCAATCTGCAGGCTCAAACCAGAGAGGAATTAGAAAAACAAAGACAAGATTTAAAAAAAGAAATAGAAGAAACCGAAAACTTATTGAATCAAAACAAAGTTAGAACAAAAGAAAATTTACTTCAGTACAATCTAATTTCTAAAAAAGTAAACCTTCAAGATCGAGTTATTGATAATATTAATCACGATCTAAATATTCTAGATAATAATCTTTATCTAATAGCAAAAGATATTCATCGATACGATAGGCTTTTAGATACTTTAAAACAAGAGTATGCTAAGAGTATGGTTTATGCTTATAAGAATAGAAGTAGCTATGATTTTTTAAATTTTATTTTTTCAGCATCTAACTTTAATGATGCTATTAAGCGCATTTCTTATTTAAAGAGTTATCGAACATATCGTGAAATGCAAGGAAATAACATTTTACATACACAGGAACTTCGTAAATCTAGAATGAAAGATCTAGGAGTGGCTAAAGATCAGAAAACAGAAGTGTTGGAAGTTCAAAATAAAGAAAAAGTAATATTAGAAACTCAGAAGAAAGAAAAAGATCGAGTAATATCAGAATTAAAAAAGCAGGGCAAACAATTAAATAAACAAATTGCAGCCAAGCAAAAGCAAATGCAAAAAGTTAATAATGCTATCGCTGCTGCTATTAAGAGAGCGCAAGAAGAAGCTCGTAAAGAAGCACTAGCAAAAGCTTCTGCTGAAAAAGAACGTGTAAGATTGGAGGCTTTAAAGAATTCAAAATCAGCAGACAATAAGAATGTTACAACTACTGCTAAAACAAACACAGAAAGTAACTCAAGAACTACTACTCCTGCTCCAGTAAAAAGAGAGAGTATATTACTGAATGACGAGAATATTGCTTTAAATGCCAGTTTTGAAAAAAACAGAGGGACACTTCCTTGGCCATTAGATCGCGGATTGATTTTGATGCACTATGGAAAAAATTCACTCCCAAGTGGCACGGTGATGGATGTAACTTCCGTAACTATTTCATCAGATATAGGAAGTAATGTAAAATCTGTTTTTGATGGTACCGTAACAGCTGTGCAGCCTGTTGAAGATATGACTGTTGTTATTATTCAGCATGGACGTTATTTTACAACCTATAGTAATTTAAGCGGAGTGCAAGTAAGGAAAGGACAAGATGTTAAAACCGGCCAAGTTTTAGGAAAGGTAGCAGCAAATTTTGATGGAGTAGGTGCAATTGATTTTTATATAAGTAATGAAAATAGCAATTACGATCCAGAGAAATGGCTGAAGAGAAGATAATGCTATTGAATGATTTTTTTATAGAGTGACTCGTAAAGCGGTACAATTTTGTCTATCCCAAATTTGCTAGCTTGTGTAATGGCATTCTTTTTGAACTGTTGGTGTGTGGTATGATCCGATAAAACATGTAATGCGTTTCTGCTCATGTCTTCTATGTCGCCTACATTGCTCATAAATCCGGTGACACCTTGAATATTTATTTCAGGTAACCCTCCGGCATTACTTGAAATAACCGGCACTTCAGCTGCCATTGCTTCAAGTGCGGCTAGTCCAAAGCTTTCATATTCACTTGGCAATAAAAAAAGATCTGCTATGGGAAGTATATCTTCCATCTGCTCTTGTTTTCCTAAGAATTTAATTTCGCCACATGCCTCACATGATCTTGCAAAAGCCTCTGCATCATTTCGCTCTGGTCCATCTCCAATCAAGAGTAATTTAGATGGCATATTTCTGTTTATTAATAAAAATGTTTGTATTACGTCATTGATTCTTTTT
Source organism: Chitinophagaceae bacterium (assembly GCA_947452965.1). Lineage (GTDB taxonomy): Bacteria > Bacteroidota > Bacteroidia > Chitinophagales > Chitinophagaceae > Ferruginibacter. Next base: position 28,124 of record CANGEW010000009.1, on the reverse strand, counting down.
AATTTTCTGAAGTTCGAAGCATGTACTATTATTTTTTCTCCATGTGGAGCGATTAATTTTTTAAAAACATCTACCGGCTTTTTATTAAATCGATCAATATCAACAAAATTCGGGATGACTTCAATTTCTTTGTCTATTGTAAAATTCTTATAGGTCTCTTGTTTAAGATTCTCGGAAACGGCCGTCAATGCATCACTTTCTTCCATTGAGAAAGTAACAACTGGACGATATGTTTTATCTCTGCCCACTAAAGTAATATCAGTGCCATGTAGTGTTGTAATGACAGGAATCCTCTTACCTTGTTTCAATAGAATTTGCTTGGCCATAAATGCAGCGGAAGCGTGCGGTATTGCATAGTGCACATGTAACAACTCAACCTGATTATTATTAATCACATCTACCATAGCGCTCGCTAAAGCAGTTTCATATGGAGGGAAATCAAAAAGAGGATAAGTAGGCACACTCACTTCATGATAAAAAATATTGGCATGAAATCCTCCTAATCTAACAGGTTGTTGGTAAGTAATAAAATGAATGTTGTGTCCTTTTTCTGCTAATGCTTTTCCAAGCTCGGTTGCCAGTACACCACTTCCTCCAAATGTAGGGTAGCAAACAATTGCGATATTCATGTTCCTGATTATTATTCTTACTGCAAGTTAGGGGTTATTCCTGTTTAAATTCAAATATTATCGTTCTGCCAACAGTAAAAAAATAACGGGTATTTTATGAAGATTAGGCTTATTGATTCTCCATTCTTTGGCTGTTTTCGTGACAATAGATTCTTGTTTTCCAGTAATATCCACACCAATGCAGATTTTTGTATTTGCAGCACAATGTTGTACAATGGTTTCAAGTAACTGATTGTTTCTATAAGGGGTTTCGATAAAAATTTTAGTGCTTTGTTGTTTTAAAGAGTTGGATTCAAGTTCTTTTATTTTTTTTATTCTTTCTGTGTTATCTATGGGGAGATATCCTACAAATTCAAACTGTTGTCCGTTTAAACCACTTGCCATGAGAGATAGTAATATCGAGCTTGGACCAACTAGTGGTTTTATAATACAATTCATTTTTTGTGCAATTGCAATCAACTGTTGTCCTGGATCTGCAATTCCCGGGCAACCAGCTTCACTGATGATGGCAATATTTTTTTGAGATTGAATAGCAGATTTGAAATGTATGATTTGTTCGGATTCTATTTTATGTATCGTATGCCATTCAAATTGATCAATGGTGATAGAAGCGTCTAGCGCTTTAATAAAACGACGTACCGTTCTTTCATTTTCGGCAAAAATTATTGAGCAATTCTTTATACAATCAATTATGTATGCGGGTATTGTAAATAAAGCATCTTCAGCTAAAATATTCGGAACAAGGTAAACTGTACTCATGAATTAAATGATTAGGCTCTCTTTTTTTGCTTTATGAATACTCAATATGGCAGCAACAATAGCATATCCAGGAGCAAAAATCCATCCGATAATTGGGATAATATGTAACAAGTAAAAAACGATGCCATTCCCAATGGCTAAGCCACGGTGATGTGTGATTAAGTCAATGCTTTTTGATTGTGAAACATCATTTCTACTAAACCCATAGTCAAGCATGGAAAAACCAATATAATAACAGTCAAGTGCGATTAAAATTAAAGGAGTAATCCAGCCGGCAACAGGAATTGCACATGCAAAAACAAAAGCGATAAAGTAAACACCTTGTCTACCAAGATTTCTTAATGCTATAGACACGGCTCGATAGCTATCGGCAATTAATTGAGTTTTGTTGAATGAGATTTTTTTTTCTCCTTTAATACTTTCAGTTCTTTCACTTAGGTAAGAAAAAATAGGAGATCCAAAAATCAATAAAACAAATTTATACATTGAAAAGCAGGCAAAAAATAAAAGCAAATCAAGAAAAACTTTACTCAATATGAAAAAGAAGCTAAGCCAGCTATCTTCAAATTTATCAAGCCAGTTTTTGATTTTTAATGTATCAATCATCCATTTTGTTACTTCATTGTAAGAAGATACAAACAGGTAATACCCAGAAATTAACAAAGTACAATATAAAATACCGGGAATGATAATCCACTTCCATAATTGGTATTTTTTAATGAAACGATATGCTTCAAAATAAGATTGGATAGCAATGATAAATTCTTTTAGCATAGTAATTTGTGTAAAAGACTACCAATCAAATTGATGATTAATAATGGGGAAGTTAGAATTTAGGACAGGGGATATCTTTGATCTCTACTGGCTTTTTGATATAAATTATTGAGAACTCAGCGCCACCTTTTCCTTCGTTAGCAGTTCTTAAATCGCTTATTGTAACATCATAACTTAATCCAATTTTCATTCCGTTAAATTCCAATCCTAAGTAAGGGATGACCGCATCATTAAGCCTTACCCATGCCCCACCGTATATGTAAGTAGGATTATCTTCAACATCATTTGCCTTCAAAGACAAAGCACCTCCTATAACAGATTCTGTGGCACTATTTTGTATTTGTTCAATCGCAGAAATATTTACCCCAACTTTATCACTAATTGGGAATGACCCTCCAGCATGAACTGAAAATCTATTTGTTAAATACCAAGCAGAATATAAGTTAGAATTCTGTCTAAAACTAACTTGTGGCCTATTGATGTGATACATCGAAACACCAGCATAATAATTGTTAATGCCATTGCTTGATCCGGAGTATAAAACCCCTGCATTAAAATCAAAGTAGCTTGTACTTGTTCCAATCGGGTTTGCTGAGTGATACTCGGCAGAAGTCCCTGATGCAAAACCATTTCTTGTTAGTTCATCTTCGAAAGTAAGCCTGTTAACATCTAGCGTAGAACTTGAATAGGAGCCTTGAAACCCAGCCCCAATTGTATTATATCCCTCTTCATCTAATTTTCTGTGATAAGATAAAGAAAGTGAACCATAGTTTAGCCTCAGAATATTATCTGCGCTTGCGTCAGACAGGCCAGAAATTCCTATGCCAAAAACATCTCCAGCCGGAATAAAGTTCTTCAATATTGGAAAGTCAAAAGATGCGCTTGTGGTAACATAAGCTTTTGGTATGGTTGGCCACTGGTCTCTATGGTTTACAGCCAATCTCCAAAGCCCGTTAAACTTACCTGTATAAGCGGGGTTTAAGGTCAAAGGCGATGCAAAAAACTGAGAAAAATGAGGGTCTTGCGCCCAAGAATACAAGCTACTAAACAGCAATACAAGTATATATAAAAATTTCTTCATTTTAATTAAAAGTACTATTCGTAAAGATAATGAAATCGATGTAAAAAAAAGAAATTTCAACTGAAAACTTGCCGAAATAGCCGCAAGGTTTGTTATTGTTGCATTTTACTGCCATAGGCTAAATCTCCTGCATCCCCAAGCCCTGGATAAATATAGCCTTTTGCAGTAAGTTCAGCATCAATATCTCCACACCAAATCGTTGCTTTTGGAAATGACTTTGCAACCAACTCAATACCTGGGGTGCAACCAATCGCACATGCAATATGTATGTCTTTGATGTTTCCTGCAGAATGTAAATGTTCAATAGATTTTACTAAAGAAGCTCCTGTTGCCAACATTGGGTCACTGATGATCAAAATTCTATCTTCAAGACTAGGGCAACTCATATATTCTAAACTGATTTCAAAACTTCCATCTGCGTGATGTTTTCTATAAGCGCTCAAGAATGCATTATCTGCTTTGTCAAAATAATGTAACAATCCATTGTGCATCGGCAGACCAGCACGGAGAATGGTTGCTAATACAGGTTGTTTTTTCAGGACTTTTGTATTTTTTGTCCCTAATGGAGTAGTGATGGCAACTTCAACTGCATCTAATTTTTTGCTGATCTCATAACCAATTACCTCTGCAATTCTTTCCAGATTTCTTCTAAAACGCATTCTGTCTTTTTGAATTTCAATGTCTCTTAACTCGCCTACCCAATTGCTAACTAATGAATGTTGACTACTTAAATTAATGATCATTTTGTTGTAATTATGTTGTGGATTTATTGGTTTGATAAATGACAAACATTCAAATCTAAATCTTTTTTCTTAGCTAATTATCGCTTGTTGTAATAAATTCAAATTTATTTCCATCAAATAGGCCTTTGTCACTAAGTTTCAATTCTGGTATTACTAATAATGCCATAAAGGACAAGGTCATAAACGGAGAATTGAGGGTGCTTCCTAATTGCTCTTTTACGAATAGATCTATTTCTGTGTAGGCTCTCGAGACCTCATATCCATTTTTTGTTGTCATTAAACCGCCTACAGGAAGCGGAATAATTTTTTTTATATTCTCATGGACTGCACTGATCCCACCTTTTGATGATATTACTTCGTTTACGGCAGAACAAATGCTTTCATCATCAATACCTACTGCTACAATATTATGACTATCATGAGCAACCGAAGATGCGATAGCCCCTTTCTTTAATCCAAAGTTTTTTATAAAAGCAACGGCAACAGGGGCATTGAAATATCGGTTTACAACCACAATTTTCAGAATGTCTTTTTCTACATTACTAATGATATTATTTTCAAATATAGTAGGTTCTGTAAAAATTTTATGCGTAATTAATTGACCCTCTAACGCTTCAATTACCGGAATCTCTTTTTCATCAGAAAATGGTAGTTTAAAATCATTAAAAGTTTTTAATTCTACATTAAATTGATTAATTGAATTCGCCTCGGATGGAGACAGTAATGAAATTCCGTTTTCTGCTACAAGTTCACCATTGATATAAGTATTTGTAACATTAAAATCAATCAAATTTGAAACCAGAATAAAGTCTGCGGGATCATTGATTCGCAATAAACCAACTGGCATTTTATAGTGCTCTACAGGATTAACACATGCTGCTGTTAGTATTTTAAAAACGTCTACTCCTTTTGCAACAGCTCTAGCACATAATTCATTGATATGCCCTGCTACTAAACTATCTGGATGTTTATCATCGCTACAGAACATGATTTCGTTTGGGTAATCATGTAACAGATCAACTAATGCCTCAAAATTTTTTGCAGCACTTCCTTCCCGGATTAAAATTTTCATTCCGTTTTTCAACTTGTGAAGTGCTTCCTCTTTTGTGAAACATTCATGATCTGTACTTATTCCTGCATTAATATATTGTATTGCCAAATCTCCCATTAATCCTGGTGCATGACCATCGATGGGTTTGTTGTGTTTTTTTGCAAATGCTATCTTTTTTATTACATCTTCATCTTTATGAAGCACCCCAGGAAAATTCATCATTTCACTCAAGTAATAAATGTCTGGCATTTGTAAAAGCTGGTCAACTTCCTCTACTGTAATAGCGGATCCGGCTGTTTCAAAGGTTGTGGCCGGAACACAGCTTGGAGCACCAAAAACAAATTTAAAAGGAACAGTTTTACTATTATCAATCATGTATGAGACCCCCTCCATCCCACAAACATTTGCAATTTCATGAGGATCGCTAATAGTACCAACTGTGCCATGTGTTACTGCGAGTCTTGCAAATTCAGAAGGAACAAGCATTGAACTTTCAATATGCACATGACTATCTATAAATCCCGGTAAAATATACGGCACATTATTTTTTTCTTCTCCAATTTTTTTTACTGAGTTGATTTTTTTTTCTACAACAACTACTTCTCCATAAAAGATAGATTTTTTTTTAATATCAACAATATTACCGAAGATGCTAAGTGTATTCATGTACGAATTTATTTTTTTAAATCATCTAAAAGATCGGGCCTTCTTTCTTGTGTTCTTTTTATGGATTGATCAAATCTCCATTCTTCTATTAATTTATGATTGCCAGACATTAATACATCAGGAACTTTCCAGTCTCTAAAAACTTCAGGTCTAGTATATACAGGAGGGGCCAGTAAGTTATCTTGAAATGAATCGCTTAATGCAGACGTTTCGTCATTTAGTACACCTGGTATGAGTCTGCCGATAGCGTCTGTAAGTACAGCAGCTGCTAATTCTCCTCCACTTAAAACATAATCCCCTATCGAAATTTCTTTTGTTACAAAATGATCTCTAAATCTTTGATCGATTCCTTTGTAATGTCCACAAATGAGTAAAAGATTATTTTTTAAAGATAACTGATTAGCCATTTGTTGATTCAATGTATTTCCATCTGGGGTTAAAAAAATCACTTCATCGTATATTTTTTCTTTGGTAAGCGCTTCAACTGCATTTACAAGAGGTTCAATCATGAGTACCATTCCAGCGCCTCCTCCAAAGGGATAGTCGTCTACCTGAGCTCTTGCATAGGTAGTGTATTCTCTTAAATTAATAACATTCACTTTGAGTAATTCTTTCTCTTGTGCTCTTTTCATAATAGAATGGGAAAACGGCCCATTTAATAAGTCTGGCACAACACTTATGATATCAATTGTCATAGAATTAAAAATTTCTTTTTTGGTAAATTATTCTCCTAAAAAAGTATCCAAGTCTCTCTTGTCTTTTTTTGTTGGTCTACCAACTTTACTAAGTCTCTTGCCAGTATGAAAAACGGCTGCTTCAAATTTTATGCGGTCTAATTCTTCTACAGGGGTAATGTCTATGTAATATTTTATAGCCTCTGCATATTTCACTCTTTCGAATAATAAATCAGTGACTTTGATTACCCATTTTTTTTCAGCGGTCTTAATTTCGTATACATCTTCAATGGCAACAGATTTCGATGCTTTAATAGTTACTCCATTCAATTTTACTTTTCCATTATCACATGCAGCTGCAGACAAAGTTCTGGTTTTGAAAAGCCGTATGGACCACAAATATTTATCTATTCTGAGCTTTTCTTTTTGCATAAAAGTAGTAAAATTCAAAAATAGGATAGTTTTTAACGTAATCATCATGATTTTGATGGAGTATTTGCTTATTTTAGACTTCTTAAATTTTTTATAAAGATTTTATTAAAATCAAACTATCATGTTTTTACGAAACACATTTCTATGCATTGGCCTTCTATTAGGTATTCAGATTGTTGAAGCACAAAAAAAAGGGATTAATTGGTCGGATGATGGCATAACATACAGAAAAATCGTTGGGGGCAACATTGTGAAAATAGATCCTAAAACGGACATTCAAACGATATTAGTAAAAAAAGAACAGCTAATCCCTGCAGGAGCAACCGTTGCATTAAGCCCTGAATCTTTCACCTTCAGCGCTGATAATACAAAAGTACTATTGTTTGTAAATTCGGCTAGGGTATGGCGTTATAATACAAGAGGTGATTATTGGGTATTGGACTTACAAAAAAATAAATTGTTTCAAATTGGAAAAAATGCAACTCCTCAGTCTTTGATGTTTGCTAAATTTTCTCCGGATGGAAGATACGTAGGGTACGTGAGTGAACATAATTTGTATGCCGAAGACATCGTTTCCACTTATACGTATAAATTAACAACTGATGGTAGTCGTAAAATGATCAATGGTACTTTTGATTGGGTGTATGAAGAAGAGTTTGGATGTAGGGATGGGTTTAGGTGGTCGCCAGACAGCAAACAAATTGCTTATTGGCAAGTAGATGCAAATAAAATAAGAGATTATTACATGTTAAATACTACAGATTCAGTGTATTCAAGAATAATTCCTGTTGAATATCCCAAAGTGGGCGAGGCGCCTTCTCCTGTAAGAATCGGAGTGGTTTCATTGAATAATACTGCAACAAGATGGATGAAAATTGAAGGGGATCCACGTCAGCATTACATTCCTAGAATGGAATGGAGCGACAATAATGAATTAGTTGTGCAACAATTAGACAGAAAACAACAGGAAAGTAAATTAATATATTGCAATACACTAAATGGCAGCACTTCTACTTTTTGGGCAGAATCAGATGATGCCTGGGTAGATTTAAATGCAGATGACCCTTCAGGTTGGAAATGGATAAATAATAAAAAAGATTTTTTATGGGTTAGTGAAAAAGATGGATGGAGACATATTTATAAAATTAGTAAAGATGGAAAGAGTACTACATTATTAACCAAGGGTGCTTATGATATTGATGTGATCAAATCAATTGATTTAGCAGGTAATTATATTTATTTTACAGCTTCGCCTTCCAATTCTACGCAACGCTATCTTTATAGAGTTCATGTAAATCCTACTACGAAATCCATGGTGGATGAATCTCCAGAATTAGTGAGTCAATCATATCTAATTGGCACTCATGAATATGATATTTCACCAACAGGTAAGATTGCAAAACATGGGTTTAGTAATCACAACACACCAGATGTTGAAGAATGGATTTCTTTACCAGACAATAAACCATTAAATAATCAAAAGGCAATTGCAAAAAATCCTCCCATTGATTCTTCAATGGATATAGAATATGTAAGAGTTAGAACAGTGGATAGTGTTGTATTAGATGCATGGATGCATAAACCCAAACATTTTGATCCAAATAAAAAATATCCTCTTGTGGTATATGTATATGGAGAACCTGCTACTACTACAGTTGATGATGCTTATGGAAACCATACAAATTTTTTATATAGAGGGGATATGAGTGAGGATGGCTATATCCAATTAGCGATAGATAACAGAGGTACACCTGCTTTAAGAGGTGCTGCCTGGAGAAAAGCAATCTACAGAAGGAATGGTCAAATTAATATCAGAGACATGGCAATGGGCGTTCAGAAAGTTTTAGAAACCTATTCGTTTATTGATAAAGAAAGAGTAGCTGTATGGGGCTGGAGTGGAGGAGGTTCTTCCACATTGAATTTGTTATTTCAATTCCCTAACATTTTTAAAACTGGCGTATCCATCGCACCAGTTACCAACTTGTTGTTTTACGACAATATTTATACTGAGAGATATATGGGACTTCCTCAAGAAAATATGTCGGATTTTGTAAAAGGCTCTGTTATCAGTCATGTAAAAGGACTTCAAGGAAATTTACTATTAGTTCATGGTAGCGGGGATGACAATGTTCATTATAGTAACGCAGAAGCTTTGTTAAATGAATTAATCAAGTACAACAAACAATTCCAGTTTATGGAATATCCAAACAGAACTCATAGCATCAAAGAAGGAGAAGGTACCAGAAGACATTTACAAACCATGTACACCAATTACATCAGAGCGTATTGTCCTCCCGGGGCTAGATAAAAAAGAAGAATCAATTAAGCTAAGAGCGCCTGGGATATTGCTTTAACGCCTCTTCCAAACAATCCATTGCTTGATGGATGGCTTCTACATTTAGTACATAAGCCAGTCTCACTTCATCTTTTCCCAATCCTTCAGTACTATAGAATCCTGTTGCAGGAGCTAGCATTATGGTTTGATTATTATGGGAAAAAGATTCTAGTAGCCACTGGCAGAATAAATCGCTATCGTCAATCGGCAAACGCGCCATTGCATAAAAAGCTCCACCTGGATTAGGACAGAACACACCCTCTATTTCATTTAATCTTGCAACGAGTGTATTTCTTCTTAGTAGATATTCTGCTTTGGTAGTATCGAAATAGTTTTCAGGTAAATCAACAGCGGCTTCACCTAATAGTTGTGCGTAGTAAGGAGGACTTAATCTGGCTTGAGCAAATTTCATGGCAATATTCAATACATCTTTGTTTTTTGTTACAAAAGCGCCAATTCTGCCACCACAAGCACTATATCTTTTACTGATAGTATCCATCAATATCACATGATTTTCTGCTCCATTAAGATGCATGGCACTAACGTGAGTTCCCTGATAACAGAATTCTCTGTAAGCTTCATCAGCAAATAAAAAAAGTTGATGTTTAATAACAATCTCTTTAAGGATATTCATTTCCTCTGCGCTGTAGAGATATCCGGTAGGGTTATTGGGGTTGCAAACCACAATTGCTTTTGTTTTAGGCGAAATTGCTTTTTCAAATTCTTCAATGGGTGGCAAAGAAAATCCATCTTCTATTGAACTTTTAATGGGAATAACGGTAACACCTGCCTGAACCGCAAAGCCATTGTAATTGGCATAAAAGGGCTCAGGAATAATCACTTCGTCTCCTGGGTCTAAACAAGCCATGAAACCAAATAAAATCGCTTCGCTGCCACCTGTAGTTACAATGATTTCATCTTTGGTTACATGTATATTATTTCTTTCATAATAGGTTACAAGTTTCTTTCTATAACTTTCATTTCCTGCGCTATGACTATACTCCAATATCTTAAAATGGCTATTTCTAACGGCATCTAGACATACTGCTGGTGTTTCAATATCAGGCTGACCAATGTTTAGATGGTGCACATGAATTCCTTTTCTTTTTGCAGCTTCTGCAAAGGGAACAAGTTTTCTAATAGGAGAGGAAGGCATTAGTAATCCTCTTTGACTAGTTTTTATCATGTAGCAAATATAAGGTGGTTATTGAAAATGGCTTTATTTGGCAAAGGCTACATAGATAGATTCTAAAAAAAATCCCAACCAAAGGTTGGGATTTTTGATATTATATAGAATTGATACTATGGTTTTTTTGTATCAGCGGGTTTCAATTCTGTAACTTTTTGAGAAGCAGGAGCAGTTTTTGTTGCTGCTTTTGTAGTTGTTTTAGCTGGAGTTGCAGGTTTGGTAGCTGGTTTTGTTTCTTTTTTTGCAGTAGCAGCTGGAGCAGCCACTGGAGCTGTCGCTGCCGTTTCAACTTTTTCTTCAGTTACAGGAGCTGCCGCAGCTTTAGTTTCTGTTGGAGCCGCCGCTGTTTCATTTTTGATAACCTCTCCTTTGATGGTAATGCTCTTGATTTCATCTACTCCATGGAATTTAACAGTAAGATGTTTTTCAAACATGTTAAGGTTCTTTGCATTGTAAGTTGCTTTTATGATACCTGTTTTTCCAGGTGCAATAGGTTCTTTAGTATAATCACTAATGGTACAACCACATGTAGGACTCGCTTGTTCAATTAATAATGGTTCGCTACTAATATTAGTTACTTCAAAAGTGGCAGTTGTAGGATTGTCTTGTTTGATTTTTCCTAAATCAATAGTTTCTGAAGTGAATTTTGCAACATCAGCCACTTTTTTACCAGGAGCTTTTGTAGCTTCTGTATTTTTTTCTTGAGCGAATAGTCCTGTTGTTAAAGCCAAGGCGGTAATCGATAATAGTAGTTTTTTCATTGTGTATTTTGTTTATGTTTTAAAATATGTATTTACTGAAATTAATCTTTTAAGTCAATCACTCCATTATTAGATGGGGCGCTAGCCGCAGGGGTCTTCCAAACCTCTCCTTTTATAGTAAGATATTTAGATTGACTTTCATTATAAGTAATGGTAATGGTCTTGGTGAAAGGCCCCTCTGCCGCTGCATTATAACCAACATTAATCGTTGCTTTTTCTCCAGGGTTTATTAATTTATCCTTTTCCCATTGTGGAGTAGTGCAACCACAACTGGCTTGAACATTATCTAGTTTAAACGCTTTTTTCCCGATGTTTTCTACCTCAAAAGAGTGGTGAACTGGTTTTCCTTGCGGTATTTTGCCAAAATCATAGCCTTCTTCAATTAATTTTAAAGGGTTGGCATTTGCAACGCTATCAATAGTAGATGTTGATTGTCCTTTGACAATAAAGTTTGAAAAAAATGCAATTAGAAAAATTACTACAAGTCTCATTCTGTATCTTAAATTGAGGATTAAAGATACTAAAATCATTGAATTTTTTAAACTAATCTATAGTGTTTGCTGTTTTTTAACAATTTCTGTGTGACCATTATTTCAATAAGTTGGCAGATTCATTGTAAAAATATCTCTACTAAAGCCTATTTTTGATGGATATTTATCGTTTTTTATGGATTCATTATTGCAAGATTCTCAAGAACTAGAACGTTTGAGTTTTGAAAACTTCCAAAAAGAAGTTTTAAAAGACTATAAATTTTGTTGTGAAAGCAGGGAGGCTAGTTTATTAGGCAGAAAAGAAGTGTTAACAGGCAAAGCAAAGTTTGGCATTTTCGGAGATGGAAAAGAAGTGGCACAAGTGGCTATGTCTAAATTTTTTAAACAGGGTGATTTCAGGTCGGGTTATTACCGGGATCAAACTTTTATGTTTGCTTCTGGGATCACTACTATTGAGCAGTTTTTTTCTCAGCTATATGCAGATACGAACCTTATTCATGAGCCTTCCAGTGGCGGCAGACAAATGAATGCTCATTTTGCTACAAAATTTGTAGATGAATCAGGCAATTGGTTAGATCTAGCAAAACTTAAAAATGTATCTAGTGATATTTCTCCAACTGCAGGACAAATGTTAAGAGGTTTAGGTCTAGCATTTGCATCAAAGGTTTACAGGAATGTTTCTGTTTTGCAGGATGAAACCTTATTGAGTAATCGAGGAAACGAAATTTGCTTTTGTACAATTGGTGATGCCTCCACAAGTGAGGGACAATTTTGGGAAACAATGAATGCTGCGGGGGTTCTTCAGGTTCCTTTAGCTGTATTTGTGTGGGATGACGGCTATGGCATCTCTGTCCCTAAAAAATTTCAAACCACCAAAAGCTCGATATCCGATGCTTTATCGGGATTGCAACAAAATGGCAATTCTAATGGTGTTGACATATACAAGTTGAAAGGGTGGGATTATGCAGGGATGTGTGAAATTTTAGAGCATGCCATTCAGAAAATCAGAGACACGCATATTCCGGCACTTTTTCATGTAGAAGAATTGACCCAACCACAAGGACATTCTACTTCGGGTAGTCATGAACGGTATAAACATGCAGAACGTTTAGAGTGGGAAAAAGAATGGGATTGTGTAAAGCAGATGCGACATTGGATATTAGAAAATGCATTGGCGGAAGAATCTCAGTTACATGACATCGAAGAAGCTGCTATTATTAGTGTTAAGGAGAGCAAACAAAGAGCATGGGACAAGTATTTGAAGCCCATCAAACAAATTGTTGCAGAAACCATTACTTTGGTCAATCAATCTTCAATTGACAAAACTAACATTAATCCAATACTTCAAGAGTTGCAATCTTTGCGTGAGCCTATGCGAAGAGATATAATCAAGTCATTGGCTACAATAATAGAAGTTATAAAAGATGATAGCTTGTTAAAGCCCATAAAAGAATATTATTCAAAACTTGTTTCTGACGGTGATCAGATTTTTGATTCTCATTTGTATAATGAAGGACCTAAATCCGCATTAAAAGTTTCTGTAGAGCAGCCCATCATAGCTAAAGAGGCTCAAGTTTTAAATGGATATGAAGTACTTAACAAATATTTTGACGAACTCTTTGCTTCTAATAGAAAAGTAATTGCATTTGGAGAAGATGTTGGTAATATAGGAGATGTGAATCAAGGATTTAGTGGGTTGCAAGAAAAGTATGGCATAGAGCGTATATTCGATACCGGTATCAGGGAGTTAACTATCATGGGTCAAGCCATAGGCTTGGCATTAAGAGGGTTACGTCCCATTGCAGAGATTCAATACCTTGACTATTTACTATATGGATTACAGCCATTGAGTGATGATGTGGCCACCACACATTTTAGAACGGCCGGACAACAAAGTTGTCCTGTGATTGTACGAACAAGAGGGCATCGATTAGAAGGAATTTGGCATAGTGGTTCTCCGATGGGAATGATTATCAACGCACTAAGGGGCATGTATGTTTGTGTTCCCAGAAATATGGTGCAGGCTGTTGGCATGTATAATACTTTGCTTAGAGGAAATGATCCAGGATTAATGATCGAATGTTTAAATGGCTATCGTTTAAAAGAGAAAATGCCAGAAAATCTTTTGACATTTACGGTTCCATTGGGCGTTCCTGACATTATCAGAGAAGGTGAGGACATCACCATTGTAAGTTATGGTTCTACGTTGCGAATTGTGGAGGAAGCTGCAGAGAGATTGCAAAAAATGAATATTTCTTGTGAAATAGTAGATGTGCAAACTTTATTACCCTTTGATATTCATCATAAAATTGCTCAATCATTACAAAAAACAAATAGAATTTTATTTGTTGACGAAGATGTACCTGGCGGTGCTGCTGCGTATATGTACAATAACGTTATGGAGCAGCAAAATGGTTATCGTATGCTAGATGTAGCCCCAAGAACACTTACAGCCAAAGCACACCGACCTACTTATGGTAGTGATGGGGATTACTTTTCAAAGCCTAATACAGAAGATGTAATCAGAGTAGTTAAAGAAATGATAGCTGAATAAAATAGTTTATTTTAAGTTGTGATAAACTTTTTGAACGTCGTCATCTTGCTCAAGTTTATCAATCATTTTTAATACTTCCTGAGATTCTTCCTCACCTAATTCTACAGTATTGGTGGGAATGCGTGTAAGTTCTGCCGTTACTACTTCAATGCCTTTTTCCTCCAAGGCTTTACTCATATTTCCAAATTCGTTGAAGGCGGTTCTGATGATAATATTTCCTTCGCTGTCTTCACCAATTTCTTCTAATCCGAAATCAATTAATTCTAACTCAAGGTCATCCGTGTTCAGATTGTTATTTTTTACTTTAAACTCGCCCATGCGATTAAAAGTAAAAGCCACACTGCCGCTCGTTCCTAACGTGCCGCCGCCTTTTGTGAAATGCATTCTTACATTCGCAACCGTTCTGGTTGAGTTATCCGTAGCTGTTTCTACCATCACGGCTACACCATGAGGAGCATATCCTTCATATACAATCTCATCGTAGTTAGTAGTGTCTTTGCCCATAGCACGCTTAATGGCTGCTTCTACTCGGTCTTTGGGCATATTGCATGCTTTTGCATTGATATAACATCTTCTCAATGCAGGGTTGTTGTCTGGATCTGGTCCGCCATTTTTTACGGCGATAGCAATTTCTTTTCCAATACGTGTAAAGTTCTTTGCCATTTTATCCCAACGGGCAAACATGGCACTTTTTCTTACTTCAAATATCCTTCCCATGATGTTTTTATTTTATGTCGGCAAATGTACGAAATGATTTTTTTTATAGATAACTGAATATTTATTTCGTTTTATGATGCTAGAAGTAATATTCTTTTGGGAATAGTACCTTTGTGCTATGGAAAAAATATTCTCTTATCAACAGTTATTTTATTTTACTAAATCTGTTTTTCTAAAAATGGGTTGCAGGGAGAGGGAGGCAGACATTGCTGCAAAAAATTTACTTGTTGCAGATATGAGAGGTATAGATAGTCATGGTGTGGCAAGGTTGAGTGGGTATGTTAGATTATGGGAGGTGGGCAGAATTAATGCAAAAGCGGATATTAGGGTCATTCATGAAACACCAAGCACGGCTGTGGTAGATGGCGATGCGGGATTAGGGTTGGTAGTTGCTCCTTTTGCCATGAATATCGCTATTAAAAAGGCAAATGAGGTGGGTAGTGGTTGGGTAAGTGTTCAAAACAGCAATCATTTTGGTATAGCAGGACAATACGCCATGATGGGTTTGGATAAGGATATGATTGGCATTGCCATGACTAATGCCTCAGCTTTGGTAGCACCTACTTTTTCAAAAGAAAAAATGTTAGGAACTAATCCAATTGCAGTAGCGGTGCCTGCAGGAGAGCAGCCGCCTTTTGTAGCTGACTTTGCCACTACTACGGCAGCAAATGGAAAACTGGAAATTTTGCAACGCAAAAATCAGCCTGTCCCAACTGGTTGGGTGCAAAATAAAGACGGTGATAGCAGTTATGATGCACATGAATTAAAAAATGGGGGAGCACTCTTGCCATTGGGTAGTGATCGTGAGCATAGTAGTCACAAAGGGTACATGCTAGGATCTATTGTAGATATTTTTTCTGGTGTGTTGAGTGGGGCGAATTTTGGACCTTGGGTGCCGCCTTTCCCTGCATATGTGCCTATGCCCGAAAATTTACCTGGAAAAGGAATTGGCCATTTTTTTGGAGCTATGAGAATTGATGCTTTTGGAACTGCTGCAGATTTTAAGAAAAATATGGATCAATGGATCAATCGTTTCAGGAATGCACAATCCATTAGTGAAAAACAGCCTGTATTGGTTCCTGGAGATCCTGAGAGGTTGATAGAGGAAGAAAGAAGTCAGAAAGGGATACCAATCATAGAGGAAGTTGAGACTGATTTAAGGAATTTGGCAAAAAAATTATCACTTTCTCTGTAAAACAAGATCTTTTAAAAAATAATTAGCCGCTTACATACTAAAAAGAAAGGTGATGCGTTTTAGAAGCGGTTTTTCATAGGATATTGGATTAATTCGGGCCGCGATTTCTATCATGGCCCTTTTTTTATGCTTTAATGTTCGAAATGGTTACAAAGGTTCCATGTTCCAGAAGTTCCAAAAATTAACCTCTGAAACGGTTTTACGTTCCAAAGGTTGGAAAGGTTCAAAAAGTTCCAAATGTTCGATTGGTCTCCAAAGACAACCTCTTGAACTTCTCGAACTTCTCTAACCTCTGAAACGCAAGATTAGGTTGGAAAGGTTCAAAAGTTCCAAACGTTCGATGGGTTTCAAAGGTTCAATATTTCCAAGCCAACCTCTTGAACTTCTCAAGCTTCTGAAACAAGAAAATATAGGCCTATTTCGTGTCGACACGCACCAAGGCATAGGTTTATGGTTAAAGGTTTGAAGGTTCCAAGTTCCAAATGTTCGATAGGTTTCAGAACACAATCTCTTGATTTTTCCGAACTTTTCAAACCTCTGAAACGCAAGATAGGGTATGAAAGATTCCAAGTTCCAAATGTTCGATAGGTCTCCAAAGACAACCCTTTAAACGTCTTAAACCTTTTGAACCTTTCAAAACTCTGAAACTTAAATGTCGGTTTCTATAATTTCTTCAACTGTTGCATCAATGCTTTGAATTCTTTAGGGATATCTGCGATTAGTTCGTGATGATTTCCTTGCTCATCATCGAAAATTAATTTATAGGAGTGAAGGGCTAATCGGCTTATCATTGGACGTTCCTCGTCTTCGTGTTTGCTTAGTTTGAATTTCTTTTTTACGGAAGATAGTAAAACCGGTTTCCCATCGCCATAAAGTGGATCGCAAGCCAATGGGTGACCAATGTTTTTTGCATGTACTCTAATTTGATGAGTTCTGCCTGTGTGTAATTGAAATGATACCAATGAGTAGCTTTTATTTGCTTCCAGCACTTCATAGGAAGTTAATGAGGGTTTTCCATTTCTGTGAATGGTCATCATACCTTTCTGGATGGTATGTTCTGCAATAGGAGCATCTATACTGCCTGTTGAATGGGTGGGTTGTCCTAATACAACACCCACATAATACTTTTCAATTTTTCTATCTTCAAACAAGCGAGAAAAAAACTTATGAGTTGTTTCGTTTTTGGCAAATATGATTAACCCACTTGTGTCTTTATCTAAACGGTGTACTGTGAAAATAGCTCCAAATTGATCAATTAAATATTCCTTTAAAGACTTTTCTGTTTGCTCTCTGTCGGGTATACTAAGCATGCCGGCAGGTTTGTTGATAGCAACAAAATCGTCATTCTCAAAAACAATAGAAAACTTATTTTTCAAAACGGTAATTATTGGGTGTTGGTTTTTCTTTTAGAAGCGTTCATGTATTTTAAAAGCCTGATTTCTTTTTCACTTAAAAAACGCCATTTCCCTCTCTCTACATTTTTTTTAGTAAGTCCGGCGTACATTACTCTGTCTAATGCTTTTACATCATAGCCAAGGTGTTCAAAAATTCTTCTTACAATTCTGTTTCTTCCACTGTGTATTTCAAGACCGATGATCGATTTGTCTTTTGAATCTGCATAAGCCAGACTGTCAACAAACACCTGACCATCTTCTAAAATCAATCCTTTTAATATTTTATCAAAATCACCCTTGGTAAGTACCTTGTCTAATTTTGCTTCATAAACTTTTTTTATTTCAAAGCTTGGGTGAGACAATTTTTGTGTAAGATCACCATCATTGGTTAACAATAACACACCTGAAGTATTGCGATCTAGTCTGCCAATAGGATATACTCTTTCCTCAGTTGCGCTCTTAATCAATTGCAACACTGTTTTTCTTCCTTGTGGATCATCAGTGGTGGTGATATAGTCTTTTGGTTTATTTAATAGGATGTACTGCAGATTCTTTGTTATGAATAATTTTTTGTTGTTAAAATATATTTCATCTGAAGATTGTACTTTATATCCGGGTTCTTTTGCCACGGTTCCGTTTACAGTAACCTTACCTTCGGCGATAAGGGCTACAGCGTCTCTTCTTGAACAAACTCCGCAATGTGCCAGATATTTATTTAGTGGCATAACTCCGGTAATTACATTCTTTTCTTTAGAATCTTTTGAAGCACCGATTGATTTTGTAGGGGAGGGAGCTGATTTTTTAGCAACCGATTGATTAGGATGAAGTGCCGCATTTTTCTTAGCCATTCTGGCCTGGTATTTTTCTTCTTTGATTTTATCAAAGTAAGCAGCTCTTTCTTTTTTTATTTTTTTCTTTTCTTGTCGGTGGGCTTCTTTAACCGCACTGTTTTTTTTCTTAACAACAAATTTTTGAAAAGGGGCTTGGCTCATAATGAATCTTTTTATACTGTTTTGCAACAGGAGTGAGTTGCAAAGGTAGTTTTATTTATTCAAGTATCAACCAAGCCTAAAATAGCGCTTAATTATGTCCCGTTATTTCTAAATGGTAACCCGTACTCACTGTAAAGGTTGCATTGGGTGAAACGTGCAAAGATTTACAATAAGCCATAGAATGTATTACAGGGTAGTTTAGCTTTCCAGACTCAATAAATACGTTTGTGTTCACTGAAGGAACTATACCGCAAGCCCAATTCGCAGGGTTTTCCCATTCAGTACTTACTGTTCCATTCCAATAATTGTTTTCACATTCATTGGTAGCCATTTGAGTAGTGTTATAATTCTCATCTGATTGTCCCTGTATACCATTGTATTCCATTACAAAAACCTGGTAAATAATGGTGCTGTCAAGTCCAACTACATTCACATTTGAATTTTGTCCATTATACACACAATAGTAATTGCCCAATGCAGTACCTAAGCCGTATGTTGAATCAGCTTTGTATGAAACTCCTGATGTTGGAGGAGTGAAAACACCGGTTCCAACAAAAACGATGTTACCTTGATTGTTATTTCCGCCATTGGGTCTATTCCAACTCAGATTCATACTATTGCCTGATTTTGTTAGAACAAGCCCGGTATCTTGAGTGGTTGGTTTATTGAATGTAAAAGTGAGGTTATCAATGTAATGGGTAGACGAAGTATTTCCTAATGTAAATCTGAATGAATCTATTGATGATGCACTTGGAGAAACAGGCACAGGTAAAGTAATGAAGTTTGGTATAGTCGTTGTTGAGGCGGAGGTAGTAGTGTAAATGAAAGAATTGTTTAATGTACCACCATCACTAATGGTAAGGGTATCAGTAACATTCGCTGTATTCTCTGCTACTGAACATGAAATGGTATTCACACCTTTAAGTCTGGGAGTTTGAATGTAAGTGCCATTTGTTGAAGCTCTGAATTTTGGACACTTCCGTATTAATGAATCGGGTATAAGCATCCCCATTGTGGAAGTTGAACCAACATTTGATCTTGTCCAATTTCCCCAATTAGGTACTGTTATAAAAGTTGAATTATAATAGCTTGTTCCGGCGCTACCTAGAGTACTAGTTGAAGAATCAAATGTTTCTGTATAGCTAGTCACGTTGGAGGGTTGAGTAAAGTCGACTACATTTCCGTTTAACACAAAATTTTGAGCAATTCCTGTTGAGGAAATAACCATAGAGTCATTGTAACTGCCTGTATTTAACCCGGCTTTTAGTCTGATATATACCGGCGTTGCAGCAAGCGTATTGTTTGAAACAGGGTATGATAATGAATCTGCATACCTTGAGCCTGATGTGTCAGATATTTCAAAATGAGCCGGCGCTTTAATCAATACATTTTGAGTGAGGTTAATCCCGCTTACCGTCAACACTCTTTGTGTAGATGGACCATTTCCAAGCTGATAAACAAAACCAGAAAGTGAATTCACGTTTGTGGTGATTGTTGGTAAATTAGAAGTAACCGTACCTGCGCAAGAAATATTTTTAGAAATGGCTCCATTGGATGACAAAACAATGTTTTGGTTGTAAGTGCCTAATGGTAGTCCTGATTTTAATCTAACAAATATTTGAGTATTGATTACTGAGTCAGGTAATGTGACTGCTACATTAATACTGTCTGTAAATCCAGCGCTTGCATTGGTTGATATCTCATAATTAGCAGGCGCTTTAATGCCAAGTGGATTAGGGCCTATTGCGCTTGCGGTAAAACTTTGAGAGGCAGATGGACCATTATTAATTAAATAATTGAACCCTGTTAAAGTATTTGGTGTGTTAAAAATTGTTGGGGTATAGATAATACCATTCAATGTGTCAGTAACCGAAGTGGCTCCTATTGAAGAAACAACAACTGTTTTATTTAAGTATCGAGTAGTACTCGCGGTATTGCCTGCACGAAGTCTAACGTAAATGGTTGTATTATTTAGTGCCCAAGGATTTCCTGAAGGTGGAATTACCAAAGGTCCGGTTGTGCTGTTTATATAGCCTGTATCATGAGTTAGAGAGATTTCATAGAAAGCTGAAGATACGGTAAGTTTAACGCTATCAGTTAGGTTTCTGCCACTGATTACAAAACTTTGTGCTACTGAAGGTCCAAACCCAACAAAGTAATTTAGGTTTTGGATATTAGAAGGCGTTGGTATTGATAACAAAGGTGCAGTAGCTGAAACCACTGTTCCAAGGCACACCACAGATTTTGAATTGGCACCTGTAGAATACAATCTGATGCTGTCAATATAAGAGCCAGTCGTTAAACCTACTTTTAATCTTGCATAAACTTGTGTTGAGCTAACTGAACCTGAAACAGGAACTAGAATAAGACTATCTGAAAAGGAAGTTCCATTAAGAGATAGCTCAAAATTTGTAGGTGCTTTTACGATAAAATTGCTTGTTAAATAATTTGCGCTAACAGTAAAGTTGGATGATGTGGAAGGTCCGGAACCCTCGATATAACTCAATCCAGTAATACTTGTTGGAGCTGGATTATTAATAACTGGACTGGCAACTCCGGGTGTAGTAGTACCTGAAAGTAATATAGGACTGATAATAATTCTGTTACTAGTTGTAGCGCCTGTTGCATTTTTCCAATAAATGATTCTAATGATTAATGAACCGGTTACAGGAATGGATAATGCAGGAGCTGATATTCTGAAAGTGTCGCCTGTAGTCATTGTGCTGCCTGTAGTTCCTTTGACAGTGTCTGCAAAACCGTTTTTAGAAATGCTAAAACCTGTAAAAGTAATTCCACCGTCAATAGAGTAACCAGCGGAAAATAACATAGATGCTGAGCTTAGAGAATCAGCAGTGAGTTTAAAAGAAAATGCATCGATATTCGCACTATACCCTGTGTTAGGGGAGCAAACCAACTCCATGTATGGGCTGATGGGAGTTGTGGCTCCTGCAGCATTATATAAAGCACTGCATGAAGGAGTAGTTGTTTTCCCAGCAGTACCCATCCCTTTTAATCCAACTGATGAATAAGATCTGAGTCTAGTAAATAAGCTGCTATTGATGATTGCAGCATTACATGTTACGTTACCAATCGATGTCCCCAAAGAATCAGAAGCAAATGGCCAGCCACCCGTGAAATTTTGAGACCAGCTTACAGTGCAACTCATGAATAAGAGAGTAATTAAAGCAATTTTTTTAATGGTTGTATTCATTTATGATAATTTAAATATGATTGTAAAATTTATGTGTAACTATCGGTTATGAGTAGCTTTAAAATTTGTACTAAGGTAAAAGAATATGTTTAAAGTAATTTTATTTTTAACATATAAAAATTAAACATATATTAACCCTTGTTCGCTAATTGTCCACAGGCTGCATCAATGTCTTTGCCTCTGCTTCTTCTTACCCTCACATTGACTTTGTTTTTTGCCAATTGATCGGTAAAAATTTGAGTGGCATCTTCGTCGGGCTTTGCAAATAGGCCATCGCCTATTGGGTTGTACTCGATTACGTTTATGAGATGAGTGGGTATTTTTCGATAAATTTTTATGAGTTCATTGGCATCTTCTATACTATCGTTTTTGTCTTTAAAAAGAATGTATTCTAAAGTAATGTCATTTTTAGTTTGATCGTAGAAATAATTTAATGCCTCAATCAGTAAATCAATGGTATTGGTTTCATTGATGGGCATAATTTCGTTTCTTTTTTTATCAGTGGGAGCATGAAGTGACAATGCTAAATTAAATCGGACTTTATCATCTCCTAATTGTTTGATCATTTTAGCTACCCCAGCAGTAGACACAGTGATTCTTTTGGGGCTCATGTTCATGCTGTCTGAAGCGGTAATGCGATCTATTGATTTTAATACATTTTTATAATTCAGTAAAGGTTCTCCCATACCCATGTAAACAATGTTTGTCAGTTTTTTGCCATATACTTTTTCACTTTGCTCATTTAATAACGCCACTTGATCATATATTTCATCGAAGTGTAAATTTCTTTTACGCTCCATCTTTCCTGTAGCACAAAATTTACAAGTCAAGCTGCATCCTATTTGAGAGGATACACAGGCAGTGTTTCGTTTTTCTGTTGGGATTAGAACCCCTTCTATAAGATGATTGTCATACGTTTTAAATCTGGATTTTAAAGTTCCATCTGCACTTTGCTGAGTTGCATCTACTTGAACGGCATTGAATTCAAAATCTTCCGCAAGTTTTTTTCGAAGCTCTAAAGATAAATTGCTCATCTCATCAAAATGACGGGCATTTTTTTTCCATAACCATTCATAAGCTTGAATGGCTCTGAATTTCTTATCTCCAATAGATTCAAAATACTCTTTTAATTCTGGCAGAGAAAGTTCTCTAATATTTTTACTGACTGACATTTTACAAAGATAATCAACCTAAAATGGATTATCTTTCTATATTCATTCAATCTTTCACAAAGGTTTTATCTTTGTAAGAATTGGTTCAACTAAAATGATTACACATGGAAACAGTTTATGTCATTGATTCAGTAAGAACACCTATTGGTAAATATGGTGGTGCATTATCTAGTATTAGACCAGATGATATGTTGTCAATTGTGATTAAGGCATTAATTGAACGAAATAATAGTGTTGATGTAAATGCAATTGAAGATGTGATTGCAGGTGCTGCCAATCAGAGTGGAGAGGATAATCGAAATGTGGCAAGAATGGCTGCTTTATTAGCCGGGCTACCTACAACTATAGCAGGCAATACTGTAAATAGACTTTGCGCAAGTGGGTTGCAAGCTATTATGGATAGTGCAAGAACTATTGCATGTGGAGATGCACAAATGATGATTGCTTGTGGAGTAGAAAGCATGAGCAGAGCTCCTTTTGTAATGGCGAAAGCTACAACCGCTTTTGATAGAAATGCTCAAGTTTTTGATACAACCATGGGCTGGAGATTTATCAACAGAAAACTGGCCGAAACCTATTTTCCTTATTCAATGGGTGAAACGGCTGAAAATGTAGCCCGACAATGGAATATTAGTAGACATGCACAAGACGAATTTGCAATGGAAAGTCAGCAGAAATATGCAAATGCTGAAATGAATGGAAAGTTTAAAGATGAAATAATACCAGTAAGAGTACAAATAGGAAAAGAGGTATTCGATGTAGAAAAAGATGAGCATCCGAGACTTTCTTCTTTTGAAAAACTTTCACAATTAAAGCCAGCTTTTATTAAAGATGGCACGGTTACCGCAGGTAACAGCAGTGGTATTAATGATGGAGCGGCGGCGATGTTGCTAGCAAATGAAGCAGCAGTGAAAAAATTTGGTTTGAAGCCAATTGCAAAAGTGAAAAGCATGGCAGTAGCTGGAGTGGAGCCTTCTGTTATGGGAATCGGTCCAATACCTGCAACTACAAAAGCTTTAAAAAGAGCAGGTATTTCCATTGCAGATTTGGATCTAATCGAATTGAACGAAGCATTTGCTTCTCAAAGCATAGCTTGTATTCATGATCTTGGTCTTGATTTAGAAAAAGTAAACGTGAATGGTGGTGCAATCGCATTGGGTCATCCATTAGGTTGCAGTGGGTTGAGAATAGCAACGACACTATTGCATGAAATGAAACGAAGAAAATCCAAATACGGCCTTACCACTATGTGTGTTGGAGTTGGTCAAGGTGCCGCAATTATTTTTGAAGGGCTATAGTTTTTTAGACAAGCTTTTCAGAGAGCACCGCAATATCAATTATCTCCTGTTGTCCTTTGGCAAGGTTCTTTAATATGCAAGTGTTATTGTCAAGTTCATTACTGCCAATTATTACAACATAAGGAATGTTTTTTCTTTCAGCGTATTTGAATTGTTTGTCAATTTTAGAGGCTTCATGAAACAACTCACAAGCAATATTTTTTTCCCTAAGTTTGTTCATTGTCTGATAAGCGAACCAACTTTCTTGCTCTCCCATGTTAAAAAATAGGACTTTAGTTCCAATGTTAACGTTTTGAGGAAACAATTGAAGCTCATCCATTACATCATAAATTCTATCTACACCAAAACTAATACCCACTCCAGCAATATTAGGCACACCAAAAAGTTCTGTAAGGTTATCATATCGACCTCCTCCGCCAATGCTACCCATCTGAACAGTGTCAGGTGCTTTTACTTCATAAATCGTTCCTGTATAATAATTTAACCCTCTTGCTAAGGTCAAATCGATATCAATATTGACAGTGGTTGTTCTTGACACGATGTATTCTAGCTCTTTTATGCCTTCTTCCGCTGTCATATTATTATGAAATAATGCTCTGATCTTTAAAAGTTTCTCTTGATTCGTGCCATTAATATTTAAATAATTTACAATCCTTTCAATCTGAGAATTCGATAGGCTTCTTTGTGATAATTCTTCTTTTACTTTCTCAATTCCAATCTTTTCTAGTTTATCGATTGCGATAGTGATATTGGTTAAGAATTCAGCTCCTCCAGAAATTTCAGCTAGTGCCAACAGTATTTTCCTGTTATTTATTTTGAGTCTATAGTCATGCAATCCAAGTTTTGAAAAAACGCTGTGGTAGATGTTAGCTAAATCAATCTCGTTTAATAAAGAGGTACTTCCAACAATGTCGGCATCACATTGCGTAAACTCACGATACCTTCCTTTTTGTGGTCTGTCGGCTCGCCAAACAGGTTGTATTTGATAGCGCTTGAATGGGAAGGTTAACTGTCCATGGTTCATAGCAACGTATCTAGCAAAGGGGATGGTTAAATCGTATTTTAATGCGCGTTCGGTTAGCAATGGGCTGCTTTTTCCTTCTAGTGCTTTATGAAACCCCTCGGTTGCTTTACTGCTATTTTTTGGGTCATTCAAACCATTATTGAGTATTTTAAAAATCAACCGATCGCCCTCCTCTCCATATTTACCCATTAATGTATCAAGATTTTCCATTGCTGGAGTTTCCAGTGGCTGAAACCCATATAATTCAAAAACATTTCTTATCGTTGAGAAAATAAAGTTTCTTTTTCTGACAGTATCAGAAGAAAAATCTCTTGTTCCTTGGGGTAAACTCGGTTTTGACATCTTGTCTTTATTTTTGGCTGCTTATATAATTTGTGATGATAGCGTCACAAGTTTGGCTGATCTGCGAAAAGACTTCTAGGTAGCCATCTTCATTTCCATACCATGGGTCTTTCACATCTAAATTTTCTCCGGGATACAATGCTTCTAAAAACAAAGAAGCCTTCTCAGGGTTAAATTTATTTCTTGCAATATTTTTAATGTCTACCATTACATCTTTCGCCATAGCAAATATTTTATCGTAGCGATCGAAATCTTCTTTCTCAAACTGTCTTGATACTTGACTACTAATGTTGATGCCATTGGATAAACATACTTTTTGACTTAAAAGGTGTGGAGCTTCTCCCACATGATATCCATTTGTTCCAGCACTATCTATCGTCCAATCTAAACCAGCTTCTTTTGCTTTTTTTTGTAAGACGCCTTCTGCAATAGGACTTCTGCAAATATTACCCAAACAAACCATTAAAATCTTCATATGACAAAGATAATTCTAATCTAATCTTAAAGTATTTATTTGATTGTATAAACTGCATATTTATGATAAGTAGCGTTTTGACTACCAAATAAACTTATTAAATTGCAGGGTAAGCACTTAATTATATGAATAAACAAGATAGGGATCAGTTGTCAAGTCGCGAAAAAGGATACATTTTAATGAAGAGTATAATGGACTATGGAATGGGTACTTTATGGGTATCTATGGGCGTTTTTTTGATTTTTATAAAGTATTTCAGCTTAAGAATACAAGCGCAATACGATGATCCAGCAATGAAAATATTTGGCTGTGTTTGTTGTATCTATGGAGTTTTTAGATGGTATCGAGGGTATAAAAAAAATTATTTACACGAAAGATGATAAAAAATCATAGCATTCTATTTATTGTATTCATAGGCATGATTTTATCTCAATCATGCATCTCCAAAAAAAGTACCACTGAAGAAACACCTGAAAATGGAACTATTCAAATCAGTGTAGATGAATCCTTTAGGCCTGTTATGGAAGAGCAGATAAAAATGTATGAGTTGTCCTATCCCAATGCGCATATAGAGGTAGTTTATAAATCTGAAGCGGATTGTATGAGAGATTTTTTCAAAGATAGCGCTACACGATTGGTAATAGTAGGAAGGGGGCTAAGTAAGAAAGAAGAACGCTTTATGATCGATTCAATTGGGTATAATCCACCTTGTAATAGAGTAGCAACCGATGCAGTGGCCATTATTCTCAATCCCTCTAATATAGATACAACTTTAACATTAGACCAAATAGAAAAAGGATTATTGGGGCATGACGAAAAAAAATATCTGTATGTATTTGATGGATTAAATGCTACTAGTACCGTGAGGTATATAAAGGATTCTATTCTAAAAGGGAATAAATATGACACTTCGATGGTAAGAGCCACCAAAAACAGCGAAGAAGTAATTGAATATGTTGCGAATCATAAAAATGCAATTGGTTTTCTTGGCATTAGCTGGATTGGAAATGAGCAAGATCCTAATCAAATTCAGAGATTAAAAAAAATCAGGCTGGCATATATTCAAAATTTAAATTGTACTGGTGAGCCATTTGTCAAACCCACACAAGAAAGTATGATTACAAGAAGATATCCTTTGACGCGCCCGTTATACTATATTATGAAGGAAAATTTCACTGGGGTTGGAAGTGGTTTCGTTTCTTTTTTAAAATATGAAAGAGGTCAATTGATTTTTAAAAGAGATTATTTAGCCCCTGTAATGGATTTTGAAGTGAGAAATATTCAAATAAATGAGACTGGAGCTAAAAAATAAACTTTGCTTAACAGTTTCTTCAATAATTTTACGTTGTAAATATTGCTATAATTACAAAATTTAAAAGATGAAAATGTATAAATGTTGGTTTGTTGCCATTGCCTTAATGTTATTAAATGCAGCGAATGCTCAAACGTTAGAAGACGGAAAGAAGTTTTTGTATTATGAAAGATACAATAGTGCTAAAGAGGTTTTTCAAAAAATATTAAATACAGATGCAAATAATGAAGAAGCCACTTATTGGTTAGGTCAATCTTTGATTAGGCCTGATGAGAGAACCGAGAAGGATTTGGCTGATGCAAAAGCTTTGTATCAATCTAAATTGCCTTTGAATAACAGCACACTTATAATGGTTGGTATTGCTCATATTGAATTAATAGAAGGAAAAATTCAAGAAGCTAGAAATCATTTCGAAGCAGCTATATCATTGTCTCAAGGTAAGAGCATTGCGGTTTTGAATGCTATTGGATTTGCAAATGGAAATCCTGATGCAAAGAATGGAGATCCTGTATATGCGATTGAAAAATTGAAACAGGCAACTCAGTTGAAAAAATTCAATGATCCAGATGTATGGGTTAATCTGGGAGATGCTTATAGAAAAACGGGTGATGGAGGCAATGCAATTTTGTCTTATCAGGCTGCATTGGCTATCAATCCAAAATATGTTAGAGCCAATTTTAGAATTGGTAAAGTGTATCAGTCTCAAGGCCGCTCTCAAGAATCCATTTTCATGGAACAATACCAAACGGCCATAACTAACGACCCTTCTTATGCGCCAGTATACGCAAACTTGTTTACTTATTATTACGAAACAGATGTTACAAAAGCGGCTGAATATTTTGAAAAATGGATG